>CANQOI010000016.1 GCA_947625435.1 uncultured Clostridia bacterium | reverse complement strand
CCTGTGACGTTAAAATTTTGCTGCGACAGCATCAAGCTTAAAGATGCTAACTTCATATATCCACATTATACTCAGAAACCATGCGAAAGTCAAAAGGTATTGATCTGACGGCACCGCTTATTTTGTGAACATTCTGAGATATATTTTCCTCTGTACAAAATCACGCTTTCATGAAATAATGAAAGCGAAGGGAGCTGTAAAGATGGCTGAAATAATCAAAACTTTTAAGGAAAATGTGCCCGCAATGCGATTTATCGGTAAAAAATATCCGAATTTCGGCGGATGTAGGGACGCTGTGATAAAAGAAGGCTTTGAACTTTGGAAAGATACAGGCGGTGGCGTATGGTCATTTGAAAACTGTTTGTAAATGGAGGTTAGTACGATGGGTACAATTCTCTGTATCATAAGTATTCTGTTTGGCGGATTTTCGTTGGCAGCGTCCGTCAGCCAAATAAAAAGCGGAAAAAAGACAACGTCGGCTTTTATTATGATCTCCGGCTCACTGCTCCTGATCGCGGCCGCAGTTTGTAATATGCTCGGAGTGCGATCGGATATCATACTTGCTTTTCTTGGGTGTACTGCCGTTTGTACCGCAGCGATCCTGAACGGAATAAAGAGCAAACAATTTCACATACTTCATCATATCATACGAATCGCGCTGTCGGTCATACTTATCATCGGGTTCGCTTTTTTATAAAATAAAGAGGAGTCCCGGCAATGCAGAATGAAGGCAGGCCGGCTCTGAGATAGGAGGCATTGCACATAAAATGTAAAAAAATGTCCTATTGTTGCGTTTGCAATGCGTTGTGTGTTATCATGTGAAACAGTTAAAATAACGGTACAGAGGTCATATGCGTTTATCGGACGTAGATAAAGAGGAGGAATATGTATGATGAACATTATTAAAAAAACGATCGTTTTGACAGCTGTATTGTGTGTTGCATTCAGTTTGGTAAGTGTGTCGGCAGCGGAAAACCTTTTCGATCCCGAAAACAGCTTTGAAGAGCTGCAGATATTTAAAAACGAAACGGGCGCATTCACCAATGACGGAATGAATACGGTGAATGAGACATTCAGCATCCCGGGTCTTACGAACAATTATACATTTTCAGCTCACGTCAAGATTTTAGAGATAGGTGAAAAGGACTGGAACGGCCTGCGTATCATCGTAGGCAGCAGTCAGGAAGGTCAGTGCAAGCTCGTTGTCACGAAAAATTGGGGAACGCGCTTTGAGTTCAAGTCGTACAATATGGACGATAAGCTGTGGGACAAGGGACCGATAAGACTCAGCGAAGGCTTTGAGTTTGACTTTGTTGTTGTAAGAGAGGGCCGCAATGTTACACTCACATTAAACGATATAGAGCAGGGTACCATAGAAATACCCGAAGAATATGATACATTTGATGCCGAGGACGATTATAATCTCGGATTTGAAACGTCGGACTGCTGGGTGGAAATATCAAATATTGTCGTAAATTGTCCGGAGGCAGAGGCAAACAGGACTCCTGTTCCGGAAAATACACCTGAAACGGAGCCTACACCGGATGCTTCGGCCGAGCCGACAACAAGCGCTGCGGCAGAGGAGACAGGCACTGCGACGCCTTCACAGCAGGTTCAGACGCAGACCGCGGGACAGAACACTCCGCAGGGCACGCCCTCATCTCAGGCGCCGTCCGGCAGCAACAGCAGCAGCAACAGCAATGACGACGACGGAGGAGTAAGCCCTGCCATAATAGTTGTGATCTGCGTGGCTGCCGCTGCTGTCATAGCCGCCGTTGTCATAATAATAGTCAAAAAAACTAAAAATAAGAAATAAAAGAGGGTCATGCAATGAATCCGGCTTCGCATTCGGGTATATCTGTTAAAATGAAACGCATAGCGCTGTTTTTTGCAACAGTTGCGGCATTTGCCGCAACTGTTGTATGCAGGCCCGGAAACGTTAAGGCAGGATCACAGATACCGGGTGGGAGTGACAGTACAATGCTTGACAGTATTATCGCAACAGATGTATTCGGAAGGAGCACCCCCGATGTGGCCGGATACAGAAAAGACAGATACGTGGGTCTTTTCTATTTTACATGGATGGGGCAGCAGGGAGAGAAGCAGGAAACTGTTTATGACATAACGAAATTACTCCGCAGCAACAAGGCGGAGCTCTTCAGTACCGCAAGCGGTAACAGAATAGCGCCGAACGGCATGAATTATTTTTTCAACGAGCCTCTTTTCGGCTATTATAACAGCGCGGATCCCTACATAATAAAAAAGCATCTTGAAATGTTCATAGCGGCGGGCGTTGACTTCATAGCGCTCGATTTCACGAATGCCATATATTACGGGGAAGTACTCGGCGTGATGCTCGATATTTATATGGAATATCAGAACGCAGGTTGGAATGTGCCCAAGATAATGTTCTTCACAAAAACAGATTCGGGGAACATGGTGACGAAGCTGTACCGGAATCTGTATCAAAAAGGAAAATATGATTCACTCTGGTTCAGAGGCGGCGGCGACAAGCCATATATAATAGCCGTACCTGAAGAATTAAATGATAAAATGCTGGATTTTTTTGAGGTACGGCCCCCGCAGTGGCCCGAGGACGTATACAGAGAGGACGGATGGCCGTATGTCGAGAAGGTGAGACCTCAGCGCCTGTTTACGGATCTCATGAGCGTATCGGTGGCGCAGCACACGGGAGACGCTTTCAGCTTTTCGGTGCAGGGCCCGCAGGGCACGGTAAAAGAAAGCTGGGGCAGGGGTTATACATCCCAAAAGCCTGAAAACGGCGATACAGACGCAATAATGCGGGGCGCAAATTTTCAGGAGCAGTGGGACAATGCCATAGCTGCCGATCCCGAAATAGTGTTCGTGACAGGTTGGAATGAGTGGACCGCACTCAAGCTCACAGCCGACTGGGCCGGAGATACGCCGTTTTGGGTAGACACGTTCAATACGGAGTTTTCACGCGACATAGAAATGACAAGATCAAAGGCATACGTCCCCGACGGAAACGGCGGATATTCTGAGGAAGGATACGGAGATAATTATTATATAAGCCTCATATCAAACATAAGGAGATATAAAGGAACGCCGCTTGAAGCGGGCAATTTCACGGCTCCCGTGACGAAGACGATAGACATATACGGCGACGATTCACAGTGGGATGACATAAAGGATACGTATACGAACATATCGGTCGGTAAAATATCGCGCGATTCCTACGGATATTTAAAGACTGAAGAATTCCGCTACGTACAGGCTGCGCCCGACAATCAGGTAAGATCCGTGAAGGTCACGAATGACAGTGAAAACGTATATTTCAGGATAGAGACATTCGATGACATTATAACGGAAGGCGAAAACGGCGGGCAGCCTTCGGACAATATGAACATTCTCATAGGCGCATATCCGTCCGGTACCGGTAAAATGTCTTCTCCCGCATGGGAGGGCTTCGGATATGTAATAAACAGGCATCCCGCTTCCGCGGAGCTCACATCTATAGAACGAGTGAACAAGGACGGCGAATATTCGTTTGAAGATGCCGGGAATGTCTCCTGCATTACGCGCGGCAATATAATGCTCGTTTCCGTCCCTGTTAAAAGCCTGGGGATTGAAAATGCCGGCGACGGCTTCAGACTGCAGTTCAAGGTCACCGACAGCATAGAGCATCCCGACGATATAATGGATTACTATGTGTCGGGCTGCTCGGCTCCCATAGGACGGCTCGCATATACGTACAATGCCATGACGGCGGAGCAATATGCGGCATACAGTGAGATCATGAGTGCCGGCAATAAAAATGATACGGGCCTGTCGGTAACGGGCGGAATACTCATAGGAGCATGCTGCGCAGCTGCCATAGCCTGCGGCGGCATCGCAGGGTATAAACTTAAGAAGGGTTCAAATAAGAGATCAAAAAAGGACGCTTGATCGGCGGCTCGCTGACAGCGATCGCGATTGCGCTCAGCATATTGGGAGCAGACATTGCTGCTTGCGGTATTCGCTCGGCGTCATGTGTACCACATCCTGAAACGCCCTGTTGAACTGCCGTTGGCAGTTATAGCCTGTCTGTTCGCATATGCTGCTTATGCTCATGTCACTGTTTGACAGCAGGCTGCACGCCTTTTGGATCCTTATTTTACGCAGTATCTTGGAGAAATTGGAACCGGTGGACTGCTGAATGAGCCTGCTGAGATAGGACGGCGAGTAATTGAAATGATCCGCAAGACTCTTGAGCGTAGCCGTCTGCAGCGTGCTTGAGATATACCTCTGTATCTCGAGTATGAGATGCGAGTCGGTAACGGTGATGCCGTCGTAATCGGCCGACCCTATATGATCCCGCACAAGAAGATTAAATATAATGTTCAGATAAGATTCCGTGAGCGCGTTGTGGTGCTCGTCCTTGACAGACGACTTGTCCGAATAACCCTCCATTATAAGAGCTTCAATGATATTTTGAAGAGAAGTGTCGTCGGCTGTGTGAAATGACAGAAAATGATTAAAATTCTTCGTATAGAGCGACTGTATAAAAAAACTCGCCAGAATATTTTTCTGGACCAGAAAATCCATTAAAACATCCATGACCGAATAGTGCTTTATCAGGCAATTGAATATCAGACTGTCTTTTGCTTCGTCTATCGCATGATACACGCCCGGGGGAATGAAACACATATCGCCGCTGTGCATCTCGATCGAGACGTTGTCGGCAGCGTCCGTATTGTTTATCCTGTTTATACAGCTTCCCCTCAGCACGTATGTGATCTCAAAAAAAGTGTGCTTATGCACGAACGCCGGAGTGTAACGGGCGTGACGCGTTACCGCTATATCGCTTGAAAAATCGACGTCGTCGAGAGTTTCCGTTATCTCCGATAAAATGACGCCCTTCTCGGCAAGCAGCCAGTCATTAACACGTCCCTTTTTATTATCGGGCAGCTCGGCAAAAAAAGACTTCAGCCCGTTTTCCGTCTTCTTTGCCTCGTAAAGCTTTTTATAGGTGAGCTCATCGGCACTGTAGTCTTTAAATCTGTCACAAAAATCATAAAACCGTGTCATATCGCGAATCTCCCGTTTGCTGTCTGCTTTGTCAGTTCCAACATAGGGCAATTATAAATGTTCGCGATCGGCATTGTCAATGCGCAAATACAATAACGTAAAAAAATGTCCTGTTTTTGTAAATGAACTGTATCTGACAAATCCGTACGCAATGATATACTTAGTACATATTTCAGGTAAGGAGGATAATAAAATGTTTAGTAAAATGTTAAAAAAAGTACTGACAACGGCGATCGTGCTCTGCATGATAACAGGCAGTACGGTATTTTGCAACGTATCGGCCGCGGACGCATCCGAAAACATGTACAACGGCGGAACCGTGACGCAGAATAATACGACGGATGAGATGATACCCATATCCGTGCCGCGCCTTACGGACAATTTTACATTTGAAGGAAAAGTAAAGATCTTACAGATGGGCTCGCAGCCGTGGAACGGTATAAGACTTGTGATAGGATCCGACGGCTCAAAGCATGACCAGATAGTCGTGACAAAATCCATGGGCACGAGAGTATCCTTCGCGGGCAAGGACAAAGACGCGTCCGGCGTCGATATAGTCGGAAATTCACCGTCATATGACACGGGAAGCGAATTCACATTCTCCGTAAAGAGAGAAGGCCTCAATGTAACATTTTATTTCAACGGAGAAGAGGCCCTCAGAACCGCCATTGAAACCGCAGACGACACATTTGTGTTCGGAAATAACAAAAACCTCGGATTCATAGGATCAGAGTGCAAATTCGAAGTGTCCGATATAGTCGTGAAATGTCCGGAAGCCGCATCCGAGTATGTGTCGGATCTGTATGACGGAGGCAATGTGGCAAACGGAGTACAGGCAGAGACATGGAACCTGCTCGCCACGGTAGGACTTACCGACAGCTTTACATATAAAGGACATGTAAATATGTTATCAGTCGGCGCGCAGGGGTGGAACGGCATCAGGCTGGTAGTGGGATATGACCATGAAACAAAGAAGTACGATGAGATCATAATAATGCCCAACATCAAGCGCGTAGGTTACGACTTTATGGGTGACAACTTAAACGGCGTGCAATATCCCATAGAGAACCTTAAGAATGTAAAAGAATTCGATTTTGAGATAGTTAAAGACGGACATACCGTAGCTCTTTTGCTTGACGGAGACTTTGTGTGCTCCGCGGTGATACCCGAGGCAAATGACGCTTTCACCCACGGCAGCGCCGCACAGCTCGGATTTCACTCGTCGGACTGCAGCTTTGAAGCCACGGACATAGCAGTCTACAATAACGGCCTGACAGAGCCTGACGGAGGCGGACTGTCGCAGAGCGGTGAGAACCTCTACAAGGGCGGCAATGTAGCAAGCGGAGCAGCCGATAACGACGACATTTATATGCTCACGGTTCCCGGACTCGAGGATACGTTTTCGCTTTCGGGACATGTAAAGATAAACGGAATAGGAGATAAGGATTATAACGGCTTGAGGATAATCGTAGGTGCGGATGCCGAAACGGGAGATACGGATGTCGTACTCATAACAAAGAACTGGGGCGTGAGAGTTGATTTCAATCACGACAATATGTCCGACCTCTTCAGGAATACGGGATTCAGCCTGGCAGGCGGAACAGAATTTGATTTCACGGTCATAAGGACGGGCCGCAGGGTGATACTTTCAATAAACAACAATGTGATACTTGAGGTTGAGATACCCGAAGCGGACGATGTATTTACGGAAGGAAACGATCAGAATATAGGGTTCCAGGCATCCGAATGCAGCTTCGAGATAAGCAATATAAAGGTCACGGGTAAGACCGCAGGCTCCGGAAGCGGAGATGAAGAAAATCCCGGCGGCGGGCAGAGCGGTAATACCGGCAGCGGTCAGGGAGGCAGCCAGGGCGGAAACGGCGGACAGACGCCGAATCCCGGAAGCGGAGACATGGCTGTAATATCGGCCTTTGCCGCGGCAGCGATCGCTTTTGCGGTTGTCATTGTAATAAAACGCAGAGTGCATGAATGAGCATAGCATGATATAATGAACGCCGGACTGCGCGTGTGCGCGGTCCGGCAGCAGTTTAAGGAGCATTTTAATGACATATTGCAGATGTATTTACAAAACAATATTGCCGCTCATCGTGGCGGCCGTTACATTGTTGACCTTTACGGAAACGGCAAAAAGTGCTCCGGAACATGAAGCTTTTACGGCATATGCGGCTAAAGAGGACAGCATTACGGACATGACAGATAATAACGGCAAGAACACTGACGATATCACGGCTGTAGATTCACTGGGCAGGAGCCTTGCGCCCGTTGCGGGATATAAGGACGATAAATACGTAGGCATTTTTTATTTTCTGTGGCTCGGGCAGCAGGATCAAAAAAACATATATGACATAACCGATATAAACAGAAAAGGGGACTTGGATCCTCTTCTGGATACGTCCTCGGTGAAATATCCGAACAACGAAACTTACTTCTTCAACGAACCTTTATACGGATATTACAACTCGGCGGATCCGTATGTGCTCAGAAAGCATACAGAGCTTTTTATATCCGCCGGGATAGACTTTTTGGTGTTCGATGTCACGAACGCATTATTATATAACGATGTGTGGCTCACTCTTCTCGGAATACTCGATGAATACAGGACAGCCGGGTGGAAGGTTCCTCAGATCGTATTTTTTACGAACACCAACAGCGGAAACTGCGTTACAAGTTTATACAGATCATTTTACAAAAAAGGCTTGTATAAAGAGCTCTGGTTCTACGGACCGTACGATAAGCCGCTCATAATAGGAAGGTCCGCCGAGATACCCGGCGAGCTCAATGACTTTTTCCGCATAAGAGAGCCTCAATGGCCTCTTGAAGAGACGAATATGAACGGATTCCCTTACATGGATCTTGCAAAGCCCCAGATACTTTATACGGATCTTATGAATGTGTCCGTGTGCCAGTTCGCGGGCCCGTGCAGCTTCGGAGCCACGCAGAACAAAACGAGCGGCGACAGATACTACGGCAGAGGTTATTCGAAAAAAACGCCCGAAAACGGGAATGTGGAAAATATTTTAAAGGGAAATAATTTTGCGGAGCAGTGGGAAAATGCCATAGCGGCGGACCCGCAGATCGTATTTATTACGGGCTGGAACGAGTGGATAGCGCAAAAGAATCCGGAGGGCTACGGCTGGATAGATACGTATAACACGGAATGGTCACGCGATATAGAGATGACTAAGGCAAGAGGCTATTCTTCAGACGATGCATACGATTACACCGAGCAGGGCTACGGGGACAACTTCTATATTCAGATGATAGACTATATAAGAAAATTTAAAGGCACAGAGGTCAGCGCAGATAATTATACACGCCCCACGGAGAAGACGATAAACGTAAGTGAGAGCGCCGGGCAGTGGAACGATGTCACGGCGGCGGGGAATATATTTTACAATGTAGCCGTGCAGAACACGGAGAGGGATTTCAAGGGTGCGTCTCCCGATATACATTACACTCAGGCAAGAGCGGATAATTTCATAAAAGAGATACGCGTCACAAATGACGGTGAAAATGTTTACTTTGCCGTGTATACGGAATCGGATATTACGGAATACAGCTCGGATATGAACGATCATTTGAATATATACATAAGGTTGAGATCGCAGGACGGAGTGTATGAGGGGGCTTCGTGGGAGGGCTTCCATTATGTGATCAACAGATATCCGGTATCAGACAGCGTCACATCTCTTGAGAAGGTGTCCGCCGACGGCAGATATGAATTTGAAAAGACAGCGGATATAAGCTATTCCGTACAGGGAAATGTCATGCAGCTTGCCGTACCGCTGGCATCGCTCGGCATCAAGGACGGAAATATAAGGATAGATTTTAAAGTGACGGACAGCATAGAAGATCCGTCGGATATAATGGATCATTATGTTTCCGGCTGCTCGGTGCCTCTCGGCAGGCTTACACATTCATATGTGAATGCGGATCCTCTGCCCGGGGGCATGTCTCTGACGGGACGTATGATATTGGGCGTATCCGGCGCTCTTGCTGCTGCTGCCGCGGCTGCAACGGGCATATTCCTGTTTCACAGGCGCCGCGGCAAAAGAGTCACATAAAAAGAGTCACATAAAAGAGGCACGTAAAATATGAACGCTAAGTGGATATGGATAGATATGGCTATGGTGCGACAGCCGAGGATGATATATTTCAAAAAAAATATATTCATTCCGGATCGAGTGCCCGGAAAATGCCGTGTGCGCGTTTCCGCAGACAGCAGATATATTTTGTATGTGAACGGTCAGCGCGTTATGACGGGTCCGTGCCGGAGCGTGCGCGGAGTGAGATACGCAGACGAGGCGGACATAGCCGGGCTCCTGCACACAGGGGATAATGAAATATTTGTAAAGGCCGTACAATACACAGACAACAAGTACGAGAACATGCGCTTCATGACGGGGCCCACATCCATAGTGACAGAGGGCATCGGAGGTCTTTATATAGAAGAAAAAGACACATTTTACGGCATCGGCACATCAAAGGAGTATAAGTGCGTGCACGCGGAAGGCTATGGTTTCCCGCAGGACAACATTGAGGGCTATGTGGGATTCATGGAGCGTGTGGACGCAGTGCGGGCATGTGAGGATATGCCCGAGAGCGCCTGGAAGAACGCCGAGGAATTTTCTTTCTCACCTGAGGATACGGGTACGCTGAGAAATTTCTGGATGCTTGAGCCGCGCCCCATTCCTTTGATGTATGAGAGACGCGACACATTTAAACGCATTACGGAAGGTGCGGTCTCCGCCGTAGAGCCGGGAGAAAGCGCATACATGATGCTGGACGCGGGAAGACTTGTGAATGCTTATCCGAGGATAGATTTTACATGCGCCGAAGGGAGCCGATTGAAAATAATATATGCGGAAGGCTTCGGCACAATGAATGAATCAGGTACGGTAACGCGCGGCGTGCGAGACAAAGCGGAGGGACAGTCGGTATACGGACATGCCGACGAATATATCGCAAAAGAGGGCAGACAGACTTATATCCCTTTCCTGTACAGATCGTTCCGCGTTGTTAAAATAGAAATAGAGAATACCGGTAAAAGGGCAGAGCCCTTTGTGATACACTCGGTTGACTATATATCCACGGGATACCCTCTTAAGATCGAAGGCTCATTTACATCGGACAATAAGACTTATGAAAAGCTTTGGAAGATAAGCGTGAGGACGTTAAAAAGATGCATGTACGAGACATATATGGACTGCCCGTACTATGAACAGATGCAATATGCCATGGATACATTTCTCGAAGTGCGCTACACTCTGGCAGTGAGCTCAGATCACAGGCTCGCGCGCAAGGCGATAAACGATTTTGCGCAGGCGCAGCTGCGCGACGGTATGATACCGTGCAACAGTCCGTCAAAATTTATGCAGATAATACCGGGTTTCCCGTTTTACTGGGTGCTCATGCTCGATACGTACATGATGTACACGGGAGATACGGAATTCGTGCGCTCGCACCTCGGCACTTTGGACAAGCTGTTCTGTTATTACAGATGCAGGATAAACGAAAAGGGCATACTCGGAAATACAGGTTATTGGCAATTCTTTGATTGGGTGAAGGAATGGCACAACGGCTCTCCTGTAACGGGGAATGAGGATAACATTTTATACAGCATGCTTTATGTGTGCGCGCTCCGCGCCGCCTCCGGCATTAACAGATTTTGCGGCAGGAACGACACGGCTCTCGAATATGAAAAAGATGCCGACGGCATTTCACAGGCGATCATAAAAAACGCATATGACGCGGATTCGGGTATGTTCTCGGATGTGCCGGGTAAAAGCGCTTCCAGCATGCACGCACAGATATTTGCGGTGCTCTCCGGCACTGTCACGGGAAGCGACGCAAAAGCCCTTATGTCGCGCATGATCGAAAACAGAGGCAGTCTGTCGCAGCCGTCATATTGTATGACGTACTTCCTGTGCAGAGCGCTTGAAATGACCGGACTTTACAATGAGATACACACCTCTTTTGAAATATGGAACGCATTCATAAAGCTCTCGCATGAGCTGCATCTTTCCACATGGCCGGAGGATTTCATACAGATGAGAAGCGACTGCCACGGTTGGAGCTCTGTCATATTATATGAATTTGCGGCATGCTATCTCGGCGTCCGGCCTACGAAGCCGGGCTGCTCCGAAATAACGGTGAGACCGCTGCCGTGTCCCCTCAAAAAATACGGCGGCAGCGTACCGATAGGCGATAAGGGCGTAGTCACTGTTGAAATAGAAACGGACGAGCGCGGAAAACATACCGTAAATGTGCACGTACCGGACGGAGTGAAATGTATATGCGACTTCTCACAGCTTGACGTTTAATAAAAAAGACTTCTTATTTTGACTTCGATTGACAACTCGAAATAAAAACGGTATATTAAGGCTGTTATTTTGAGTTGGAGGCCTGCATAAACAGGCTGATCAAAGAGACCCATTCGATTCTGATGGAGGGTGTGCGCGGCAGTGATAAAAACCCGGGCGAGTTCCGGATCTCCCAGAATTGGATCGGGGCTGCCGGGAGCACTTTGAAAACCGCAAGATATATCCCTCCCAATCCTGAGGATATGGCGGAGGCTATGTCGGACCTTGAAAAATATTTTCATGCGGAAGACACTCAGGATGTGCTGATACGTGCGGCCATGATACATTATCAGTTCGAAACGATACATCCCTTCTTAGACGGGAACGGTCGTTTGGGGAGACTGTTGATCACATTATTCTTGACGGAGCAGGGCGCTTTGCAGACGCCGGCATTGTACATGTCGTTTTATCTGAAGAAAAATCGTATCGAGTATTATGACCGCATGAGTGAGGTGCGCAACAAAGACAATTATGAGCAGTGGGTAAAATTTTTTCTGCGGGCGGTGCAATCCTCGGCTGAGGATGCTTCGAAGACGATACGCGAGCTGTCCTTACTTCATGACAGGAATATGAATGCGATCGATAAAATGGGCCGGGCGGCAAAGACGGCAAAGGTGCTGTTCTCATATCTGGAGCAGAATCCGATAATCGACATCCGAAAGACAGCTGAAGCGCTGAAATTGTCATTCAGCACGGTATCGGGCGCGGTAAAACGGTTGGAGGAGATCAAAATACTCTTTCAGACAAACAACGCCGAAAGAAACAGGGTTTTTGCCTATCGGGAATACCTGGACATTTTACGGAAGGACACATGATTCTCATGATTGGGCGATAGTCTTCTATGAGTTTTTTATCATTTACGCTTTTATATTTTTGAAGAAATCGCTTTTCGGCTCAAACGGAATCCGAATGTTATAGCCGAGCTTGCTCAGCTCCTGGAGCTTTATGAGCATCAGATTTATTTCCGAGTTCATTATACTTGCGAGCTGCACCACATCGCAGCCCTCACGGGCATATCCGAGACATTCGTCCGTATCGATCAGGACGTGCGCCGCAAAGGCATTGGCTTCGTACTCCGCGGAGCTCTGCATTCTGAACAGCTCGAACTCTTTCATACCTTCGCCTTTGGCGAGATCTCTATGGTATATATCGTGACCGAGCTCGTGTCCGGCCACCATCTGTGTCAGATATTCGTCCATCCTGCCGTTGAGGAATATGGCACGGTGCTTCCAACGGTACACATACATCCCGAGAAGGCCGGTGAAATAATCTACCGGAACCACCTCAACGCCCGACGCTTTTGCTAATTTGATCGTATCCCTCGTTCCGTGCATCCGTACGAGGCTGTTTGCCTTTCTGTATATTCCGACAGAGTCGATCATTTCATTTACACCCCTCACAGCGTACCTATTTCATATATTTTTTGGGAGTGTATTTTTTATTGTCTTCTTTGGCTTTCCAGTACAAGTCCTGGAGCGCCTTCATGACGCCGTCGATATCGTCATCGGACATTTCACCGCCGGCGAACAGACCGCCCATTTCTTCGACAAGCTCCATAGCCTGTTTCTTACCGCGGTACCCGTACCTTTCTTCTGCGCCTGCTACGAAGGCGTCATCCTCGGAAAGCAGATAGTTCACATTTACATTCAATGCGTTTGCCAGCGTTTTGTACCTGTCCGTTCCCCTCGGACGTGATCTGTCGGTTTCATAAGAACATATTACCCGGCGTGTCACGCCGATCATGGCAGCCAGCTCGTCCTGATTGAGACCGAGCTTTGTTCTTTCGGCTTTGACTTTTTCTCCGAAGGTCATCGTGTGTTTTCTCCTTCAAAAATATTTGCAGTTAAACTTCTCGTTTTACGCTTGACATGCGAAGTCAGACTGCGTATAATAGTGAAACAGGAAGTTCAACTGCACATATTTTATGCTGAACTTCCCATAATGTCAAGGGGGTCGGAAGGAAATGCCGCGAAATATTTTACATTGCGATATGAACAATTTCTATGCGAGCGTCGAATGCCTGCTTGACCCTGCCCTGAGAGAATATCCGGTCGCTGTCTGCGGCTCGGCGGAGAAAAGGCACGGCATTGTACTTGCCAAGAACTACAAGGCGAAAGCTTTTGATGTACAGACCGGCGACACAGTATGGCAGGCAAAGCAGAAGTGTAAAGATCTTGTTACGGTTCCGCCTCATTTTGAGGAATACATCAGATATTCCAAGCTTGCCCGCAGCGTTTATGAACGATATACAGACAGGGTGGAGCCGTACGGAATGGACGAATGCTGGCTGGATATTTCCGGTACAGGCGGGATCTTCGGTCCGCCTGAGAGGGTCGCTAATGAGATACGTGAGACGATCAGGTCTGAACTCGGGCTGACTGTCTCAGTGGGCGTATCCTTCAATAAAATATTCGCAAAGCTCGGCTCGGATATGAAGAAGCCGGATGCCGTTACGGTGATCGATGAGGACAGCTTCAAGGATAAGATATGGGGGCTCCCGGCTTCGGACCTGCTCGGCGTAGGACGAGCGACGAGGAAAGTCTTGGAAAGATATTACATCAGGACGATAGGCGATCTGGCAAATGCCGACCCGGACATGTTGAGACGTTGGCTCGGAAAGAACGGGGTCTTGCTCCGGCAATTTGCCAACGGCGCTGACTGCTCCGCCGTAGCAAAGACCGATTTCGTCCCTCCGATCAAAAGTGTGAGTCATGGTATCACGACAGCTGCGGATCTGGAAAATGACGAGCAGGTGTGGCCGGTCATCCTTGAGCTGACACAGGATATCGGGCATAAGCTGCGCGTGCACGGATTAAGCGCCGAGGGAGTGGCGCTGCATATACGGGACAACACGCTATGTTCAAAGCAGTGGCAGACGAAGATCGATTTTCCCACACAGTCTCCTATGATCATCGCGAAAACGGCGTACGGGATCTTTGAGGAGAAGTACCCGTGGCAACATAACATACGGTCCGTTACCGTACAGGCGATCGATCTCGTGCCGCAGGATACGCCCGGGCAGATCAGTCTGTTTACGGATCACGAGAGGATAGAGAAGCTCGAAAGATTGGATAAATGTGTTGAGGCGATCCGCGGACGTTTCGGGAAGGACAGTATCAAAAACGGGATCCTTTGCCGGAGCGTCGGGATGCCGCCCGCATGGTTTGTCGAACGCTGACGGAGCGCGGCGGGAATATTAAGAACGGAACTCGAAGTAGAAATTATCGTCATTTTGTGATACACTGATAACACTTGAGAATATTAAATCAAAAGGAGGGCTCGGTATGTCTGTAAAACCGCAATATTCAAACATTCATGATTGGGAATTCTACGCATCTGCGATTCTCACCGAGTATGAGCAATCTGTCGAAGAGGGATTGGACGTAGAAGCATACAGGGATCTGTTCACGGCCGTTTCAAAGCTCCCTAAAAATGAGATAAAAAAAGAGCTCGGAGATGTGCTGTTTGAGATCGTGAGCAATGCAAAGCAGCGCGATGATTATAAATATATTGAGCCGTCCGATCCGGATTCCATCAGGGCACTGAGAAAAGGCGATCTTATTTCAGAAAAAGCAGACGAAAAAGTACTTGAGAGCAAGATACACGGCGCATGGGTAGGACGGGTCTGCGGATGTATGCTCGGAAAAACATTGGAAGGTATACGTACGAATGAGCTTATACCGTTTTTAAAGGAATCCGGCAACTATCCCATGCACAGGTATGTTTACAGGACAGACATCACGGATGACACAGTAAAGAAATACAGTTACGGTTTCGCAGACAGGATATATGCGGATGAGATCGACGGCATGCCGGTGGATGACGATACAAACTACACTGTACTCGCGCAGATGACAGTGAGAGATCACGGAAAGGATTTCACGCCGTATGATGTATCAAGAGCGTGGCTCAGATATCAGAGCAAGGACGCATACTGTACGGCCGAAAGAGTGGCTTTTTGCAATTTTATGAACGGTTACGAGCCCCCTCAGTCCGCAATATACAAAAATCCGTACCGCGAATGGATCGGCGCGCAGATCAGAGGCGATTATTTCGGATATATCAATCCCGGAAATCCGGAGAAGGCAGCGGAAATGGCTTGGAGAGACGCATCGATCTCACATGTCAAAAACGGCATATACGGTGAAATGTTCGCTGCGGCCATGATATCGGCGGCCGCCGTGACGGATGACACCGAAAATATCATTCTTGCGGGTCTCTCGCAGATACCTTATACTTCACGGCTGTACGAGAGCATAATGTCGGTGTTGGACGGATACAAAAAAGGTATGCCGCAGGCAGATTGTTTCAGAATGATACATCAAAAGTACGATGAATATACCGGTCACGGATGGTGCCATGCCGTTTCAAATGCAATGATAGTCGCCGCATCTGTTCTTTACGGAAACGGAGATTACGGCAGATCGATCTGCATGGCGGTCGAAACAGGCTTTGATACCGACTGTAACGGCGCCACTGTGGGTTCCGTACTCGGCATGAGAAACGGCATTGAAGGCATCCCGGAATACTGGAAAAAGCCTGTCAATGACACGCTGCATACATCTCTTTTCGGTGTAGGCACCGTAAAGATATCCGACAGAGTTAAAATGACTCTTGAACATATCAAACTGTGAGGAGAGCGCATATATGGAAATATACATTATCATTTTGCAGGTGATCAGTATCGTACTGGCGTCGGCCGGAATGATCGTCGCTTTGAAAAACAGACCGAAAAAGGACAGCTCGCTCGAGCTGCTGGACCAGAAGGCCGATATGCATGCGCGGCAGACGAATGAGGCCGTGCGCGGGATATCGGACGACGTGCAGAAGCTTTCACGCGAATTGTCCGGCGATATACAGAAGATCATTGAGAAAAACTACGAACAGATGATGCGTATAAGTAAAATGATGTCCGACGGCATAACCTCTTTAAGGGACGGCAACGAGAAAAAGCTTGAGGAAATGCGAAAGACCGTGGACGAAAACGCCGAAAAGCAGACACGCAGAGTGAGCGAGTCCATCACACTGATGCAGGAAAGCAACGAGAAAAAGCTCGAGGAGATGCGGAAGACCGTGGACGAAAAGCTTGCGGAAACACTCAATCAGAGGCTGAACAGTTCTTTTAAGACCGTATCCGAACAGCTTGAGAATGTGTACAAGAGCCTCGGTGAAATGAAGGAACTCTCAACCGGAGTCACCGATAACGTGAAAGGGCTCAACCGCATACTTACTAACGTTAAGGCAAGGGGAACGTGGGCGGAGGTCCAGCTCGGAAATATCCTTGACGAAACGATACGCGGTATGTATGAAACTAATGTGCAGACGAACCCGAAATATAACGGCAGGGTCGAGTTCGCCGTTAAAATACCGAATCAGAACGACGACGGCATAACGTACCTTCCCATAGATTCAAAATTCCCTATGGAGGACTATGTACGCCTTTCGGCGGCGGCAGACGCGGGAGATACCGAAGCTCTTGAAAATGCCAAAAAGGCGCTTGAACGCAGAGTCCTTGACGAAGGCAAGCTCGTCAGTCAATACATAAGTTCGCCCGAAACGACGCCGTTTGCCATACTTTACCTTGCCACCGAAGGGCTGTATGCGGAAATAGCCTCCAGCAAGAACGGCATAACAGAAAAGCTCCGGACTCTGGGCATCATGGTGACCGGCCCGAGCACGATCACGGCACTTCTGAATTCGCTGGCCATGGGCTTCAGAACTATGGCCATAAATAAAAAAGCGGATGAGGTGCGTAAGATACTGAGCGCGGCCAAAACACAGTACGACAAGTTCGGCGACCTGTTGGTAAAGGCGAAAAAGAAGGTAGACGAGGCCGGTAAAACGCTCGACGACGCGTACCGCAGAAACGAGCTGATACAAAAGAATCTCAAAAATGTTGAGATACTTGACAGCGGCGAGGCGGACGAGGTACTGGGAATAGAGGAATGATATAAATGGACAAGTATTCCGAGATCAAAAGAATATTTGAATCAAAGGAAAACAAGGAAAAAGCCGTCGTCATGTCCAAATATATGAGAAACTTGTTTGAATTTTACGGCATTCCCGCTCCCGAAAGGAAGAAAGCCTGCAATGATTTTCTCAGGGCGGAAAAGAGATCGCAAGCGATCGATTGGGATTTTCTTGATAAATGTTATGACGATGACCACAGAGAATTTCAATATCTGGTATATGATTATCTTTTTGCCGCCAAAAAATATATTTCCTTTGAAGATATACCCAATATCAAACACTACGTCATTACAAGATCATGGTGGGACACGATAGATTTTCTGTGTAAAATAATAGGAGATATCGGTCTCCGGGATCCGAGAGTCAAAGATCTGATGATCGACTGGTCGAAGGACGAAAATATTTGGGTCAGAAGAACGGCAATAGAGCATCAGCTCGGATTAAAACACAAAACCGACACTGCTCTGTTGGAAACGGTCATCGTAAACAGCTTCGGCAGCAATGAGTTCTTTATAAACAAAGCGATCGGCTGGGCACTCAGGGATTACTCGAAGACCGATCCCGGCTTTGTGAAGGAATTCATAAACAGGCACGGCTGCGCAATGAACAGCTTAAGCATAAAGGAAGCAAGTAAATATATCTGAAAATATAAAATAGTTTTTGTCTGTACGGCCCGATGCTTTAACATGCCGGTGTAAAATTTTTCCGATATTTTATGCAAATTTGAACTTTCGGAAAACGGATTGACTTTGCGCTTCCGCGGTGATATCCTAAAAAACGGCGTGTTGCAGAACTGTCTACAATATGTACTAATACCAACGGAGGATTTTACTATGAAAAACCGTTATCTCATGCGCGTTACCGCGTATTTGATATCTGCGGCCATCTTGTTTACATCACTGCCTGCGTACATAGCCGGCGCTGTGTCGGGTGCGGGTAACAAGGGGGATTTATCATCATTTTCATCACCGTACCAGCTTATGAGCGATGTGCTGAATGATAAAATACAGAAGCTGGGCAATGAGGTTTACAGTGAGGATGACGAGGTTGTCTTCATTGTAGAGATGACACAAAAACCTGTTTCGGCTGTGAAATCGGACAAGCTTTCGCTTGCCGAATTTAAAAACACAGCGGAAGGCATGTCGGCCGTTAAAAAAATAGAATCCGAGCAGAACAAGGCTCTTTCTGTTATAAATTCAAAATACAGCGCCGAGATGAAGGTCATGTATACGTATGATACGCTTTTAAACGGTTTTTCCGTTAAGGCGAAGTACGGTCAGAAGAGTGTTCTGGAAGCTCTTCCCGGAGTAAGATCCGTTACGGTTGCGGAAACATATGAATATGCAGCGCCGGTAAACGGATACGAGAAGGCTGCCATAACAAGCGGGGATATGATACACAGCGATGAAGCGAATGCTGCCGGATATACAGGAAAAGGTACCGTGACCGCTATACTCGACACCGGTCTTGACACGGATCACGACGCATTCAAAAAATCTCCCGAAGATCCGCGCTTTGATCTTGAATATATCAAAGACAAGGTAAGCGGCGGCGGACTTAATGCGGCGGCGGACGCCGAGGATGTTTACAAATCGGAAAAAATACCGTTCGCATACGACTATACAACAAATGATACGGAAGTAGGCGGAGGAGAGGATCACGGAACGCATGTAGCCGGAACAGTGGGAGCCGACAGCGAAGCTTTCAGCGGTGTGGCGCCGGATACACAGCTCGTTATACTCAAAACATTCCCCGATGAAGGCGGCGGAGCCAGCAACGCATGGATATTCGCGGCGCTTGAGGATGCGGTTGAGCTCGGCGTGGACACCATAAATATGAGCCTCGGAACACCGGGAGGTTTTACGAGCGTCGACGGAGATGACGGAGTCACGAACCGCGTGTTTGAAAATGTTGAAAAGGCCGGCATAAACCTGATGTGCGCAGCCGGAAATGATTCAAACAGTACATACGGCAATCTTCTCGGCACGGATCTCGCACTAGTGAAGAATCCGGACTCGGGCATAGTGGGCTCGCCTTCAACTTACCATGCGGCCGTTTCCGTTGCCAGTGTAAATGAAAAAACGAGCAGAGTATTTTATTTCATGGCCGGTGAAAATAAAATAACATACACCGACACTGCCGAGGCTCCCGAGCTTCAGTGGACGTCGCTTGACGGTGAGTATGACTACGTGCTCATAAACGGCTACGGCGACAGATTTAATTTTGATGCAGCCGATGTTCAGGGTAAAATAGCCGTAGTGATGCGCGGAGACATTGCGTTTACTGAAAAAGAACAGAACGCTTTTGATGCGGGAGCAAAGGCCGTCATAGTATATGACAATGTCGAAGAGGACCTTATAAACATGCAGCTTAACGGTCTGCTTCCGATGATATTCATAAGCAAGAATGACGGAGATATACTCAAAAATCTTATAGATAAGAAAGTGGTACTGTCGCCTGACTTCGTAGAGGAGAGAGAACTTCCCACGAGCGGTTACATGTCTGATTTCTCATCTCTCGGAGTGACTCCGGATCTTACTCTTAAGCCTGAGATAACTGCTCCGGGAGGAGATGTCTGGTCAACGCTTCCCGGCAACAGATACGGAAATATGAGCGGAACGTCGATGGCTTCACCGCATATGGCGGGAGCGGCATCGGTCGTACGTCAGTATGTCAACGAAAAATATACAGAGCTTAACGCAGAAGAGAAGAGAGATCTCGTAAATAATCTCCTCTTGAGCACTGCGGTGCAGGTAAATGACGCGGACGGAGTTCCGTATTCGCCGAGAAAACAGGGCGCCGGGCTTGCGAATGTTATGAATGCGATAGACGCAAACGCGTATTTATCAGTGAAAAACGGCACAAGGCCGAAGGCTGAGCTCGGTTATAATACGGAAGGCACTTATTCATTCGAATTCACAGTTCACAATCTGGGTGACGTTTTAAGAGAATATGACATTTCCGTTATACCTCTTGTGGCGGAGATAGTGAATGTAAACGGATATGATTCCATATCGGAGCTTTCACGCAGGCTCACCGAAAGTGAATTTAAAGCAGAACTCAGCAGCAATGACGTGACAGTGGACAAAGACGGAACAGCTACGGTAAAGGTTACTCTGACACTTACGGATGAAGGAAAGAAGAATCTCGAAGCTTTTGAAAACGGTATTTTCCTCGACGGATTTGTAGTGCTGACCGAAAAGAACGGCGGAGTTACACTTTCGTTGCCATATCTGGCATTTTACGGAGATTGGGCTGAGGTTCCGGTATTCGATTCAACGGCATACGACGATGAGGAAGCATTCATGTACGACTCAGAGCTTTATGTGCTCATGGAATCAGACGGATCGCTTTACGGATATCCTATGGGATTCAACTACTTCCTCGATGAGGATGACTATGAGATAGACAAGAATGTATACGGAAGCGTGGGAGACTCAGGTTATACGGTAGTACCTGTCACCGGACTTCTGCGCTCTCCCAAAAAGCTCGACTACGGCGTTTCACGGGACGGGACTCCGGTAACAAATCTTTATTCAGCATCTGAGGTAATAAAGACATTCTATTATACATCGGCAGGAACTGTGGCATACGATATAATTCATCCTATGTACGGCTTCTCTCCGTTTTACAGTACGGGAGGAGAAGAGGTATACAGGTATCCCGAGGGCGATTACAGCTTTGATCTGACTGCAACTGTCGACGGAACCGACGGTAAGACGCAGACGCTCTCAACACCTTTTACATACGATGTTACGCCTCCTACGATACTTGACACCGAATTCATTGTTAAGGATATCACAGATCCCGAAAGCGGAGAACTCATAAAAGACGTACCGCATGTAAAGATTACAGTTAAGGACAACACGTATATAATGGGTGTTCAGATCACATCCTCTCAAAGGTTCAATGTAAGCGGAACATGGCAGTACATTCCGTATTCCGATATATATACGGATGAGTCCGTAAAGACGCGCGATACGGAATACGTGTTTGAGATACCTCTTAATGAGGCGCAGGCAATGTCGTTATTGCTCGGCGATCCGTCATTCCTTATAACGGTTGCCGACTACGGAATGAATCAGGCTACATCGGCTGCTCTTCCGGTAAGCGGAAAGGACGAGATCACATCTGTTCGCATAAACAACAGGAGCATAACGGCGAGCACGACAACTCCGGATATGAGAATAGATGCATACGCATATCCTGAAACGGCTTCAGACAGAAGACTTACGTGGTCTACGGATACGCCTGACATAATAACGATCAAAGAGCTTGACGGAACAAATGCATTTGATCCCGAAAGCGGACGCAACACAGTAATGATATCCTTCGGAGGCGGTGCAGGTACAGCGCATCTCACCGCGACTGCATCCAACGGAGTGTCGGATACTATAGATATTCTTGTGTCGTCGGCCGCATGGGTGGCTCCGGATGACTGGAACGGAGAGGTCTTATACACCGGAGAGACTGTCATACCTAAGAACTTCAGCAAGCCTATAAGGATCACTCTGAGAGGAGCTATGGAAGGTACGCCTAAGGATGTGATTCTTGTAGGTAACAGCGAGAACGGAGCGGATAATCCGTATACGAACCTGTCCATAACGTCTGAGGTGGACGGACTCAATCTGACTATAAGGAATCTTAATATAAAGGCCGGAAGTACGTCTGCCATAACGTTTAAGGGCGAGGGTAACACGCTTAATTTCCAGAATGAGAATACTCTTACCGTAACGGGCGACGGAGCAGGAGTATATGTTCCTTACGACGCTTCGCTTACTGTTAAGGGCGGCTGGCATGACAAGCTCAATCTCGTACTTGACAGCGGAGACAGGACGGGCTACGGCAGGCCGTCTAACGGCGCGGGAATAGGCGGCATAAGCCCGAGCGGATACGGTCTTGCTCAGACGGCTTATATAGCAGGAGATATAACGATAGCCGGAGGAGATATCGACATAACTGCATATTCCGCATACGGCGCGGGAATAGGCGGAGGGAACGGCGGTATAGTAAAGTCCGTTACAATAGACGGCGATACAAATATAAATATTAATATTCAGAAGCCGCAAACCGGATATTCGGCAAATTCACAGGGTACCACGGGTATAGGCTCGGGTTCGAGCATAAACAGGTATCCGTTTACAGGTTACGAACAGAATATAACAATAAACGGAGGCACCATAAACGGTACTACCGACAGTAACGGAGCCATAATAGGAAGCGGCTATGTGGGATATATGTCGGGAACACCGTATAAGACAACAATAACCGTAAACGGCGGAACGCTTAATCTTACGGGAAACGCTACGAACGGTTCAAACTACGGCGGCGCTCTCATAGGAGCAGGCTGCGGAATGCCGGGCGCGGACATAGTCATAAACGGCGGATATATAAATGCCGTTCAGAACTGTAACAGCGCATCTGCGATAGGCACCGGAGGCAACACCGGAAGCCAGGGCGGGACCGTTACGATAAACGGAGGCACTGTTACCGCAACAGTAGCCGAGAACAGCTATAACGTCAAGGCTATAGGAATGGGAAGATATACAGGATGGTCTTCGAAGGTCGATACCGTAGTCACGATAAACGGAGGTTCTGTCAAGGCCCGCACGGTTGGAAGCGACAATCCGTCTGTAATAGGCGACCGGATAATGAATACTGAAGGAAAGAACGTATTCGAAACACGCTTTGAGACTGATACATGGGCTAAGGTAATACAGATTGACGGTAAGGATTTTGTTATAGGCGGACAGCATCCGGACGATGCAAATGCCATATATCCTTGGCTTGCTGTAGGTACGCATACAGTTAACATACAGGATTTCGAAAATGACTGGTACTATTTTGAGGTGACTGTATCCGAGGACGGAACGACCGATGTGACAAGACTCTATGAGATAGGCGCATATCTTACATATCTTACTATAGATGATGAGCATTATACGCTTGAGTGGAAGGATCAGGATGATCTTGCCTTCTACCTCGGGACATCATTTATACGTGAGGGCGGCTCCGCGGAGATGACGCTGATACCGGAAGAAGGATATATTTTACCGGATGCCGGATTTATAACGGTGACTGTTGACGGGTATATCGTGTATGAAGGATATACGTATGACAGCGAGACGGGCACCGTAAAGATCGAGAACATTCACGGAGATACGTATGTGACGACATTCGGAATGGTAGACAAGTCCGAGCTTTATGAGCTTCTTGTATATGCCGCCGGACTTAACGGAGACGATTATGCCGACGATCAGGCATGGAGCGACTTCCTCTTTGAATACATGTATGCAAAGGGTGTATATGACGATCCTATGGCAACTGCAGGTGAGGTAAGCGGCGCAATAGCTGTTCTTCGTGCAGCCATTGACAGGCTTACAAAGCTTCATGACACGACTGCTCTTGAAGCCGCAATAGAAAAGGCGGAAGATATCAATCCCGAATATTACACAGATGAGTCTGCGGAGGAGCTTGCAAAGGCTCTTGAAAACGCGAAAAAGGTGCTTGATGATCCCGATTCTACACAGACGCAGATAAATGAAGCGACTGCGATCCTTGAGGCGGCTCTTGAAGCGCTTGTTCCCGATACGGACAAATCCGAGCTTGAAAAGGCTATCGCGGATGCCGAGGCTCTTAATGAGGACGAATACACGAGCGCCACATGGGCAGCATTGGAAGAAGTGCTTGAAAAAGCAGGTGAGGTTTATGAAGATCCCGATGCGTTGCAGCCTGAGGTAGACGATGCCGTTAAGGCAATAAGAGATGCCATAGCGGCACTCGTAAAGCGCGCCGACAAGACGGCCCTTAAGGAAGCGATAGCAAAGGCCGAGGCACTTAACGGATCCGACTATACAAGCGCCACATGGGCTGCAGTAAAGGACGACATAGACGCAGTGCAGGAGGATGCCGACAGTGCAGCCGAGGCACTTACGGATGCCATAGCGGCACTCGTAAAGCGCGCCGACAAGACGGCTCTTAAGGAAGCGATAGCAAAGGCCGAGGCACTTAACGGATCCGACTATACAAGCGCCACATGGGCTGCAGTAAAGGACGCTCTTGACAGAGCGAAGGCCGTAAATGACGACATAGACGCAGTGCAGGAGGATGCCGACAGTGCGGCCGAGGCACTTACTGATGCCATAGCGGCACTCGTAAAGAGAGGAGACAGCACCAAGCTGAGCGAGCTTATATCAAGTGCTGAGGCTCTTAACAAAGAGGATTATACAGACGAAACATGGAATAATCTGGAAAAGGCCGTAGCGGATGCAAAGGCAGCAGCCGGAAATGCCGATTCTCTGCAGGAGGAAATAGATAATGCATATGATGCTCTTATGAAAGCGATAGAAGAGCTTCAGAAGAATGTCAATAAGGATGCTCTTGAAGAGGAAATAGCAAAGTCGGATGATGTCGGCAAGGTCGGTTATACAGATGAGTCATGGGATGTTTATACTAAGGCTCTTGAAGCTGCCAAGCAGACATTAGCAGATGAGAATGCGACACAGGAGGATGTGGATAAAGCTCTTGAAACGCTCAAAAATGCATATGATGCGCTTGAGGCGGCAAGCGACAATCCGTCCGACAAACCGTCTGACAACCCGTCCGACAAACCGACGGAGGACAATCCTCCTACAGGCGAGGCAAAGCTGCTTGTTGCTTTGACCGGAATGATTCTCTTATCTGCCGTAGTAGTTGTTTTGTTCAAGAAAAAAAGCAGAGCATAACATAAATAGATTACACTGCGGTAATGAAGGCGGGCACCTCTGATAAGGTGCCCGCCTTTTACGCTTTTAAACCGATCATTTTCAACCTGAAACAAGATTGAATTTTTCGGGCGGAAAAGCTATAATTATACGAACATGACATTTTACAAAAAAATTTTTTAATGTGTGCAATAAAATGGCTCTTAAATTTATTTACAGTATGAAAGGAGAATTTAAAGCTGATGATTTGCGCGATCTCATCAAACGATAAAAGAAAAAGACATGATTCCGATAAACTCGACAAGCTCATTTGCAGCATGGCTTCCGGAAGTACAGATGCGCTCGCCGAGATATATGAGGAGACAAAAACATCGGTTTACAGCTTTATATTTTCAATTCTCAGAAATACACATGACGCCGAGGATGTAATGCATGACTGCTACATAAGATTATATTACGCATCTCAGGATTACAGGCGCATGGGAAACCCGATGTCATGGATCCTTACGATAGCAAAAAATCTCAGCCTTCGTAAAATTCATGACGGAAACAGGACAGTCTCTGAAAACGCGGATTCATCCACTGAAGGATCCATTGGAGGATCTGCGGACGATTTTACGCGTGAAACGGATGACAGGATAACTGCAATGCAATGCATGGAAAAGCTTTCGGACGCGGAGCGGAGCATAGTGACGCTTCACGCAGTGTCGGGCTTAAAGCACAGAGAAATAGCGGAAATAATGGACATGCCTCTTTCTACTGTGCTTTCAAAATACAACAGGGCTATGAAAAAACTAAGAGAACTACTTAAATAGGAGAGTATGATATGGAAAATTACGAAATTGAAGAAAAAATAAACGATGAGTTTACAAAGGCGGTGCCTGATGTACTTGCATCCGTGCTCTCCGACATAAACAGCTGCACGCATGAAAGGAACGTGATCTCAATGGAAGAAAAGAAAATAAAGCATAGAACGAACAGATGGGTAAAATGGGCAGCCTGCGCCGCCGCGGTGATTTTAATAGCGAGCGCGGTATTCGGAATAGGATTTTACAGGACAAATTATTCGACCGACATGATGATCGCGCTCGACGTAAATCCGAGCATCGAAATCAGAGTGAACAGGAAAGACACTGTCCTCGAAGTAATACCGAAAAATGAAGACGCGGAAGCAGTGATCGGAAATATGGATTTTAAAGGCAGTAAGATCGACGTCACTGTCAACGCCATCATAGGATCAATGCTGAGAAACGGATACTTGAGTGATATTTCTAATTCGATACTCATAAGCGTTGACGGAACGGACGACAAAAGATCGTCGGAGCTCCTTTCCAAGCTAACGGACGAGGTGAACGGTCTGCTTCAGACAGACGCTTTCACGGGGTCGGTGCTGAGTCAGACGATCAACAGTAATGACACTTTGAAAAATCTGGCGGATACCTACGGCATCACTCCCGGCAAGGCACAGCTCATTCAGAAGATCATAGGCAATGATCCGAGGTACACGTTTGAAAGTCTTTCCGGTCTGTCCATCAATCAGCTTAATCTTATACTGAATTCAAATAAGCTCGCACTCGACGATGTCGATGTTGTAGGCAGCGCGAGTGACAGAGCGTATATCGGTGAAATTAAAGCAAAGGAAATTGCTCTTAATGATGCGAAGGTCGCTGAAAATGACATAAGAGAATACAGAATATCTATGGATTACGAGCACGGCACAATGGTCTATGAAATAGAATTCAAAAGCGGCATATATGAATACGAATATGATATAAATGCCGTGACCGGCGACATAGTTGAACGTGATTCGGAGTATGACGACGACCATTATGACTCTGAGCACGGCAAGGATACCCACGGCAGCACCGGCAGCGGCACCGGAACCGCGGGCGGCAACACCGGCGGTAACTCGGGAAGCAGCACCGGCAACACCACCGATAACACCGGCAGCGGAACCGCGGGCGGCGCCTCAGGCAGCACCGACGGATATATAGGCGAGGAACGCGCAAAAGCCGCCGCTCTGACGCATGCGGGCCTCAAAGAAAGCGACGTATCAAATATGATAGTAAAGCTTGACAGAGACGACGGTCGCTATGTGTACGATGTTGAATTTTTACAAGGCAACACGGAATATGATTACGAAATAGATGCAGTCACCGGCAATGTTTTGAAATATGACAAAGATATTGAGGAGCACGCACATTCGGGCAACAACACCGGCGGCACCGCGGGAAACGGAACTTCCGGCAGCACCGGCGGCAGCTCGGGAAGCAGCACCGGCAACACCACCGATAACACCGGCAGCGGAACTGCGGGCAGCACCTCCGGCAGCACCGCAGGCAATACCGGCAATTATATAGGCGAGGACAGCGCAAAAGTCGCCGCGCTTGCACATGCGGGCCTTAAAGAAAGCGACGTAACAAATATGATCGTAAAGCTTGACAGAGACGACGGGCGCTATGTATACGATGTTGAATTTTTGCAAGGCAATACGGAATATGATTACGAGATAGATGCGGTTTCCGGCAATGTCTTAAAATATGACAAGGACATTGAAGACCATGTGCATTCGGGCGGCAGCACCGGCAACACCGGCAGCGGCAACACCGGCAGCGGAACCGCAGGTGGTACCTCCGGCGGCACCGCAGGCACTACCGGCAATTATATAGGCGAGGACAGCGCAAAAGCCGCCGCTCTTGCACATGCAGGCTTTAAAGAAAGCGATGTGTCGAATATCAAGATCAAGCTTGACAGAGACGACGGGCGCTATATCTATGAAATAGAATTCAGAAACGGAAGATATGAATACGAATATGATATAGACGCTCTCACAGGCAACATAATCGACTTTGACATAGACGACTGAAATAAGTACACCATGAAAGAGGGTCGGCACGTGGCAAAAGTGATCATGATATGCGGTAAAATATGCAGCGGCAAGAGCACATACGCCGAAAAATTGCGTGATGAAAACAAGGCTGTCATGCTGTCCGTGGACGACATAATGCTTGCCGTATTCGGGCAGCATGCCGGCAGCAGACACGATGAATATACCGGTAAAATACAGGAATATCTCTTCGCAAAATCTCTTGAAATCATTCACGCGGGGTGCAGTGTCATACTTGACTGGGGTTTCTGGACAAAGAAAGCAAGAAGCTTTGCACGTGAATTTTACGCAAAACATGATATTCCCTGTGAAATGCATTACATAAACGCATGCGATGAAACACTGAGAAAACGCGTACTGCAAAGGAACAGGGAAGTGACTGACGGCGCAAAAAACGCATATTTTGTTGATGAAAATATTGCCGCCAAATGCGATACGCTGTTTGAAGCGCCCGACAAAAGTGAAACGGACATAATAATAAATGTATAAACAGAAATTTTCTGCAAAAATCACCAAAATCAGCACTGTACATAAAAACGGTGCTGATTTTATTTTTATCCGCTTTTGATAGCTTTCATCCTGCTGATTCTCTGCCCGGAAAGTATTTTGCCTCATGCAGATTTTTCTGCAATAAAATAAATCTGTTGCAGAAAAACAGGCGGCAGACTGCCTGAGATCAGATTGCAGCGAACCGAAAGCCGTGCTGAGCCTGATCTTACGCCGCAGCTCAGAGCAGAATTTCAACCTTGCAGAATTCCAACCTTCCAGAATTCCAACCTTCCAGAAAGTTTTCTGCAAAGATGCAGGATTATTGCAGAAAAAGTGACATAGAGTTGATTGCAGAAAATTGATTGCTGAAAAACAATTGCAAATGAAAACAATTGCAGAAAAATAGTTGCAGAAAATCAAGGTGACTGTGTTATAGCTGAGTTATTGCTGGACTGCGTCATTCAAGCTTTCAGGCTCCTGCGATTTTTCTGCAATAAAATAAATCTATTGCAGAAAAACAGGCAGAAGACTGCCTGAGATCAGATTACAGGACATGATCGGATCGCGCCGCGGAGTTTGACTTGTCCCAATTATTGTGATAGTATTTCATCGGTTGAGACACTTAAATAAAAAGAGGTACGGATCATGCGTAAGGATATGCAGAAAATCGAGAGCATAAAGAAAAAGAAGAAAGTAAGAAACATATGCATAATAGCGGCCGCATGTGTATGTGTTGCAGCGGCCGTTTTTGCGGTTGCATGCCAAAGTATTTTGAAATCTGATAAAGACTCGGGAGGATACGACGTGAACAGACCATCACATTATGCAGATATTGAAATTGAAAACTACGGGACGATAACAGTCGCACTTTACGAGGATGCGGCGCCGATCACTGTGGACAACTTTGTATCGCTTGCAAAAAGCGGATTCTATGACGGACTTACATTCCACAGAATAATGAAGGGCTTTATGATGCAGGGGGGAGATCCGAAAGGAAACGGGACCGGCGGCTCCGATAAGACCATCAAAGGCGAATTTAAGAGCAACGGTGTAGACAATCCGATCTCACATACAAGGGGCGCGATTTCGATGGCCAGGCAGAGCAGGCCGTATGACAGCGCGTCGTCGCAGTTCTTTATAGTACACGAAGACAGCACGTTTTTGGACGGCGATTATGCGGCTTTCGGTTATGTTACGGAAGGCATGGATGTTGTGGACAAGGTGTGCGAGGACGCAAGACCGGTGGATGACAACGGTACGATACCCGCGGAAGATCAGCCGGTGATCAAAACAATAAAAATACGTGAAACAAAATAAAAAAAACGGATTCATATTTACGCCGTATCTGCTGTTTCACGTGCTGATATGTGCGTTTAATATATGCGCGCCGTATTTTCACACGGGCTCGAAGATCGTACTTTACGAGACAGGCTATCATATAATATTTGCTCTGTCATTTGTTGTTATGCTCGCACTTTCGGTTAGAAAACGCGCGCTTCGCAGGCAGTATGATGATGCCGCCTGCGCACATGCAACTGCGGCCTGCGCACAGGCAGCGGTTTTCCTCATATACTGCGAAGTGATCATTTCCGTACTTTTGCTCTTTTAGTTACGATATAAACTGAAAGAAGTATGAGCGAAAGCAGTGACATGATCTCACAAATCCTGTATATTGCAGGCGATTCCCAACGCACCGTTACGCATCCGGAGGATCTGCCTTCCGTGTAGACACGGATGACATTATTTTCACCGGGGTCATTCGGCACGATCTCACCGTCAATTCTTGAAACATAATGAGGATACCACGAAACGGGAAGCTCAATGTAGTCGCTTGTGCCTGTGCCTGCGCCTGCGCCTGAGTTTTCAACGCTGAAATTCACGCTCAATGTGCCTTTACTGCGGACAATATCATATAAACGCATATTTTCATTCGAAGCCACTGCCGTTTCACCGCGCACGGCGAGCAGATCGATATCCGTGCTCTTTAATGAATACTGACCGTCGTACACCCATGCGGGATCGTCTACGGGAGCCGTCACATTGAACCTCGCCGAATTGCCGAAGTACGGCATATACATCAGTACACTGTCAATAAGTATGTTGGCACATATTAGTGATGCCGCAGAAACCGTCACAAAAAGAACTTTACCCGAAACACGGCGATCTGACTTAAGTATCATGCAGAATGCGGTTGCGGTGATACATGCCGAAAGTGATCCGATAGACAGGAGACGCCACGGGAACTGCATGGAAGATGCGATCCTGTTAAGAACGGGTATGAATCTGAAAACATACCATGGGAAAAGGCACGTAGACATGAACATGCACACGGCCGCCGCAATAAGGCCGTGCCCGCCGATGTAAAACATTTTTTTCTCGCGGCATGAACGGTAAAATCCCGAGCGGACTCCGCCGGAAGCAGAGGCTCCGCTTCCGCCGGAGATTCTGCCGGAACCTGCGCCGCAGCGTTTCAGCAGCAAGAGAACGGCAAAAGCCGTAAGCAGCATGAAAAGGGAGAAGCCTATCGTATAAGGCATGTTGTCTACCGTACCGAGCAATCTTGAAACAGGGAAAATGATCGCAAATATTTTTGAAGGCGGATTTATCGTATTCCTCCAGAAAGATACATCGGTCGATGTGATCTTAACGCCGATGCGTTCAAAATCAAAAAACGGCACCAGAAACCAGAGATTCAGGAGCAGAACTGCCGACGCAGCCTTCAATGCGGCCAGAAGGCGCCTGCATTTTTTAGAAAAAAGACGTTTTACGCATACGATCGCCGTAATGATGCAAACATACAGCAGAAGCTCCGCCGTTATGATATGCGACTGGAGCACACATGCAAACGCGATCGCAAGATAGTACCATTTGCCTGAATCCCGGATAAAGATCTCATAAATGCCCAGCGCCGCAAGGGGCAGAAAGCTCATTGCGAGCGCTTCCGCTACGGCGCCTCTTACGTAAATGCACAGCAGCCTGTAAAGCGAAAGACTGTACAGAACAGTACCGGTATATGCGGCATACCTGCTCCTGAAAATACGCCTGAAGGAAAAAAGCGACAGCGAAACACAGAGCGCGTTTATGATGCCTAAGAGCACCTTGTAGCATATGTTCACATTCACGCCTACGGCGCGGAGCGCGGCCGGCAGGTAAAGAAACAGCTCCGGGTAAAATATCGAGTTTGGGTAGCCATAATCATTAAGTATATTCGGGTGCATCCTCACGGGAAACTGGCCGTTTCCGAGAGCCGCAGCCATGCCTTCTATCCTGTTTAAGTGGTAGCTTATGTCATGCGCGTCAAAAAGCTTGTTCGTAAGGAGCGGAAGACACGTGTAAACAAACAGGCAGAGCCATAAAAATATCGTGATCCTTTTATGAAGCGGGTCATCCCGGGCGATCTTCGGAACACATGCACTCATTCAGACATTTCCTCCCGCATTTCCTCCTGCGGAATCACAGTAGGCGCAGCGGTAAACGCGCCTCTGAGGGTCGGTGAGCCTGAAAATATGATCGAGCTCCTGCTCCGTGGATGTGATGCAGCGCGGATTCTTGCATTTTACGATATTCACTATCTCCCGCGGCAGCGACAGATGCTTTTTCTCGGCGCGCTCTCCGCCGCGTATAATATTAACAGTGATATTTTCGTCAAAATATCCGAGCACATCGAGATTTATATCTATCATAGAATCGATCTTAATGATATCCTTTTTGCCCATTTTACGGCTCTTGACATTCTTGATTATGGCGACAGAGCAGTCCAGCTCGTCAAGATTGAGATATCTGTATAAAGCCATAGCATTGCCCGCCTTGATATGGTCAAGCACGATACCGTTTTCTATCTTATCAACTACCATTTAAAATCTCCTTCCTGAATTCATATCTATTCATATCTCCGGAGTAAGGCCCAGGAGCATCATTATGAGCGCCATACGCATATATTTCCCGTTCTCGACCTGCTTAAAATAGCAGGCGCGCGGGTCGCTGTCAATGGTGCGTGAGATCTCGTTTACACGCGGCAGCGGGTGCATAACGCACATATCCGGCTTCGCGGCGGCCAGCTTGTCCGGCGTCAGGATATAATAATCCTTGAGCCTTACATAATCGGCCTCGTTAAAGAAGCGCTCTCCCTGCACCCTCGTCATGTAAAGTATATCGAGCGTAGGCATTACGCTCTCCATATCGCGCGTCTCAATGTACGGCATATGATTTTTATTGACGATATCCGTAATGATATACTGAGGTATCTTAAGCTCATCCGGTGAAATGAAAACGAGATTTATGCCGCAGTAGCGCGAGAGTGCCGAAACGAGAGAATGCACAGTGCGGCCGAATTTAAGATCCCCGCAAAAGCCTACAGTGAGATCGTTAAAGCGTCCCTTTTCCCTGTGTATAGTCAGAAGGTCCGCCAGCGTCTGCGTAGGGTGGTTGTGACCGCCGTCTCCCGCATTTATGATAGGTACTCCCGACACGGCGGAAGCGGCCACAGGCGCTCCCTCCTTGGGGTGCCGCATGGCTATTATGTCAGCGTAGTAGCTCACGACCTTGACGGTGTCCGACACGGATTCGCCCTTAGAAGAGGAGCTGCTCGAAGCAGACGAGAAACCAATGACGGAGCCTCCCAACTCGAGCATCGCGGCTTCAAAGCTGAGGCGCGTGCGCGTGCTCGGTTCAAAGAATAGGGTGGCAAGCTTTTTTCTCCTGCATATATCCTGATATTTTTCCCTGTTTCCTATTATATCCATAGCCGTGGCTATGAGAGAGTCTATTTCACTTACGGAAAGATCCGTTATATTAAGAACGTGTCTCATGCTTTGATCCCCCGATCTCATTTTATCCAGCTCTCGTCCGAAGGGTCGTCCCTGAACGCCTTGAGTCTCGGGATATCGTTTTTGCTTATATATCCCGTTTCCGCCGCCAGCTCGGTCACCGTATCAAAATCGGTAAGGCTCACATTTTTAAGATCCGCCGCAGCGAGCTTTTCAAGCCCCTTCTTCATGCCGTATGTGAAAATGCTCACGGCGCCCAGCACGTCCGCGCCCGCTTCCCTCAGAGCCTCTGCCGTTTCGATAACGCTTCCTCCCGTTGAAATGAGGTCCTCTACTATGACGGTTTTCTGACCGGGCTCAAGCCGTCCCTCTATTTTGTTGTTCCTGCCGTGATCCTTGGCGCTCGAGCGCACATAGCCCATGGGCATTCCCAAGATATGTCCGCATATCGCCGCGTGCGCGATCCCCGCCGTGCTGGTGCCCATTATGATCTCCGCATCCGGATAATATGTCTTTATAAGCTCGCACAGGCCGTTTTCTATTGTATCTCTCACGGCCGGCGCGGTGAGCGTGAGTCTGTTGTCGCAATATATCGGGCTCTTTATTCCGCTCGCCCACGTGAAAGGCTCATCCGGTCTCAAAAACACCGCTTTTATCGAAAGCAGTCCCTCCGCCGTTGCCCTTTTCAATTCATTAAGATCATATGATGTATTCTTGTCTGTCATTTTACCCACTCCTTATTAAAATATTTTACAGCCTGCCGGTAAAATCCCTTACGCATCTGTCGTATGCTTCGCACGGGTCGGCCGCCGTCGTTATCGGCCGTCCGACTACTATATAATCCGAACCGAGCATTCCGGCTTCCCCGGGCGTTGTCACGCGCTTCTGGTCGTTCACATCGTTTTCGCGGAAGCGTATTCCGGGGGTGACCGTTATAAAAGGCACATTTTTCGCGGTGAAATGTTCGTGGAGCATTTTACTCTCAAGGGGAGAACACACAACGCCGTCAAGCCCGGCGGAGCTCGCGTTATCCGCGTATTTCAGTATCGTTTCATTCATTGAAGCGCCTATGAGAAGCTCGTTTCTGAGCATATCGTCATCGGTGGATGTGAGCTGTGTCACGGCTATGAGAAGGGGAGAGGGCGCGCCGGCTCTTTCGGCTCCTTCTATGAGTCCCTCGCGTGCGGCGCTCATCATTTTTATGCCGCCGGATGCGTGAACGTTGCACATAGAAACGCCCAGTCCCGCTATATTCGCCATTGCCTTCTTTACCGTGTTCGGTATGTCGTGAAGCTTGAGATCGAGGAATATTTTATAGCCGCGCCCTGCTATACGCCTCACCATGTCGGGCCCGGCGCTGTAGAAAAGCTCCATGCCTATTTTTATGAAAGGCTTTCTGTCGCCCAGCCTGCCGAGAAATGCCGATGTGTCCTCCTCGGACGAAAAATCGCATGCTATTATTACATCTTTTGCCATTATATTGCCCCTCCGATAACATCCTTTAAATTTTTAATGTTGTATCTGTCCATAACGGCGGGAAGATCCCTTATTATGTCTCTGCACACATACGGGTCGGTAAGGTTCGCGCAGCCGACCTGCACAGCGGAGGCGCCCGCCAGCATCATTTCTATCACGTCTTCCGCCTTTGAAATGCCTCCCATTCCTATTATAGGTATTTTAACTGCCGATGCCGTCTGATATACCATGCGGAGAGCCACGGGGAAAACTGCCGGGCCCGAGAAGCCTCCGAACCTGTTTGCGAGCACAGGCCTCTTTTTATTCAGATCTATGCGCATGCCGAGAAGCGTGTTTATAAGGCTGAGCCCGTCCGCGCCCGCGTCCTCGCAGGCCCTTGCGATCTCGGTTATATCGCTCACGTTGGGCGACAGCTTTATGAATACGGGCTTTGACGTCACGCTTTTGACCGCTCTTGTGACTTTTGCTGCCGATGACGGATCCGTTCCGAAGCTCATGCCGCCTCCGTGTACGTTCGGGCAGCTCACATTCACCTCTATTATACCAATTTGATCCTCTTTATCAAGTTTTTCCGCGCAGTAGGCGTATTCGTACTCAGAAAAGCCGCTTATATTGGCAATGACTTTCTTCGTAAAATATCTTTTCATTTCCGGCAGCTCGTGCGATATGACGTGCTCTATGCCGGGATTCTGAAGCCCTACAGAGTTTAGCATGCCCGAAGGGGCCTCTGCTATCCTGGGAGTGTCGTTTCCGAATCTGGGCTCCTTTGTGGTACCCTTGAACGAAAACGAGCCGAGTATGTTTATGTCGTAAAGCTCCGCGAATTCCTTGCCGTAGCCGAAACAGCCGCTGGCGGGTATCACCGGATTGTCGAGCGTGAGTCCGCATAATTCCACGCGGAGCCGCGTGCCGAGTCCGGTGCGGAGCCCGGTATCGCTCCGGCCGGGTGTTTTCTTGTCTGTTACACAGGCCATATTATATCCTCCTTCAAGAGTACCGGGCCGTCCTTGCATATGCGCTTATAGCCCGAATTTGTCTTTACGGAACAGCCCATGCAGGCTCCGAAGCCGCAGCCCATGCGCTCTTCAAATGAATACTGCCCTTTGCATGTGCTCTTGTCGTAAACGGCCTTCAGCATGGGAAGGGGTCCGCATGTGTATATATAGTCGTAATCGCCGTGTGTGAACATGTCGGAATCCGTTACGAAGCCGGACGTCACCGTCTGTGTGCTGACTTCGAGCTGCTTGAATTCGTTTTCGAGTATCACCTCGGCCGGCGAGTTGAAGCCTATGAGCACCTTGGGTTGAACGCCGGCCGACGTAAGCTCCTTTGCAAGAAAGTAAAGGGGAGGGCATCCCACTCCGCCGCCCACAAGGAGCGGTGAAACGGATCCTTTGCCTTCCCGGACGTTCAGATCGAATCCGTTTCCGAGATGAGTAAGTGCATTTATCTCATCTCCCGGAGCCATGCGGCTCATTATGTCCGTGCCTGTACCCACCGTTTTATAATATAGCGTTATATAGTCGCTGCCCGCGTCGCATACGGATATGGGGCGCCTCAGAAAGCAGCCGGGCAGCTTTATATTTATGAACTGGCCCGGCCTGTGGCCCGCGGCCCCCGCGCCCGTTACAGTCATGCGGCAAACGTTTTCCGTAACATGTATATTTTCCCGAACCGTGAAAATATCTTCCATCGTATCTTCTCCTGTATTTTACTCCTGAATTACTCCGTGTCCTTTGAATCTATTGTTGAAACGCACATCGTTATCTCCTCGAGCACATCCAGAAGCACCTTCACTGTATCGAGGGACGTGAACATTGTAACATTGTTTTCCACCGCGCAACGCCTTATCATATAGCCGTCGGTTTTCTGAGAGGCGATGTCTATATCCCTCGTGCTTATAACATAGTTTACATGCCCCTGACGTATCGAGTCAAGTATATCCGTGCTTCCGGCGCTGAGCTTCTTCTTGATGCGCGTCTTGATGCCGTTGGTGCGCAGGAACCTTGCCGTTCCTTCCGTAGCTTCTATATTAAAGCCCAGCCTGTAGAAGCGCCTTATGAGAGGAAGAGCCTCTTCCTTGTCTTTGTCTGCTATCGTTACGAATATCGTGCCGTAATTTACAACGTGCATGCCCGAAGCTATAAGCGCCTTGTACATGGCTCTCGTGAGCGTCTTATCGTAGCCTATGGCTTCTCCCGTGGACTTCATCTCGGGCGAGAGATACGCGTCCAGCTCGTCCAGCTTTGAAAATGAAAAAGCCGGCACCTTGACATACCATCTTTTCTTTTCCTCGGGATAGACCTTGTCAAAACCCTGCTCTTTAAGGCTGTGCCCGAGTATCACATGCGTCGCTATATCCGCCATTGAATACCCCGTCGCCTTTGAAAGGAATGGCACCGTGCGCGATGAGCGCGGATTTACCTCTATCACGTACACGTCCTCGTTCTTGTCCACTATGAACTGTATGTTGTAAAGGCCTACTATGCCTATCCCGAGCCCGAGCTTGACTGTGTAATCTATTATCGTGTCCTTTGCCTTATCGCTCACGCTGAATGTGGGATAAACGCTTATGCTGTCACCCGAGTGTATGCCGGTCCTTTCAACGTGCTCCATTATTCCCGGTATGAAAACGTCTTTTCCGTCGCATATCGCGTCCACCTCGAGCTCCTTGCCGAAAATATATTTATCTACCAGCACAGGCTGCTTTTCGTCCACCTCGACGGCCGAACGCAGATATACCTTAAGAGCCTTCTCGTTCTGCACTATCTGCATGGCGCGGCCGCCCAGCACGTAGCTGGGACGCACGAGAACGGGGTAGCCTATCTCCGCCGCCGCCTTAAGGCCGTCCTCAATATTTGTCACGGCCCTGCCGTTTGGCTGCGGTATATCGAGCTCCTTCATGATCTTCTCGAAGCTGTCGCGGTTTTCCGCCCTGTCTATTGCTTCTACGTCCGTTCCTATCATTTTTACGCCCAGCGCTCCGAGCTTGTCGGCAAGATTTATGGCCGTCTGCCCGCCCAGCGACGCTATGACGCCCTCCGGCTTTTCGAGTTCTATTATGTTCATAACGTCCTCGACCGTGAGCGGCTCGAAATACAGCTTGTCGCTTGTCGTGTAATCTGTTGAAACGGTCTCCGGATTGTTGTTTATTATTATCGCGTCGTACCCGCTTTTTTTGATCGTCTGTACGGCGTGCACCGTTGAATAGTCGAATTCGACGCCCTGACCGATGCGTATCGGCCCCGAACCGAGCACGAGTATTTTACGGCTGTCGCTCACCGCCGACTCGTTCTCCGTTTCATATGTGGAGTAAAAATAGGGGACATAGCTGTCAAATTCGCTGGCGCACGTGTCTATCATCTTATATACGGGTAAAATGCCGTGCTGCCTTCTGAGCCTGAAAATGTCTGCCTCGCTCATGTGCCAGACGCTTGCTATATATCTGTCGCTTATACCTATCCTCTTGGCGCGCCTGAGCACTTCGACGTCGTGCCTGCTCTCGGAAAGCTCGTTCTCGAATTCTATTATCTCTCTGAATTTTTCAAGGAAGAGCATGTCTATCTTTGTGTGATTGTGTATGAGTCCGAGGTCTGTGCCGCCGCGTATCAGCTGCGCTATGGCGAACAGTCTGTCGTCATGGCCGTCGCTTATGTAGTTTATGAGATCCTCCTCAGTGAAATCGTCAAATTTTGGCAGATGCAGGTGATATGCGCCTATCTCGAGCGAGCGTATTGCTTTGAGCAGGCTTTCTTCTATCGTGCGGCCTATGCTCATGACCTCTCCCGTTGCCTTCATCTGGGTGCTGAGCTTATTTGAGGCCGACGCAAACTTATCGAAAGGAAAACGCGCTATCTTTGTGACCACGTAGTCAAGAGAAGGCTCGAAGCACGCGGGCGTGTTGGCAAGCTGTATCTCGTCAAGACGCATGCCCACCGATATTTTGGCCGACACGCGCGCTATGGGATAGCCGCTCGCCTTGGAAGCGAGCGCGGATGAACGCGACACGCGCGGGTTTACTTCTATGAGATAATATTTGAATGAAAACGGATCCAGCGCGAACTGCACATTGCAGCCGCCTTCTATTTTGAGCGCGCGTATCATTTTGAGCGCGCTGTCTCTCAAAAGCTGATATTCTTTGTTCGTGAGCGTCTGGCTGGGCGCCACTACTATCGAGTCTCCCGTGTGTATTCCCACGGGGTCTATGTTCTCCATGTTGCACACGGTGATCGCGGTGTCGTTTGCGTCGCGCATCACTTCGTATTCTATTTCCTTGTAGCCCTTTATGCTCTTCTCGACCAGTACCTGACTTACGGGGGAGAGGTACAGCGCATTCTTGGCTATGTCCCGAAGCTGCGCTTCGTTATCGGCAAATCCGCCTCCGGTGCCTCCCAGCGTAAAGGCCGGTCTCAGCACGACGGGGTAGCCTATGTCGTTTGCGGCCTTTACGGCTTCCTCTATGCTCTCCGCGATCTCGGAAGGCAGCACCGGCTCGCCGAGCTCCAGGCACAGCTCCTTGAACTTTTCTCTGTCTTCCGCTCTTTCTATACTTTCAAAGCTCGTGCCGAGCAGCTCCACCTGGCATTCCTTCAATATGCCCTTTTTGTAAAGCTGCATGGCGAGATTGAGTCCCGTCTGCCCGCCTATACCGGGAAGTATCGCATCCGGCCTTTCGTAGCGTATTATCTTCGCTATGTATTCGAGCGTGAGGGGCTCCATATAGACTTTATCGGCGATCGACGTATCCGTCATTATAGTCGCGGGGTTTGAATTTGCGAGCACCACCTCGTAGCCTTCCTCCTTAAGAGCAAGGCAAGCCTGCGTGCCGGCATAGTCGAATTCTGCCGCCTGACCTATTATTATAGGGCCCGAGCCTATCACCATTATTTTCTTGATGTCGGTCCTTTTAGGCATTTGAAACCGCCTCCTTTTCAAGCATTTTTATGAATCTGTCGAAAAGATATGTGCTGTCCTGCGGGCCGGGCGCGCTCTCCGGATGGTACTGCACGCTGAACATTTTACTCTCTTTGTCCGAAAGTCCCTCGACGGTGCCGTCCAACATGTTTATGTGCGTTATCTCGAGCCCCGTGCCTTCGATCGATGAGGCGTCCACCGCGTAGCTGTGATTCTGGCTCGTTATCTCTATCCTGTCTGTTATCAGATTTTTTACGGGATGATTGCCGCCTCTGTGCCCGAATTTCATTTTGTAGGTCTCGGCGCCGCATGCGAGCGCTATCATCTGATGCCCGAGGCATATGCCGAATATGGGGAGCTTCCCGCGAAGGGCTCCTATCGTTTTTATCACCGGTAAAACGTCCTCCGGATCTCCCGGCCCGTTTGATATGAACAGTCCGTCCGGCCTTAAGGCAAGTATCTCTTCCGGCTTTGTGTTATACGGCACTATCGTCACATTGCAGCCCCTTCTGTTCAATGAGCGTACTATGTTCAGCTTTATGCCGCAGTCTACGGCGACTACGTTGTACAGTGGATTTGACGTTCTTGAATACCACTTCTTCCTGCAGCTCACGCGTGAAACGGCATCTTTGGGCGGGACGTCGTTTTTCAGTATCTCGAGTGCGTCCTCAAGCGGAAAACCCGCCCCCGTGAGCAGTGCCCTCTGGCTGCCTTCGTCCCGTATTATGCGCGTAAGCATTCTTGTGTCTATGCCGCATATTGCCGGTATATTGTTTTCCTGCAGTATTTCCGCCAGTGTCTTTGTGTATCTGAAATTACTGGGCATGTCGTTGTAATCTCTTACCGCAAGGCCTCCTATCGTGGGAACCTTCGTCTCGAAATCCTCGTCCGTTATGCCGTAATTTCCTATTATAGGATAAGTCATTACTACGAGCTGGTTGGTGTATGAAGGGTCGGAGATTATTTCCTGATAACCGACCATCGATGTGTTGAAAACGAGCTCGCATGTTGCGTCTCTGTCTGCTCCGAAGCCGCGGCCGTAAAGCTCTTTTCCGCTTTGGAGCACGATCTTCCTGTCATAAATCATCGTACTGTCCTCCCGTTTATGAAAGTGGCCAGGCATTTTCCGTAAAGCTCCGAACCTTCATACGGCATCGCTCTGCCCTTTGAAATGAATCTGTCCCTTTTTACGGTGAAATGCTCTTCTGCATCTATTATTATTCCTTCGTCGCTTTTTTGCGGCAGTGAAAATATTTTACGCGGATTGTCGCACATGAGCGCCATAAGGCGCTCCGGTGAAATTATCTTTTTACGCACGAAGTATGTGTACATGAGTGCGAATGATGTTTCAAGGCCTACTATTCCGTTGAGACTCGCCGCAAAACCGCCCGACTTTTCTGCTTCTGAATGCGGCGCGTGGTCCGTTGCTATCATGTCTATCGTGCCGTCCGATATTGCTTCGATAAGGGCTTCTCTGTCGCGCCTGCTCCTTATGGGCGGGTTCATCTTATAATCGCCGCTGTCTTTGATCTCGTCATCGGAAAACAGCAGATAATGCGGCGCCGTTTCCGCGCTTACGGGAAGGCCCGCTTTTTTTGCTTCTCTTATCATATCCACGCTTTCTTTCGTGGAAGCGTGGCACATGTGATAGCGGCAGCCCGTTTTTGCAACGAGCGATATGTCTCTTTTCAGCTGCATGTATTCGCTCTCCGGCGATGTGCCTGAACGCTCGTCCTCGCAGTGAGCGGCTATGATCTTACCCAGGGAGGTGGCCTTTTTCATGGCGGCGTACATTATGTCGTCATTCTGTACGCCCCTGCCGTCATCTGTAAATGCTATGACTTTATCTGCGAGCCTGTCCATATCGGAAAGCTCGGCTCCGCGCGAGCCCTTGGTTATGCACCCGTACGGGTACACATGTATGCACGCGTCTTTTTCTATTATATCTGTCTGTACTTTGAGATTTTCCGGCGAATCCGGCGGCGGATCGAGGTTCGGCATGCTGCATACGGCTGTAAAACCTCCTGCTGCCGCCGCGCGCGTGCCTGAGTATATTGTTTCTTTATATGAAAAACCCGGTTCTCTCAGATGCACGTGAACATCGACAAAACCGGGTAAAATGAATAATTTATTTAACTTGCCTGACTCGTCTGACTCGCTTGACTCGCTTGCTTTTCTTGAACCGCTTGCTTTTCTTGAATCTTTTTCTTCGCCTGAATCACTGAATCTGAAAAATCTCCTGCTGCTGTCAAATGAAAACGGCTCGCCCTCGGCGGAACCTTTGGTATGCGATAAAGGGAATAATACGCCCTCGCCGTTTTGTTCTTGCATTTCGGTTATGACGATTTCTCTTACTGCAAATTTGCCGCAGTTGTAGACGTATGCACGTCTGTGTAGCACACCCATGCTGCGCTCCTCCTTATTCGTACTTCCGATTCTTTATTCTACCGCGATTTTGAAGCCTTGTCAATTTGCAAATCAACCCGCCGGATCGATCTCCTGATCGATCTCGTGATCAGCTTGGCCTTTGTGTATGCCCGCGCATGCAAAGCTCCCCGTGGAGTTTTCTCCCCGTGAGGTTTTCTGCAAAAAGTCAGCGCATTGCAGAAAACAGAAAGAGAAGGCAGAAAACGAAAAAGGAAGGTGAGTGCAAATGGCTATTCTCTGTGAAGTATGCCCGCGTACGCAAAGCTCTCCGTGAGATTTTCTGCAAAAAAGTCAGCGTATTGCAGAAAACAGAAAAAGGAGACAGAAAACAGAAAGAGAAGGCAGAAAACGAAAAAGGAAGGTGGGTGCAAATGGCTGTTCTCTGTGAAGTATGCCCGCGTACGCAAAGCTCTCCGTGAGATTTTCTGCAAAAAAGTCAGCGTATTGCAGAAAACAGAAAAAGGAGACAGAAAACAGAAAGAGAAGGCAGAAAACGAAAAAGGAAGGTGGGTGCAAATGGCTGTTCTTTGTGAGATATGTCAGTATGTGCAAAGCTGCCCGTGAGATTTTCTGCAAAAAAGTCAGCGTATTGCAGAAAACAGAAAAAGGAGACAGAAAACAGAAAAAGGAGACAGAAAACAGAAAAAGGAGACAGAAAACAGAGAAAGAGGATGTATGCAAGCAGGGCTTTTGCGAAACCAACAAAAAGAAATAAACAGAATACTATATTTCAGCAAAAATCATGATTCCAGCAAAAATCACGAAAGTAAAAATGCCGGATTCTGCTGTTTCTGCAAAAATTTAACAGCAAACGCGCACGGCACAGACACTTGAACAAACAAGCAAATATGTAAATTCGGCTAATATGCTTTCAGGATCTCACCTTCGCCCTTAATGATGCCGTGCTTAATATCGTATAAAATGCGCTTGAGTTTATCATAATGAAGCCGAGT
>CANQOI010000015.1 GCA_947625435.1 uncultured Clostridia bacterium | reverse complement strand
TGTTTCTCGCCGCAGCCTTTATGGCCGAATATATCTGACGTCTCACGCATATTCCCGCATACGTGGGAAAGTCCGTGTGCTCGCACGCATCATATGTGCATACCGCGCGGTAAAGGCCTATCATGCCCTCCTGAACGATATCGTCTCTGTCACCTCCGAGCAGAAAATAAGCTCTGGACACGGACCGCACCGCAGGCTTGTACTTATTCAGAATATATTCGCATGCCGCATCATCGCCGCTCTGAGCTTTTAAAACGTATTCGCTGTCTGTCATTTCCGGACATTCTGCTCCCTGACTATCTTTACTCCTTCTTTTGTGTCAATGAGGGTTATCCCCATGGCCTTAAGCTTATCTCTTATTTCATCCGCGGTCTTATAATCCTTATTTTTCTTGGCATTTGTGCGTTCTTCAATGAGATCGTATACCTCGGGCGGCACGTCGCTTCCGCCGCATTCATTGTTTTTGTTATCTTTTCCGGCATTTTCCTCCATGGAAAGGCCGAGCACTTCATCCGTAAAAAGGGCGAATTCATATATTTCCCTGCTCTTTTGCGGATATCTGAGGGCCTTCCACAGTATTCCGAGGCCGAGAGGCACATTGAGGTCGTCCGAAACCGCGTCGGTAAATTCCTTCTTCCATTCATCCGCCAGTCCTTCGGGCAGGCTGTCATCCTCAGCTTTATGCTTACCCAGTGTTTCGTAAAGCCTGTCAAGCGACACCTGAGCCGCGTCCATGGCATCCCATGTGAAATTCAGCTTGTTCCTGTAATTCCCGTTAAGGCAGAAATATCTGTATGCAAGGGGCGAATAGCCCTTTTCGGCAAGGTCGGATATCGTATAAGTGTTTCCGAGGCTCTTTGACATTTTACCGTTATCCACGAGCAGGAATTCCCCGTGCATCCAGTAATTTACTGTCTTGTGTCCCGTGAGCGCCTCAGACTGGGCTATCTCATTCTCATGGTGTATCGGTATATGATCCACGCCGCCGGTGTGTATATCAAAGCGGTCTCCCAGATATTTACGCGACATCGCGGAGCATTCTATGTGCCAGCCGGGATAACCCATTCCCCATGGACTGGGCCACTGCATGATATGTTCCTTGGGAGCCTTCTTCCAGAGAGCGAAGTCTGCGGGATGGCGCTTCTCATTGTTCACATCAACTCTTTCGCTGGCTCCCGCGATCTGGTCTTCGAGATTCATGCGTGAAAGTCTTCCGTAGCGCTTGAATCTGGATATGTCATAATATATCCCGTCGCTCGTCTCATACCCGTAGCCCTTGTCGCAGAGGCCTTTGACGAATTCTATCATTTCTTCTATATGATCCGTGGCTTTGGGCGTGATCTCGGGCGTTTCTATGTTGAGGCGCTTAAGATCCGAGAAGAAAACGCCTGTGTAGTATTCAGCTATCTCCCACGGTGTCTTACTCTGACTTTTGGCGGCCTTCTCCATCTTGTCCTCGCCCTCATCCGCATCTGATGTGAGGTGTCCCACGTCCGTTATGTTCATCACGTGCCTGAGCTTGTACCCGTTCAGTTTAAGGACGCGGCGTAAAATGTCCATAAAAACGTAGGTTCTCATGTTGCCTATATGTGCGTAGCTGTACACCGTAGGTCCGCAGGAATAGACCGTGACCGTCTCACTGTCTATAGGCCTGAATTCTTCCTTTGTTCTTGTCAATGTGTTATATACTTTCATTTCTTATCCTCTCCGCATTTTCCGAAATTCTCACACTGCCGGCATTTTCCGCATTCACGTACTCCGGTTTCCAGTATCTTGTCTATTTCATCATGTATGATCTCAAGCTCCATTTCAACAGGATCCGGCACCTTGTTGTGCTCGAGCGCGATAGAGGGCGCCTCATCCGGCTTCTGATATACGCGCTCTCCGTCAAGCTTGATGACTCTTGCCTTCATGCCGGTCACCGTCGAATTCTCAGGCACGTCGTCCAGCACGACCGAGCCTGCGCCTATCATAGCATTGTCACCTATCGTAACCGGCCCCAGTATCTTTGCTCCTGCCCCTATCAGTACATTGTTGCCTACAGTAGGATGTCGTTTTGAATGCTTCTGGTGACCTGTGCCGCCCAACGTAACCTGATGATATATCGTACAGTTATCGCCTATAACGGCAGTCTCGCCTATCACAACACCGTGACCGTGATCTATGAAAAGGCCCTCACCTATCCTGGCGCCCGGGTGTATCTCTATGCCGGTCCTCCTGTTTCCTATCTGTGAGATCCATCTCGCAAGGAAAAACAGTCTGTGACGATAAAGGAAAGACGAAAGTTTATAGTAAATGAGAGCATGCAGACCCGGATACAGCAGGAAAACCTCCACGGCGCTCCGCGCGGCCGGATCTCTGCTCGCTATTGATTTTGCCGCTTTAATTATCTTCATAAAAACACCGCACCGTCGCTTTTCTAAAAGTTCCCTTTTGAAAAATCGATTCCGTATATATTATATGTCCGTCCGGCACATACCGTTACATTTTACCATACCGCAAAAGCTATTACAATATTGCGCGCGGTCAATGGCTGCGCCACGTAGCCGGCACGAACAAGAGCAGCATCGGGAACAGTTCGAGCCTTCCCGTAAGCATGTCAAATATGAACACACATTTGGAAAGCAGCGAAAATGACGAATAATTGGATACCGGTCCCACGACGCCGAGACCCGGACCTATGTTGTTGAGAGTAGCCGCAACGGAAGTGAATGTAGTTTCCGTACTGAAATTATCCAGCGATATTATGAGCATCGAAACTACAAATACCATTGCATACGCGAACAGGAATATATTGACATTCCTGACCGTTTCATGCTCTACCTTCTTTCTGTCGACAGTAAGCGTCTTTATATTTCTCGGATGTATGAATCTGAATAGCTCCTTTGCGACCGATTTTACGGAAATGAGTATCCTTGCTACCTTTATGCCTCCGCCCGTGCTCCCGGCGCACGCGCCTATGAACATGAGTATAACCAATATCGTTTTTGAAAATGTGGGCCACATGTTGAAATCGGTCGTGGAAAAGCCGGTCGTCGTCATTATGGATCCCACCTGGAACGCCGCCTGATGCACCGCCATGCCCATGCCCGAAAACAGGTGTCTTATATTTAATGCTATCAGTGCTGTCGCCGTTAAGATTATGATAATATAACACCGCACCTCCTCACTTTTGAGCGCCTCCTTGGGCTTTCTCATAACGAGGAGAAAATAAACGTTGAAATTCACTCCGAAGAGTATCATGAACACTGTTATAACGGCCTGCTGCAGTGTAGTATATGATGCAAGACCGCTGTTCAGCACGGCAAAGCCTCCCGTTCCCGCAGTTCCGAATGAAAGTGTTATACTGTCAAATACCGGCATACCGCATATGACGAGCAGCAGTATCTCGGCGAGCGTCATCACTATGTATATTATGTAAAGATACTTTGCCGTGTCACGCATTTTGGGAACGAGCTTGCCCACCTTCGGGCCGGGGCTTTCCGCTCTCAATATATGTATATTCTGTCCGCCGGCCATGGGAAGTATGGCGAGCATGAATACGAGTACCCCCATGCCGCCTATCCAATGTGTAAAGCTCCTCCACATGAGCATGCACTTTGACAGAGCTTCCACATCCGTCAGTATGCTGGCTCCGGTGGTGGTAAATCCCGATGCCGTTTCAAACATCGCGTCTATGAAATGCGGTATTTCACCGCTTATGACGAAGGGAAGGGCGCCCGTGACACTTAAAAGGAGCCACGCAACGGACACTATTATGAACCCCTCGCGCGCATAAAACACCTTATTGGCGGGACGTTTTACCGTCATGGCCACGCCTGCCGCCGCAAGGCACAATGCCACAAAGGCAAAGTTCAGACCGGCTCTTTCACCGTATATGATCGCAGTTGCGCACGGCAATAGCATAAAAGCCGCCTGAAGATTCAGTATCCACCCTAACAGATAGCGCACCATTCCTCTATTCATTGAACCACACTTTCACTTTCCGCCCTGTCACGACTGTAAAATATCATTAAGATCACTCAGTCCCGTATTTGTTGTCACCACGATCACCGTATCGCCCAGCTCTATGAAATCTTTTCCTCCGGGTATTATTATTTTACCTTTCCTGTTGATACATGCTATGAGAAGATTGCTTTTGAGATTGAGCGATACGAGCGGCTTGCCGAGCAGAGGGAAACGTTCTCTCACTCTGAATTCCAGCGCCTCAACGCTGTCTGCCAGCTTGTACAGTGTCTCCACATTGCTCCCCAGTGAATTCTGCATGGCGCGCACGTACCTCAGTATGTATTCCGCCGTTATGAGGCGAGGCGATATTATGCTGCCTATAGGCATGTCCGCAACTATTTCATTGAGTGCCGGGTGACTTATCTTAGTTATTATCTTTGCATTTGATTTGGCTGCGGCATATAAAGACAGAAGCACATTTTCCTCATCTATGTCAGTAAGAGAGAGGAATGCGTCCGCAGCGGCTATCCCCTCTTCCATGAGCATCTCATGGTCGGCGCCGCTTCCGTGAAGTATGACGGCTTTCGGGAGCAGCTGGCTGAGCTCATCGCATCTCTCCCTGTCCCGTTCTATTATCTTGACATTAATGCCGTCGTCGGTGAGCCGTCTTGCAAGGTAATACGAAACTCTTCCTCCGCCCACTATTATCGTATTGTTTATGCGGCCGGTCAGCACTCCCGCCCATTTAAAGAATTTTGTTATATCCCTGACAGGGGCCACCACCGATATTCTGTCATTTGCCTGTATAGAGCAGTCTCCGGAGGGTATTATCACCTCGCTGCCCCTTTCTATAACGCACACGAGTATGTGTACCTTGAGCTGCTGTGAGATATCATATACCTTTATACCGTTAAGAGGCGATCTTTCCGGGACTATGAGCTTGAATATCTCCACCCTGCCCTTTGCGAATGTGTCCACATTTATGGCTGACGGAAAACGTATGAGCTGTGCCATTTCCTGTGCGGCTGCGAATTCGGGATTGATAGCCATCGAAAGTCCCAGATCCTCCTGTACGAGGGATATCTGCTGTGCGTATTCGGGATTCCTGACTCTTGCTATCGTGCTCCTTACCCCCAGCTTCTTGGCTATCAGGCAGCACAGGAGATTGAGCTCATCCGTAGGCGTGACCGCTATGAGCAGATCCGCCTTGTCAACGCCCGCTTCTCTGAGCACCGTATCTGTGGCTCCGTTTCCTTCTATTCCTATTATATCCAGAACATCCGTTGCCTCCGAGAGGATCTCGGGATTCTTTTCTATAAGTACTATATCGTGATTTTCGTTGTCGAGCTGCTCTGCAAGAGTCCTGCCGACCTTACCGCATCCGACTATTATGATACGCATATTTTCCTCCTTTGACAGCAAAAATCAATGCTCCGCATATATCTCTATCTCACTGAGCTCCGCCGCGTCGTCGCCGGCGCCTTTCATGATACGCACTCTCACATATCCGGCCTCCGAAGGAGCGTGTATGCTTTCATATAACGCGGGTTCTGTTTCCGTGCGTGATATTTCCGTCCATCCGTAATCTTCATTAAGACTCACCTCAACGATATAAGGCGACGATATACTGTTCCACTTGAGTATGACATCCGACAGATGTATGACCTCGCCTATGTCAACGGATATCATGCCGTATTCGTGCCTGCAATCCCCCGAAGGGCTCCACCACGTCAGTGTATCGGAATCGACCGCATTATCCGGAGTATGGGAGCCTTCGGCGCAGCAGGCGCTCACAGCTGCACCGGCTGCATAGTTGAGTCTCGCGCCGTACGGTACGTACGCATCTTCGCCGTGCCTTTTATATACCTTATCTTCTATTTCGGACGCAGCCGGAACACACGCGGATACGCTCTTTATGTCTATCCTGTCCTCGACTCTGAACTGTATGCGAAGAAGCTCCGAACCCGTATCCTTAACGGAAGGCGCTACATATGCGGTATACAGTCCTTCGCCCACATACCACTCCGAGTCCTCCGTATCAAATGAGCGCACGGAATAATTGTTTATAACGAGCGTCACCTTCTGTGACGCGCCCGGTTCGAGCACATCTGTCTTGGCAAATGACGCGAGCACCGTCTCCGGCTGCTCGTCATACTGCGAATACGGCTTCTTTACATAAAGCTGAACTGTCTCCTTGCCGGCAGTGTCTCCCGTATTCTTGACATTTACGGTAACGCTTATGGAATCAGTGTATATGTCCGAGGATGCGTTCACATCCGAATATTCGAATGTGGTGTACGACAGACCGTAGCCGAAAGGATACGCCGTGTCGACTTTAAACGATTCATAAAACCTGTATCCCGTATATATATCGCTGCGGTAATGATCTTCCGACTCCGCTCCGTATTCCGTATCGACGTTAATAGAAGCCGGGAATGACATTGCCAGCTTTCCGCTCGGATTCACGGCGCCCGAGATGATCTCGGCGGCGGCGTTGCCCGTTTCCATGCCGGCAAGACCGGTATATAAAATGGCGTCGGCCTTATCCGCCCACGAGACGGTCTCAATCGGATTTCCCGTATTTATTATGACCGTGATCGTCTTACCCGCGTTTCTGAATGCCTCCGAGACTCTGTCAATGAGCTCAGATTCTCTTTCATTCAGCATAAAATCCCCTTTACGCATCTCATGATCCGCATCCGCACCCGTTTGCCTTGAAATACATACAACGGCAAGATCGTTGTCCCTTGCCGCTCTTTCGGCGGCTTCATATGAGATCATGATCTCTCTTGTGTCATCCTCCGGATTGTACTCCGCTCCCGGCTCACGCGGATCGTCCTTCGCCTGCGCATACATGCCTTTAATAACAGGATCCGCCGTAAAGCCTTCATTCTCCAGTCCCTGAATAAAGTTCGTTTCATACAGAGGCTCAGGCTCTGTATCGGATGTTCCGCCTATCCTCGTATACATCTGCGCGTTTCCGAAGACAGCCACCTTTTTACCTTTGGCGGGAAGGGCGCCGTTGTCATTTTTAAGCAGTACCATGCCCTCCGATGCCGCTTCCTTAGCCACGGACGCTCCTGTCTGAGTATCGAGCACGCCTCCGTTCCTTCCTTTAAACGAATTCGAGCTCACTATCGCGCGCAGTATATTTACACAGCTCCCGTCAAGCTGCGATTCGGTTACAGTGCCGTTGTTTACGGCTTCTATAACATAGGAAGCGGTGCCGTTTCCGCAGGAGAGCATGAATTCCGCCTCCGCCGCCCTTTCCGTAAACGATTCGTCGTCCGATAGATTCTCATACAGTATAAAACCGCTGTATCCCCACTCATTCCTGAGCACTCCGTTCATCAGGCTCTGAGCCGATGCCGCATATACGCCGTTGATGTTTCCGTTATATGCCGTAACGGCTGCCGGTGACGCATTGGCAAGGGCGATCTCATACCCCGTAAAATATATCTCTCTCAATGCGCGTTCCCGTATTATATTGTTCACGCTGCCCGAAAATGCGCCGCTCTGCGTGCCCGGGGAGAAAACACCCGCGGAAACGCCCACGTTCTGTGACTGCACGCCGTTTATATAAGCCGCTCCCATATAGCCGGCAAGTATCGGATCCTCCGAATATGACATATAATTACGCCCGTCAAGCGCATTTTTCTGTATATCAAGACTCTGCATGAGAAGCATATCTATGTTGAAATGCTTCGCATCGCTTCCCATGGCCGCGCCCGTTTTCTCGGCAAGAGCCGTATTCCACGTATTTGCCAGCACTGACGCCGACGGATACATCACTGTCCTGTCCCCTACCGATACTCCCGACGCTCCGTATGCAAAGTACATATGAGGTATCCCGTATTTCCTGATCGCCGCCGTGGCGCCCGCCGGCTTTACGGAGCTGCCCGCATCGGAAGAACCCGATACGCCGGATACGAGCTCGGCCTTCTCACTGAGCTCCATGGCGTTAACAACACAGTAAACAGTATCGGCACTTAGCTGGACCACGTAGTCCTTAAGACTCACTACCGCTCTGTCGAGGGTATCCTCATTGAGCTTATCGTCCGCATTCGCCTTGGCATACAAAAGTACCTCCGCAGACACATCCGGCGGCACCTTACCGCTTATGTCATCCGGCCTGAGCGTCAGATTTATACCCTGCTGTTTTGTAACGGAAATATCGCGCCTTACAGTGGATATCGTCTTGTCTGCGCTCTTCAGATTCATGACAACGCGGTTTGCGCTGCAGTCTCTTATTATCATCTGAAGGGAAAATGAATCTTCATCTGCGCGTACATCGAGCGGTATTATATATTCGGGCCCGGGAGTTTCGTCCTGCGGCGTGCTCTTGCTGTTGCATCCGCCCGTCAGAGCGCACACGAGAAGTACCGCGGCGGCAGCGACGGCAAGCAAGATGATAAAGTATCTTCTGCCCGTTTTCGCTGTTATCTTCATATGCCTCCGCCTCCCGATAAATAATACCCAATAACTATTGTATTATAACAACATTTTTATTATAATTCCATACGCTGTAAAATTTATTTTCAGGGGGATGTTTATTATGTTTGCCGGTAAAATGAAAGCTGTTACGTTCAGCTACGACGACGGAGTGACTCAGGATATACGCTTTATAGAGTTGCTGAACAAATACGGCCTTAAAGCCACATTCAATATCAATTCGGAAAAGCTCGGCCTTAAAGAGCACATAGACATGGGCGGAGGCCAGAGAGCGAATCATTTTAAAGTAGAACCCGGGGATGTGAGATCCGTATATGCCGGACACGAAGTCGCGGTCCACACGCTCACTCACCCTAATCTTACACAGCTCGACGAACCCGAGGTGATACGTCAGGTGGAACAGGACAGGCTCAATCTCTCGGAGCTCTGCGGCTATGAGGTCGTAGGAATGGCATATCCCTGCGGAGGCATAAACAATGACGACCGTACCGCCGCGATAATACGGGAGCATACAGGCGTGAAGTACGCCCGCGCTCTGGAGTCATCCGGCAATTTCGATCTTCAGGACAATCTGTACAGGTTCAGATCCACAGTATACCATCTCGATTTTGACAATCTCTTCAGGCTCGCCGACGAATTCGTTTCAGCCAAGTTCGACTCTCCTAAGATATTTTACATATGGGGACACACATACGAGTTCGATTTTGCCGATACATGGGGAAAGTATGAAGAATTCCTCAAATTCATAAGCGGAAGAGATGATATTTTCTACGGCACGAACAAAGAAGTTCTTCTCGGAGAATGATATGCCGAATATTTTTAAGGGGCCTGCCGCTCGTAACGACAGACCCCTTTTTTATTCTCAGAGTGACGAGAGATACTCGCGGCTCTTTGCGATCGCCTCCCATGTTTCCATTGTTTTTATGCTCTCCTGCTCTACTATGTAGATTACATCATCCCCGAGCAGATCATATATACCTTTGAAATCAACTATACCGTCTCCTATCGCCGTTCCTTCATACGGGCTCACGGTGAGTACCTCTTTCATATGGACCGTGGATACTCTGTTCCTGTATTTCTTCAGATATTCCACAGGGTCCTGCCCGCCTACCAGCGCCCAGCAAACGTCAAGCTGCATACCCACATATTCGGGCGATGTATTGTCGTAAAGTACGTCGAGTGTCCAGCCCTTGTCTCCGTTTTTTGTAAATTCGTGGCTGTGATTGTGATATGCCAGCTTTATTCCCTCGTCTGCATATTTTTTACCGAGCTCATTCATTTTACATGCGAGCTCGAGCACATCCTTCTCTGTGGCAAATGAAGGGCCTCCCGGGAGTACGGCATTCTCCGCGCCCAATGTCTTCAGATACTCTGAATCCTGTTCAAAATCACCGAATACATTAAAATGGCTGCTGTAAGCCTTAAGTCCCAACTCATCCAGCCACTCTCTCATCTGTTTTGCGGGCACATTGAAATATCCTGCGAATTCCACTCCCGTATACCCCAGCTCAGCGGTCTTTTTAAGCGTGGAATACACATCCTTGCCCATGTCATTACCTACCGAATATAATTGAAGTCCGATGTGTTTCATTTTTATACCTCCTGATATATTTTACTGCGTTAAGTGTCTTTTTTTAATACGATATCCTCGACCTTTTTGTTCTTGCCGAAATATGCGAGAATGTATGATACAAATGAAATGGCCATAAATACTGCGCTCGGCACTATCATCGCATATACGGCTATATCGGGCAGATTCGGAAAACAGACTATTATTATCATGCAGACGAACAGTACTGTCGTGCATATTTTACCCGTCATCAGAGCGCCCGAGAGCATCTGCTTCTTTCTCAGGTACCAGCAGCCCATGACGAGCTGGAAGCCTTCTTTAAGCGCGAACAGACCTACGAGGCACCAAAGCGCAGGATGGCGCGACGTGGCGCATATGAGTACAACGCCCTGTGTCGCTTTGTCGGCAATGGGGTCAAGGGCTTTACCAAGATTTGATATCTGATCAAATCTTCTCGCTATCCAACCGTCAAAAAGATCCGTGATACATGAAAATGCAAGTATACCGCCCGCCAGTATGTAATCGGCCGTCGTGTCCGCACGCACATACATAACGGCATATACCGGTATCAATACGATCCTTATTATGCTCAATATGTTCGGAACTGTTATGATGCGGTTCATATCGACACACACCTCACGGTCACACGGAGTCTTCCGCCTATCGTACATGTAAACAATGTAAGATCCCAGTCGCCGGATTTCATTTCGTCTACGGCATACGGAGAAAGAGTATCCACGATCGATACGCCGTATTTGAAGACATTTCCGTCGTTATCGGTGAAATAAACTTCATCTCCCTGACCCAGCTCATTGATCCTTCCGAAATGCGAATCATAGTTATGCGCAGCTATCACAAAATTCTTCTTATACGGAGTGTTCACATACCTGCACGGCGATATCTTAAGGCCCGGATAACTCCATTCCTCAAGCACGGGAAGCTCGACTTCCAGTGAAGGTATCGTAAGAGTGCCTATGTAATTCCTGCCCTCATACTCGATGACGGGCATATCCATGTCGGGATTGAGCACATAATCCGGCACCACTGCGTCCTGAACACCCTGCTCCGTATTCGGCACATCGGAGCCGGCATCATATTCCTTGGGCGCAGGCCTTACACTCCTTATGTACGATACTATTATCTGCGAATCGCGTTCGGCGCGCAGGCTGTCATACACATTGTAACATGTAAGCGATAATGCGGATATCAGCACTATGACTCCGAGTATTATAAATATGCTGCCCAAAAGAGAGCATTTATTTTTTAGTTTGCTGTTCATATGCATTTCATTTTTATCCAGATGAAACAATTCCTTTCGCTGTTACACAATAGGTTCAAAATCGGCATAACCGTGCTTACAGAGCGGGCACACTATATCTTCGGGAAGCTCGTCGCCCTCGTATACCCAACCGCATATTTTACACACAAAGCCCTTCTTTCCTTCGGTCTGAGGCTTCGGCTTTACACTGTTATGGTAATAAGCATATGTCATGGTCTCCGATTTTGATATGACGCGGGCCTCCGTGACAGAGCATATGAACATGCCGTGTGTATCAAGATCGACGTACTGCTCTACCTTGAGCGACATGAACGAATTGATGTACTTGGAGAGGAAAACGAGGCCGTTGTCGCTGCGGAACACCGTTTCACCCTCGAATTTATCCGTATTTCTTCCGCTCCTGAAGCCGAACCTCTCAAACACGGAGAACGGGGCATCAACACTGAGACAGTTTATGTTCATCATACCTGTCTGCTTTATTATATGGTGCGAATAATTCGCTTTATTTATCGTGACCGCTATCCTGTTGGGCGTATTCGTCACCTGTGTCACTGTGTTCACGATAAGACCGTTGTCGCGTTTTCCGTCGTTTGAAGTCACGACGTACAGTCCGTAGCCTATATTGAAAAGCGCAGTAAGATCATTCTTGTCGGCAGTTTCCGTGTGCTGCGCCAGATAATCCTTTGATAATTCGTCGGCAAGAGCTTCTATCTGCTCCGTACTCTCGGCGTTCAGCGCAGATTTAATGCGAACGGAGGTCTCTGCATATTTTATGTTCGCGGAGCCTTCGAGCATACCCTTCATCACCTTGGCCGCAAGAGGCGCCCATGAACCGTTCTCTATAAAAGCCACTGTCCTGTTCCGGAAATTACGCCCGGTCAGGTGATCTATATATTCCCTCATGAACGGAAACACATCTGCGTTATACGTTGTCGTCGCGAGCACGAGCTTGCTGTATCTGAAAGCATCCGCAACCGCACAAGCCATGTCGGTACGCGCAAGATCATGGAGCACCACCTTGGGGCAGCCGTTTGCCTTCAGCTTATCCGCAAGGAGTGAAACGGCCTTCTTTGTATGTCCGTATACGGAGGTGTAAGCTATAACGACGCCGTCATCCTCCGGCTCGTACGACGACCATATTTTGTAAAGATCGATATAGTACGAAAGATCATCCGTGAGCACCGGTCCGTGGAGAGGGCATATCACATCAATATCAAGTGCGGCGGCTTTTTTGAGAAGCGCCTGAACCTGAGCGCCGTACTTTCCGACGATTCCTATATAGTACCTCCTTGCCTCGTCCGCCCATTCCTCTTTTGCGTCAAGCGCTCCGAACTTGCCGAATCCGTCGGCGGAGAAGAGCACCTTGTCGGCGCTGTCGTATGTCACGATCACCTCGGGCCAGTGTACCATGGGAGCCGTGACGAATGTAAGCTCATGCCTTCCGAGGTTCAGAGTATCGCCTTCTTTGACTGTAATGCGCCTGTCGGAAAAATCGCATCCGAAAAAGCCGCTCATCATAGCAAACGCTTTCTCTGACGATACGATGACCGCATCCTTGTATATATCCGCGAAATTGGCTATGTTTGCGGAATGATCCGGTTCCATATGCTGTACTATGAGATAATCGGGAGTCCTCCCGTCAAGTGCGTTTTCAATATTGTCGAGCCATTCATGCGTAAAATTCTTATCGACCGTATCCATGACGGCTATCTTGTCATCCATGATCACATATGAATTATACGACATGCCGCTTGGCACTGCATACTGTCCCTCAAAAAGATCCACGCTGCGGTCATTGACTCCCACATATAAAATGTCATTTGTAATATTTGTATTATTCATAGACTATACTCCCGCGCTCACTGTATATATTTTTATCAATAATAGCACAGTATCGTAAAATAAGCAATAAATTATAGGCATGATGACGACCGCTCAGATATAAAGCGACCGCAGGTATTAGCAATGAGGAACAAAGCGCCTGCGGTCTTACATTGAGGGAGAGAGCAACCAGCATCATTTGCGATGCTCTGATTGTAAGTATACAATTTAATTGTGTTAAATATATGTCATTAGTCCACATATATTTTTAACATAAGAAAAACAAAAAAAATCCGATGTCATTTGATGAATATTTTACCGAAATATTCCGGTCTGTGAAAGTCCGGTTCGGGCACCGCTTTCACGTCTATCGGACTCCAGACAGCATAATGGGGAGTTTTCTTTGAATCCGCGCATTTATAAAAATTCCCCGTTATATACTTTAGGTCATTTTCGTTGAAGCCCGGAGCGTACTTTTTAATAAAATCATACGGTATATCGTAGGACACGCTCCATTTTCCGTTCTGTCTGTCTATATGAGGCCGCGTATCGATGACGCCTTCATGCTCCACCGGCTCAGACGACGCACGCGTTCCTCCGGCCGAAAATCCCGTATACAGCGTACCGAGAGGATTGGCTTCAAAGTTAAAATACGCGCGGCTTTCCTCCGGACAGGGTGAAAAGAAAAATTCCAGGCACGAATCCTTGTACACTTCGCCGTTCTGCTCTGTAACGGTTGCCAGAATATCCGATTCTTCGGCCGTCATACATACGGATATGCCGTCCCTTCCGAATTCGAGCTCTGCCGTGCAGGCCACGTCCGCGCGTCCCCATGGAAAAACATTTATATCAAAAAACTGCTTCATTTTACAAAATCACTCCATTTATATGTTTCGGATTCCCTCAGGACACCGCCCAGCTTCTCCCCTATGATGCGCAGTGTGAAAGTATCATCTTCTTCCGGCTCTTCTATCTGTACCGAGACAGCCGTATCGTCTATGAGCTCCGTAGGATATACGAGCCTGCCGTTTATGCAGAAGTAGGTATCCAGACTGAAGCCCGAACCGTGAACGATATATGAATTTTCTCCGATATCCTCATTCGGCTCTATGGAGGTGACAGTGAGATCATAAAGTCCTATCTTATAATCATCATTGCTCAGATCCTTTTCATCCTTCTCGTCGTACATCTTATAATACTGAATTGACGAAAATTCCTGTTCATACTGTGAAATATCAGCATACAGCGTGTGAAATTTATTCATGTACGATCCGTCGAGAGAAAGCTCCCTGCACATGAATGTGGACAGCTGGAAAAGCTCCATATCGGGCGCGTATTCCGGGGCATCCTCCGGACGGTCATTCTTTTCCGCTTTCGTTATGCCCATATTATTCCATGTAAAATAAGGAGTCGAATATTTCTGCTCATTCGTAAGCTCCGTATTGCTGTTTGCAAACAGTGAAGGCAGATGATCGCTGTAGAAGAGCACATAAGTGGCTTCCTCTCGCTCTGAAAGCATCGTTATGAGATCTTCTATCATGCTGTCTACATATTCTATCTGCTGTATATAGTACTCCATCGAACCGAGCAGGTCCATATCCTCTATGCCGCGTATCAGCATGGGATATTCGCTTTCGGGTATCGGCTCATAGTCGCCGTGTGTCTGCACTGTAACGCCGAACACAAAATTCTTCCCGTCGCCGTTTGCGTCAAGCACCTGCTCTATGTGATTTACGAACACCTCGTCATTTCCCCATATCCTCGAAGGTTTTTTCTCTATATCCGGCATACATTCATACGGTATGAAATAATCAAAACCGAGCTTGTCGTATACCTGGTTCCTTTCAAAGAACTCACCCTGATAATCATGTACCGCCGTCGTCATATATCCTTCACTCTTGAAATATCTCGCCATGCTGTCCATGCTGTTCTCATATACATATTGCACATAGGGATTGTATCCGAGAGGCAGATTTTCGATACTGAGTCCGGTGAGGAATTCAAACTCGCTCTTTACGGTGAGTCCGCCGAACACCGGGACCTCCACATATCCGGAGCTGTAATCATTCATGAGAGTGCGTATGTACGGTATGGGATCGCGCTCCAGCACTATTCCGGGGAACAGATAGGGATCCGAAAACGACTCCAACTGTATCACTATCACATTCTGTACCTGTGAAGGTTCATCATACGGCACATAATTCTGTTCGATATTTTTATTTATGGTCTCTATGACCGTAGGAGCGTATCCGTCGGGTACTACTACAAACGAATCGAAGGAATAAAACAGGAAGCTGTATACGAAGCCTTTTCTGTCATATTCATCCTTAGCGGTCTTGCTCTCGGTATTCATTATCTGAAGCCCGCTCATCAGGTACACGCAGCAGAATGCGGCGATAAGGAAGGCGGCGCCGCACAGGAACCGCATGAGTGAGAAAGCGCGCTTTTTCTCTCTGGAAGCAAAATATATGATGCCTATTATGACAGCGACGGCCAGAAGCGCAATGCCGGCAATGACGTACCATTTGTAATATGAAATGAAAGCCTTCGTGCCCTCCTTAAGAGAAAACACATCGAGAAAGAGAACAGGTTCAAATGTATTCCTGCTCTTAAGAAAGCTTATCGTGGCCAGCACCGCCCACAAAAAGCTGTAAAACGAGAGTGCGAACTTAGGACGCTTCGCCCAGAAAGCAAAGACGCCTATCCCCGCAAAGCACAACATATTGCAGGAAAATACATCCGGGGAGAGCAGGAACGATCCAAAAGGCTTTATAACGCTCTTCATCTGGAACATCTGAAGCACAAGAACCGCAAAAAAGGCAAATATGAACAAAACGGAGATCTCTCTTATGACAGAAGCGTACCTGACCGCAGGCCGCGCCTTTTCGGCAAGAGATATGAATACCGAAAGCAGCATAAATGTCAGCATGAGCACGATCCCGACTTTTGTCCTGCCAAATGCAACGGCATACCAGAGTATCCAAAGAGACGACATGAATGCAAAAGCCGATCTCGGCTTTCCCAACGTGATGACGGGGCACGTAAAGATAAAGAGAGTAAACATACGCAGCGCCGTGAGCGTAAATATGCTCATTATCATGTCCCTCATACTCATGGAGCCGAAATTGAACATGATCGCCGAAAAACCGGCCACCGCAGCATATGCCGCAAGCCACTTGAAAAAGGCGGCCGCACTGTTTTCTTTAAAGTCCGTCATCTGAGCGCTCGCGGCATTCCACTTATCCCTTGCGGCCTTCGCAAAGCGCCCTGCAAATCTTCCAAACATCAGTATTATCTCCGTCAGCTGTTGTAATAATTTATAAGACTTCCGGCAAGTATGATCTCACGTTCGTTATCCGAAAGGTCACTTATATGCAGCACAGTACCTTCCGTTGTGCCGTCTGCGCGCAGTATGAGAGCCTCTATGTCACGTTCGGCATTCATCACAGCGTTCTTTATTCCTTTTATAAATATACGGTCCCCTGTTCTGAGATCGAGTGATACGAAATCGTCTGTCGTAAAAGGAAGCATTCCCCAGTTTATAAGATTGCTGCGATATCTCTTTGTAGCATATGCGGACGCTATGTTCGCCCAACCGCCGAGCACCTTCTGGCATGACGCCGCCTGTTCTCTCGCGGAGCCGTCTCCCGGCTTTACGGCAGCCACAACGCTCCCTATGCCTGTTGTATACACAAGCTCGGACGCGTTTCCGGCACCGTCATATATTTTACGGAGCTCATCGGGCATTTCTTTTTTCGCGCCGTCATTTTCTTTTATATACGCGAGTCTCATCTTCTCGTACGACGCCGTTTTCTTCGCTCTCCCCACATATCCGGGATCCTTCCGTGAAAGTGTGAATCCGGCGAGTCTTAACGGGTTCGATCTGTATGAAGATGTCTCGCCGCTCGGTATGAGCTCATCCGTCGTTGTGACGGGGTCATGTATCACGCAAGCCGTTTCAAGTAAAATATTTTCGGTAAGGCGCTGCATCTCCGGCCAGTCGGCAATATTAGGGCCGTACACGAGGGCTTCATCCTCTTTGGGATGTCCGAAACCGAAATATACTCTGTTTTCGTATATCTTTCTGTCAAATGTATATCCGCCGTCAAAGGATCTGTCCGTATGCGAAGCCGCATATTCGTCCGCGGGAGTCAGCACGCCCTTATTCGCAGCCGTCGCGGCTATGGATCGTGCATCCATGAGAGCGACCCAGGATATCTGACCGTCCGACGGCTTGGAGCCTTCTCTGTTCGGGAAATTCCTTGTGGTATGCCTTATGCTGAAGCCGTTGTTCGATGGCACGTCTCCCGCACCGAAGCAGGGTCCGCAGAAGGCCGATCTCACAGTCGCGCCCGAATTCATGAGCTCCTGCACGGCGCCGTTTCTCATAAGTCCCGTAAATACAGGCTGGCTGGCAGGATACACGCTGAGTGTGAACGATCCCGTACCTATGCTCTTTCCGGAAAGTATTCCCGCCGCCTCGGTTATATTCTCATATGTGCCGCCCGAGCATCCCGCTATCACTCCCTGATCTACACGTATGCATCCGTCTTTGATCTTATCCGTAAGGCGGTATTCCTTTACGCTGCTCCCGTACTGACGGGCAGCTTCCTTCTGCACTTCGTTTAAAATATCTCCCGCATTGTCTGTCAGCTCGCGTACCGTAAATACATTGCTCGGATGGAAAGGCATGGCTATCATGGAACTGATCTCGGACATGTCCACGATGAGAGCGCTGTCGTAATAAGCTCCGTTCTTCGGTCTCAGCTCTTTATAATCCTCTTTCCTGCCGTGTATTTCAAGATATTCTTCTACTCTGCCGTCTGTTTCCCATATTGATGACCAGCACGTGGTCTCTGTTGTCATGACGTCGATACCGTTTCTGTATTCCACGGAAAGCGCCGCGACTCCCGGCCCCGTGAATTCCATTACCTTATTCTTTACAAAGCCGTCGGAAAATACGGCTTTTATTATGGCGAGAGCTATATCCTGCGGACCTACCCCCGGTCTCGGCGTTCCCTTAAGGTAAACACACACGACTTCCGGGCGGTTTATTTCGTAGGGCCTTGACAGAAGCTGTTTGACAAGCTCGGGTCCGCCCTCTCCCACTGCCATGGTCCCGAGAGCGCCGTAGCGCGTATGGCTGTCGGAGCCTATTATCATCTTGCCGCAGCCGGCCATCATTTCACGCATATATTGATGTATGACAGACAGATGCGCGGGCACATATATGCCGCCGTATTTTACCGCGGCGGAGTGTCCGAACAGATGATCGTCCTCATTTATAGTGCCTCCCACGGCGCAGAGCGAGTTATGACAGTTTGTGAGCACGTACGGCACCGGGAAACGTTTCAGCCCGCTTGCCCTTGCGGTCTGTATTATACCCACATATGTGATGTCATGCGACGCCAGCGCATCGAACTTAAGCTTAAGCTTTTCGTCATTTTCCGAGCCGGCCGCTATGTGGTCTTTAAGTATAGAATAAGCTATCGTGCCCTTCGATGCCTCGAGCCTCTGCTCGTATGTATGTGCCTGTGTGCACACGTTGATCTTCCCGTTTTCGTAAAATACTCCGCCGTTTATCTTAACTATTCCCATCGATACTGTTTCCTTCCCGTGAGCAGGCTTTATTTCTGAGCAGCATGACACCGACAGCTGCCGCTGCGGCGGCCTCGGCAAAAGAGCAGAGGTACATGAATGTTTTACTTACATGACCGGCCATGCCGACAAAAAAAGGTATGACGATCACCAATGATATCATTATCGAAACTATCATACCGAGCACTGCATTGAAATTCTGCTTGACAGCCTCCGTTTCTCTGTCCCATATGAGCTTCGGCTTTTTCAGATCTATTAATAGTCCGAAGCACGCAAACGTCAGAGATGCGGCGATGACCGTCAAGAACTCGTATATAATATACAAAAAATTCAATTTAATCAATATTTCGTACGGAAAAATAAACAAAGCGCCGCTCAAAGCATTGAATACGAATGCGGCCGCCGCTCTTCCTTTTATATGATCCGCGCTCCTTACCGGCATGTAAACGCACATGCCGAATGACCGTCCTTCTCTCGATATTGACGTTGACGCCGTCATATTCGCGGACATTATGACAAGGCACATGATTATACCCGGGATATCAGACGCAAGGCCGCTTCGGGATGCGGTCACGGCCAGGACCGGCGCGAGTATGACGCCGATACAGCAATTCAATGCAAATGCGGGGCTCCTCAATACTGTTTTGAATTCTTTTATGCAGAAGGCACGCGCCGGACTTCTTTGTCTGTAATCTTTATCTGTTTTTTCACGCGCGGAAACGGCGCTTTTCATTTTACCGAGTATCCTGTCATACACGGCGCCCCCGTAAAAATATACCGCTGCACAGACAGCTGCGGATGACAGCGTAAAATAGAGCATGTAAAGCCATGCGCGCAATGAGCGTATCATGATCGCTCTCAACATGAAATACGAATTGAACAATATCCTGCTCAGGCTCTCCGAAATTCTTACGGCCGGGCCTCCGTCCGCATTAAACGAACCTATGTTCACCCTTAATAAAACGGCGCATATCAGAACGGCAGCTCCCAATATCACGGCAGCGGTCTCTCTGTGCCTGAAGCGCGCCGAAGCCGCGAACACGACCGAAATCATCACAAAAGCGGCCGCAGACGGCAGTGCGGGAAATATAATGCAGCCCAGTACGGCCTTTAATATCAATACGGGAGCTCCCTTTTCCGCCATTCCCGCCGCATAAACCGCAGCGCCCGGCACTGTAAATAATAAGGAAGACATTACGGCCCCAAAATAATAAGTCACATATTCCGATGCAAATATATACCTCTTCTTTATAGGCAGAGGTATCAGGAATTCTCTTTCTCTTCCCGATGAGAAAAGACTGTACGCTGAAAGGAGGGACAGTATGAATACGGCGGCATTGGCGAAAGTGAGCAGTAGCGAAAAATACTCGCGCTCAGTATATGTCCCGGCCAAATGAATGAGCAATATCACATACGGCACAAATATGCACAGCAGCAGCGCAGCGGCGATCAAAAGTGCAGTGAGCAGCAAGGCGCCTGCTGCCCGAAATGAGCCTGCCGGGGCAGCAAGCCTTCTACTTATATTCAGCTTATATTTCAACTTGAATTTAAGCAGTACAGAAAACTTACACGTAAGCATTTCCCTCCCCGTGCATGATGCCTATGAATATATCTTCAAGCGAGCTCTCGCCCGCGGAGGCCTTGCTCTTGAGCTCATCTACCGTGCCTACGGCCGCGAGCATACCGTTCTGTATTATACCGACTCTGTCGCACAGCTTTTCGGCCACCTCCAGAACATGTGTGGAAAAAAATACAGTGCATCCGTTACCGCTCTGCTCACGCATTTCTTCTTTAAGTGCATGCGATGCCATGGGATCGAGTCCCATCATAGGCTCGTCAAGTATCCAGAGCGACGGCGAATGTATGAGGGAGCCCACTATCGCCAGCTTCTGCTTCATTCCCTTTGAATAGCTCCTGACCTGTGAGCCGAGCACGCCGGTCATCTCAAACATTTCCGCATATTTTTCTATGCGCTGTTTTCTGTCCGACGAACCCACTCCGAAAACGTCTGCTATAAAATTCAGGTATTCAATGCCTGTGAGTCTTTCGTATATTTCCGGACTGTCGGGCACATATCCGAACGCGCTCTTGCACTTAAGAGGTTCGCGCCGTATGTCGTTTCCGCATATCATTATGTTTCCTTCCGTCGGTTCAAGAAGGCCTGTCATCATTTTTATCGTAGTTGTCTTACCGGCACCGTTCGGACCGATAAATCCGAATATCTCACCGCTGTCCACCTTAAGATTAAGGTCGAAGACAGCCGGCACGCTTCTGATATCATATCTTTTTGTTACGGACACAAGCTCCAGCATATTACGGCACCTCCTTTTTTTCTCAGGGAAGTATAACATATTTTACATTTTAAAACAAAAAAATTCCCTGCGGAGGTTGTGATCCGCAGGGATGAAAAAGAAGAGAGAAAATGGTATTATTTATATGCTCTCAGAGGCTCCGCTTTAACGGAGGTCCGAAGTTTCTTCATCGCTATGCATTCTATCTGGCGCACGCGTTCGCGCGTTATGCCGAGGTCCCTGCCTATCTCTTCGAGCGTTTTGGCTTTCGTGCCGTCAAGCCCGTAACGCGCCTTGACTATATACGCCTCGCGTTTGTCGAGTCTCGCGAGCACGTCATTTATAGTCTCACAGAGTATCTTATGATCTATCTCCTCATATACGGGATCCGAAGAGCTGCTGCCGGGTATAAAATCTATGAGTTCCGTTTCTGTATCATCGCTCACTGCGGAATTAAGAGAGATTATGTTCCTGTCGAGCGACTTATATATGTTATATTCCTTTTTGGTCAAATGTATCATTTCGGACAGCTCTTCAAAGCTCGGATCCGAGCCCTTCTCTTCTCTGAAGCTCCGTATCGTGCGCGATATCGTCACAAATCTCTCGCTCATGTGAACGGGCACGCGTATCGCGCTCTCATTGTCAAATATATGGCGTATTATACTTTGCTTTATCCACCAGCTCGCGTATGTGCTGAAAGCGTATCCCTTATCTATTTCAAACTTGTCGACCGCTCTCATAAGACCTATGTTTCCCGCCTGTACAAGATCCATTATAGGTTCTTCTGCACGGTAAGCCTTTTTAATGCTCCTCGCATATTTGACAACGAGCCTTAAATTGTGTTCTACGACGGTGTTGTGAGCCGCTTTGTCTCCGGCTCTGATACGTTCAAAGAGTTTCCTTACATCATCCTCAGGGAGAAGGCTGTAACGTCCTATTTCTTTCAAATACTGTCTGAGAGAATCGGTGTCATACTGAACGGCTGACTCCTTCTCATCTGTCAAATTGTCATTTGAATAAGAATATTCGGCTAACATATGATAATCCTCCTTTGTTTGAAGTACGGGATTATTATATTATAGACGCAATTAAAAAATCATATTCATGTCCTAAAGTGTTTAGCAAATAAAAATAAAGAAATTATAAAGTTTCGCGGTTCTCGCCGTGATCATAGCCGTGAGCATCGCTGCTGTCGTCGCCGTGAACATCGCTTCCGTCGCGCACGTCCCGTATCATTTCTATCTGGGATACGGATATCTCATACGCCGTCCTGTCCTGAATGCTGCCGTCATCCTGTTTTTTCTGGTAATGCCTGCTCTGTACGCGCCCCGTTATCTTGACGTTGTCCCCTACGAGGAGCTTGCCGCAGAATCTGGCATTCCTGCCCCACGCGATGCAGGGTATATAATCGGATTTATTGTACGATCTGTTCACCGCCATCAGAAAATCCGTTATCTCTCTGTTGAAAGGAGTCGTTCTGTACACGGGCCGCTTACATATGTATCCGTTCAGAACGATACTGTTCGTGTCATTCTCGCGCGCCTCGTCAAAGAATATAACGTCACGCGCGAACACTGTGAGCATGAGCTTCGTAGTGCCGTTTGTCTGAAGCGAATTATACGATCTGAACTGACCGTCGACTTCAACGTACCTTCCGCTCCTGTACTCTGAAAAATCAGCGAGGCGCTCCGAAACGGTCACCGGTATAACATCGTAGCTCTCGCTCAGTCTCTTAACCTGAATGTTAAAATAGTAAAAGCCCTCTCCGTATATTTCATGTCCGAAAACGGGCTCGCTCACTATCTTACCCGATACGACAGCCGTATTGCTTTCGCATTTACCGTTCACCACTGACATTGCACCTCTTTGATCTCTTAAGTACCTTCCGCACGCGTTCTTTTATGACGCTTCCGAAAATTATATAATACAGTCCCCGAAAAAACAACATTTTATTTTAATCTGCACTGTTTTCCCGTACTGTATATATGCCGCAGCGTACCTGTTTATACTTTTTAAAAATACATAATCGCTACATACTTGCCCTGAATTTGACACAAAACAGATTTATACTCCCGACTGTAAAACATGAGAAAGGTGTGTTATATATGGACAATGAAAATGAATATGAAAATTTTACAGATAACGATATGCGGTATGAGCCGGCGCAGACCGGGAAAAAAGCCTTTATAAGAACAAGGAGCGCCGTCGCGATATGCGTTGTATGCAGTCTCATATGCGGCATTTTCTCCGCAGGATCATACGCTTTGATCGATCATTTTACAGACAGGACGGGTACGGAAGGTCAGGCATCGTACTTTTCGGTGGCGGCCTCCGGCGGGAGCAATGTTTCGTCGGACGCTTCTAAAACGGCGGCGGGCACAGAAAACAAGGTTCAGGAAAATGTGACCATAAATGCCGAAAACGTCATTTCACCGGCCACCGCCGTTGCCAGAAAGGTATCGCCCTCAATAGTTGGGATACGCGTGACTACCGTTACGAATTACGGCCCGTACGGTGATTATTCATCGAGCGGAGAAGGTTCCGGCATAATATATTCAAGCGACGGATATATAATCACAAATTATCATGTAATAGAAGGCACCGTGACATCGTCCGGAGAACCCAATCCGAATTCTACATTGAGCGTTTATCTTTACCAGAGTGAAAATGAATCATACACCGGAACGGTCATAGGGTACGATCAGAGCGCGGATCTTGCGGTGATCAAAATAGACGCTTCCGGGCTCGTTCCCATAGAGATAGGAGACTCGGACACAGTAAATGTGGGAGATATCGCAGTGGCGATAGGAAACCCGGGCGGACTTGAATTCATGGGTTCTGCAAGTCAGGGCATAATAAGCGGCCTCAACCGTACGATACAGGCGGAAAGCTCATACGAGGATCTTAAGCTCATACAGACGGATGCCGCTATCAACCCCGGCAATTCGGGAGGCGCTCTCTGCAACGCAGAAGGCAAGCTCATTGGCGTGAACAGTGTGAAGCTGGTCGATACGAGCTATGAGGGAATGGGTTTCGCAATACCCGTCAATGACGCGGTGAGCATATGTGACAGTATAATAGCGGACGGATCAAAGAGCACCGTTTATCTCGGTCTTGAATTTAATGAAAACTATACGGCCGAAGTGCTCAGGAGGCAGGGATACCCGGAGGGCATAGTCGTGAGCAGCGTGGCACAGGGCAGTCCCGCAGAAAAAGCAGGTTTTGAAACGGACGACATACTCACAAGCTTCAACGGCACTGCCATATCATCTACCGAGGATCTTATAGCGGCCAGGAATGCATGTGTCTCGGGACAGACAGTTTATGTTAAAGTGTACAGACTGACGCTTCAGGGAACCGGATTCATACGTCGCTGGACAGGCGATTACATCGATATGGCCGTCACATTTGACTGAATATGATATAAATATTTGAAATTAAAAGCTCATTTAAGCATTGCGCCGGATACCGCTAAATGGTATACTAAACATACGAGGCAGTATTTTTTACAAAAAGAACTTAAGGAGAGATTATATTGGATAAAACTGTACTTGTCTGGATAACCAATCCTGCGGCATGTGACAATATTGTCAGGACAGGAAAACGTATCGCGGATGAAGCCGGTGCAGAGCTTATGGTGGCGAGTATACAGCACACGATACGCGGAGACTGGGATTCCACCGTAAACGATCTTGAATGTCTGAGCAATGCTTCTCACAGCGTGAATGCCGAGCTTACAGTCATTTATTCGGACAATATACTTGAATCCGCGGTAAAGACGCTCGATGACGTCAAGCCCGTGGCTATCGTGACCGGAATACCCGGGAACCGCGACAGGAGTCTTTTCATTGATCAGATGCAGGTTTTTGACAACGGCATACCGATATATACAGTCGACGGTCACGGAAACGCCATCAAGCTTTCGTGATGATGGCATACTAAAAGGAACATGATATGACGGATAAAACGATATTTATAGCATTTGAAGGTATAGACGGCAGCGGCAAGAGCGTTCAGTTCAGGCTTTTAAAGGAAACGCTCGAAAGATACGGAATAAGTACGGGCACAGTGGATTTTCCCGACTACGGTTCATTTTTCGGCCGTGAGATAGGACGTATGCTGTCAGGCAGGGACAGCGTAACGGCAGCGGACACAGATCCGTATTCCATGTCTCTGTGGTATGCCGCGGACAGGCTCAGAGCATTCAGCCGTTTTGACAGTTCGCCTTACAAGATCGTGCTCATGAACCGCTCCACTATGGCAAACGCCGCTTATCAGGGAACAAGGAGCGGCGATCCGCGCAGTTTCGCTGCGTGGGTGTACGATCTCGAATTCAAGGAGCTGGGCATACCGGAGCCCGATCTGTATTTTATATTCGATGTGCCTGTTTCGCTTTCAAGGAGCAATGTGTCAAAAAAAGGATTCAGGGAGTATGTGGGTGACGATGCGGATGTATACGAAAAGGACGCCGCATTCTTAGACAGCGTCAGGAACGGATATATCATATGCTCGGAAGTATTCCCCGGATCTGTCGTCTTAAACTGTGCAAATGAAAGCGGGACGTCCATGCGCCCCGCAGAAGAGATATCGGAAGAAATATCCGACATCATAAAAAAACGTTTTCCGGATATTTTTTAGCTCAAAAGCCGCGTCACTCGGACGCGGCCTTTGTTATGCTCCTCATTTTGTCTATATCCCGTTCCATCTCATATGCGAGCTTTATCTGAGTCCTCGCCCTGTCAAGGTTCTGTCCCGGCCTGTGTATCGAAAAATACACATCTCCGTTTAAGTGATCACCCAGGAAGCGCATCCCGCACTCAAGCGTCATGAGTATCGCCGATTCGGGCAGGAGCCTTATCTCATCGGGCGTGAGCTTGTCCTTCATTTCACTTAAGTATCCGTTCGTATACTCGCGGTAAAGATCGATATTGAAATGCACCTTATCAAGGTCGGGCTCATCCTCCGCGGCAGTGTTCGTACCGAAACGTATACTGTCGCCGAAATCGTAAAGTGCGGAGCCCGGCATTACGGTGTCCATATCTATCAGGCACACGACCTCATCCGTCTGACTGTCCATGAGCACGTTGTTGAGCTTTGTGTCGTTGTGAGTGACTCTCAGAGGTATTCTCCCGTCCGCTATACCGTCTGTGACGATACCGTAAAAATCCTTTCTCGCATCGAAGAATGCTATCTCCTCCTGTACGCTGCCCCGCCTTCCGGACAGATCCTCTCTCACGGCTCTCCTGAAATCGTCGTATCTCACAGGCGTATTGTGAAAATTCTTTATCGTTTCCGTCAGCTGATCCGAAGGATAATCCGCCAGCGTCTTCTGGAAGATACCGAGCGCCACACCCGCGTTGTAAAAGTCGTGCGGCTTCTCCACCATCTGATATGCTGTGCAGCCGTCTATGAAATCGTAGGCGCGCCAGTATTCGCCGTCGGCATCTACGGTATAGAGCATGCCGTCTTTTGTCCTCACTATGCTGAGCGTGCTTCTTGCGGGGTCCTTCCCCTCCTCTTCGGCTCGCCTTCGTATGTATTCGGTAACCTTGTTTATATTCTCCATGAGCTCCACCGGTCTTGTGAAAACCGTTGTGTTTATCCTCTGAAATATATATTTGACCGTTCTGCCGCCGTCTGTCTCGTATGTGAGCAGATACGTGCCGTTTATGTGTCCCGAATTATTTACCTCGATACTTTTGATCTTACCCTCGAAATTGAATCTGCCGAGCAATTCGCCGTCAGGCCTGAGCATTTTACATTATCCTCCCTATCAGTATTACGAATATTTCAGAGCTACGCGTACAGCTTCTGCCATGCTGATATGTGATGCGCAGCCTTTCCATGCTATGTCAAACGCCGTTCCGTGATCCACCGATGTACGCAGGTACGGCATTGAATGTGTTACAGATACTGTCCTTTCAAAGTCAAGTGTCTTGGCGGCTATGTGTCCCTGATCGTGATAAAGGGAGAGCACGGCCCTGTACTGCCCCGTATAAGCCTTGTGAAATACCGAATCCGCGCTCACCGGTCCGCATACTTTAAAGCCGCGGGCTCTCATTTCACTTACGGCCGGCTCAATGATATCCGTCTCTTCATTTCCGAACATGCCGTGCTCGCCGCAGTGCGGATTAAGTCCGGCGACGGCAAGCTCGCCGTCCCGTACGCCTATACTGTCAAGAGCCTCGCTGCACCTTTCTATGTACCGTTTAACGCGCTCTGCGGTAATGCTTTCTATAGCTTTGCGCAGGGACATATGTCTTGTAAGGAAAAATATCCTGAGTCCTCTTGTCTCGAACATTGTAAGGGGATCGTCGGTACCGGTCAGAGCCGCGTAAATCTCGGTATGTCCGATATACGGCACGTCGGCGGCTCTGAGCGCTTCTTTATTTACAGGCGCCGTTGAGACCGCGGCCGCTCTGCCGCTCATACACAGCTCGTGAGATGCTTTTATGCAGTCATATGCGGCGCGGCCCGCAAAATCCCTCACTTTACCTTTGGAGGAGGCGTCTATCTTACCGGCGCACGGGACATGATATATGCTGTCTCCGTATTTTTTCAAAAAATCGGGTATCCCTACGCTTACCGCCGCCTGCTCGAGAATGTACGCATCACCTATGGCGAGCATGCCGCATACTGAGCTTACCGAGGCGTCCGCAAGCGTCCTGACCGTGATCTCGGGACCGATACCGCACGGGTCGCCGGAAGTAAGCGCTATTATCTTCTTATTTGATCTTTTCTCCAAATCAAATCGCCCCACTTAAAGTTCCTGAACATTTTAGCAACCAAAAGCGCGGTCGTCAAGCCGCATACGCATGAGCACAGACCAAAACGTAAAAAAATGTTGTCCGATTGTATACATAAAGCTCCTTTTCCGACTAATATACAGCACGCCGACACTGCAAAGGGCTTCAGTATCCAGTTTGTGACATCAGCCGAAAGTCCGGTGGTCTTCACTATGACGCACAGATTCAGCACTGCCGTAACGGCCATACCGAGTATCGTGCCGAGTATATATGCGCGCACTCCCATGACGGGTATCCCGAACCATATGAAAGCCATTGTGAGCGCGTAGCCTGCCGCCGATGTGATGAGAGATGTGCCCTGCTTATTGAGTCCGTTCATTATGCCGGCCATTATCTGTTCAACGTACATGAATATGCAGCAGTAAGAAAGACGTGTGAGCACATCTCCCACATTCTGACCCGGATACAGGAGCTCGCCCGCACAGGAGCCGAGCACATAGAAAAATCCGAAGAAAATGAATCCGAGCAAAAATCCCATTTTAAGACATTCCGATATCCTGTGATCCGCGAGCTTGTAATTCCCCGCCGAAACGCTGCCCGCTATAGCAGGCACGAGTGTCGTGGCGACAGACGACGTTATAAGAGTGGGAAACGATATTAGGGGCATCGCCATACCGGAGATCCTCCCCAATGTCTCGATACCGCTTTTATAGTCAAGGCCTCCCGCCGTAAAGCGCATGGGAAGTATCACTGTCTCTATCATGCTCATTGAGGATATCGCCAGTCTGTTGAGTGATACGGGCGTTGCGGTCTTCAGTATCGAGCAAGCCGCCTTACGCCTTGTGATCCCGGGCTTTCCGCGTTTTTTTTCTTTTAAGAAGGCCGTGCCCACCACCAACAGATTCGCCATTTCACCGAAGGCCGCCGATGCTGTAGCCACGGCGCACGCATATGCGAGATTCTCATCGGCTATTTTATCGGCCACAAAGAATATGACTGCTATGCGCACTATTTGTTCCGCTATCTGTGAAACGGCAGTGGGCGTAACGTTTGAAGCGCCGTAAAAATAACCCTTGACCGCCGATGCAGAAGCGACTATAGGTATGCACGGAGCCAGCATTATGAGCGAGTAGTACGCGCGGCCGTCGCGGAGGAACATCACCGATATCTCTTTTCCGAAAGCTACAAGTAAAACGCCGCATATCCCTCCGGATATCAAAAGTATAGCAAATGCCGTCCTGACAATGCGCACGGCATCGGCGTTCCTGCCTTCAGCGCGTTCTCTTGCCGTCATACCGGAAACGCTCACGGAAACTCCCGATGTGAGCGTAAGTATTATAAGGCTGTATACAGGCGATGCGAGCTGGAAAAGTCCCATTCCCTCAGCGCCGAGTATATTTGACATGTATATCCTGTTAACGAATCCCAGTATCCTCACAATTAAAGCAGCCGCCATGAGCTTTACGGCACCTGCTTTATATGTTTCGCTCTTTCCTTTGCTCAAATCGGCATACCGGCCTTCTGTACAACGTTATATACATATTTATGCCGTTTTGCGCGCCGTATTCTTTTTTTGTATCGCGCTCATTACCGCGGCGGCCGCAAAGCCGGCGATAAAGCCGCTGAAATGGGCGTAATTGTTTATATTCTCCGCGAACAGCCCGTAAGCGAGATTGTATATCACCATAAATGCCAGTGCGAGATAGCTTCCCATGTGCCTGAACGAGCCTGAGGTGTTTCCGAATATTATCCTGTATATCAGAACACCTCCGAGGCCCATTATGGCGCCGGACGCTCCCAAAGAAAGAGATCCGTCATTCATGAGTATGAGCGTAAAAATATTGCCTACGGCTCCCGATATCAGATATATCGCGATATACTGCGCATACGAATAATATCTCATGAGCACGCGGCTGAGGTAAATGAGCATCAGCATATTTCCCGCTATGTGGCTCAGATCGTCATGGAGGAACATGGCCGTTATAAGGCGCCACCACTGACCCTGAAGCACAAGAGAATTGTCCTGTATGCCGTAATATTCCAAAGGCCTGTATCCCAGCTTTATCTCGGCAATAGTATCTGTCACGAACACCGCTATGTTTATTATCACGAGAAACAGGGCGGGATCCAATATTCCTTTATGCCTGTAAACGACCGTTTTGCTCTCAGCGGCAGAATATTTTCTGCTCTTCTCCGCTACACCCAGATGTCTTTCCTCCGGAGTCATAAAAGCATAGGAGCGGGATGCGTCCAGCAGCTTTGCGAGCAGTCTGTCCTGTACTCTTCCGCCGCCTATGCGGTGATAAACGCCCGTATTAAAATTATATACTATAAACTCCGACAGGACCCTCGCATTGATATTCCTGTCAAGCTCCGAGGCGAGGAAGGCGTCGAAAGACGATTCCGATATGCGCGTAAAATCTTCAACAAAAACGAATGTGCGGAAATATCTGACATTATTTTCAAAAAGAGGATCCGAGCGGAGCTGTTCCATTTTATATGATATATACTCGTCGTCCTCACATGTCATAAAATAAAGCAGCTGAGCGGCGCCCATATTCTGTTTGAACATGCAGCCCCGCTCTTTAACATTCTTATAATAGGCCTCATGCTCCGCACAGAACATGAGGTACTGCGTGAAATCCTCTATATTACCGTGATCATTGGTGAAATATTCATCCACGTCTTACATATCCGCCGCCGCGCTTATTCTCGCTCTGTCTCTTGACATCGATAAGACGTTCCTCACTCATCTTCATATAATGTGAGAGTCGGTCTTCAAAGCTGTCCGACTGGCTGCCTTTCATATCGTCAAATAACGGTGGCGGCTGTGAAATGAGCTCGCGTCTTGCATTCTCAGCCTCCAGCCTGTGTCTCGCACTTTTCTCGAGCCTCGCTTCTCTTGCTTCCGCGGGGCTCTTCTTTTTTGTGTCACGGCAACCGTCCCGGATATCCCGGTCGTCCTGCCCGCACACCGGCGCTTTGAGCTCGTTCACATTCGGATCGCCGTTAAGCGTCAGTATCTCGTCGGCTTTTTTTATGGAAAGCCGCTTCTTGCCGTCGTGATCTGTGGCCAAAGAGACCACCCTGACCTGCTGGCCTACAGAAAGAAAATCATTTACATCCTTGACAAAGTTCTTAGAAATTTCGGAAATATGTACCAGTCCCGATGTACCGTCATCCAAAAGGACAAAGGCGCCGAAATTCATAATGGCGGTCACTTTACCGCACACAACATCGCTCACTCCCGACATAAAAAAACGGAATCATCCTTTCATTATTCTTCTTTAATGAAAACGGTCTCATCGTTCTTAACATAGCCCAGCTTCTCACGCGCCTGCTGCTCTATGTACTCATCGCTTCCGAGAATAGACTTCTCCTCATTAAGCTCCTCTATCCTCTGCTGCACTGCGCTTATATCCTCCTTCAGCTCACTGTTCTTATCTATATTCCTGTCAAGAACACTCTGCTGTGAGATTATGAGCGCGACCAGCCCGGCTGCAAGAGCCATGAACACCAGATTGCGTAATTTAAAAATCCTGCGCATAAGAACACCCGCTTTATCATCTGTGAATAACGGGTACAATTATATACAATCACAGGACTTTCGTAAATAGCTTTTTTACATTTTTTACAATTATAAATAACATTTTAAATATAAGCCTGAGCATCCTGTTTATCACGGGAGCGAGAGCGAGAAAATACGCGCATACACCGGCTGCGCACCCGAGCACGCAGTAGCTTCTCACCTCCCCGCCGTTGAAGACATATACTCCGAGCGTAAAAATACAGAACGATGTCAGGACAAATACGGCGTCCGTCACCTGAACCGATATCCTGCCGAACCTTTCGCCCGCACCTCTGAAAGACATGTGAAATGCCCTGAATACGTCAAACAGGAAACCTACCGCCAGACCGGCGGCTCCCATAAGGCAGAATATTTTAACCGTGTCAACAGTTTCCGCCATGCCCGATCTCATGTTTATCCGAATATTCTCCCTATCAGTCTTTTCTTTGTTTTTGATGTATCCTCATATTCGCAGCTGTATATGTATCCGCTCATAACGAGCTCGTGCTGTTCGAGACTGAGTCTGGCTATTTTAAGACCCTCGCCTTTTATGAGCATTTTACCGAGCTCCGTATCCACATCCACGTACGTTTCGTCGAAGCCTATCACATCGTTCACGCCCGTGACCTTTATCTTCTCTCTGTTCTGTATATTTACGTCCTGCCCGTTAAGTTTGGCCGGCACTCTTGCGGTATCACTCATCGCATGTGCTCCTTTTTACTCGTATTTATGATATTTATATGGCCGCATTCGTCAAAATATGCTATACTTCCACCTGTATCTTCAGGAGGTTTGGTATTAATTATGGATGATTACATTTTGTTCGAAAATGTCAGTAAGAAGTATAAAACCGGAGACACTGAAATAGATGCGCTTCAGGAAATTTCATTTTCGGTTCCCAAAGGTGAATTCACGGTGATAGTAGGCGCCAGCGGCGCTGGCAAGACAACACTTCTCAATCTTTTAGGCGGCATGGATACCTGCTCCGGCGGCAGGATATTCCTTGACGGAGCGGAGATAAGCGCCATGTCTTCGAAGGAGCTGGTATATTACAGGAGATACGATGTGGGATTTGTCTTCCAGTTCTACAATCTCATGCAGAATCTGACTGCTCTCGAAAATGTGGAGATAGCGGCTCAGATAAGTAAAGATCCCCTCGATGCCGCGGAAACGCTCAAGGCCGTGGGGCTTTCGGAACGAATGAAAAATTTTCCGGCGCAGCTCTCGGGCGGAGAACAGCAGAGAGTCGCTATCGCGAGAGCTATAGCCAAAAATCCGAAGCTGCTGCTCTGTGACGAACCTACGGGTGCCCTCGACGTAAATACGGGGATCTCAATACTCAAGCTGCTTCAGGATACATGCAGGAGCTCCGGCAGAAATGTGATCGTCATAACTCACAATCAGGCTATAACTCCCATGGCCGACAGGATAATAACTCTCAGAAACGGCAGAATACACGATATTTCCTTAAATGCAAAACCGGTTCCTGTAGAAGATATAGCGTGGTGATGTATTTATGAAGGCATATTTCACGGAAATGATAAGGACCGTTCGCCGTACCGTCAGCAGGTTTCTTTCCATAATGCTCATCGTCGCTCTCGGCGCAGGAGTTTTCGCGGGCGTAAAGACGACATCGGATGACATGCTCATAACGGCCGATAAATATTACAGGGATAATGATTTTGCCGACATAACGCTCATATCGCCTTCCGGTTTTACTGAAAGCGACATCGGTAAAGTGCGAGGCATAGAAAGCGTGGGCGAGGCATACGGCGTGCTCACGGCGGAAGCGCTGCTCTCTCTCGAAGGAAATACGGCCGCCGCCAGATTTATAAGCATCAATGACGGCATAAACAGACTCACTCTTACGAAAGGACGTTTCCCCGAGAGTGAAAATGAATGTGTTGTCGTGAGCTCAAACGATTACAGCAGTCTGATGGAGATCGGTGAAACGATAACGTTCGAGGGCGAACATAACGGTCTCAATGATTCGTATGAGATAGTCGGCACAGTAGATTCACCCGAATATATATCATTTGACAGAGGAAGCAGCACAGTGGGGAGCGGAAAGCTGAATTATGTCATTTACATACGGGAGGAGGGCTTCAGGCTTCCCGCCGTACCCGCGGGCAATATGATATATCCTCAGATAGCGGTGAAAGCGGCGGGCGCCGAACGGGAGGACACATTCGGCGATGCTTACCGGGAGCTCATCGACAGTGCAAAGGATGACATTTCAGACGTGCTCGGTGACGGTATTTATATTCTTGACCGGGATTCAAATGTGGGATTTGTCAGCTTTGAGGGAGATGCCGATAAGATCGATGCCATTTCAAAGATATTCCCTGTGTTTTTCTTTCTCGTGGCCGCCCTCGTGTGCCTTACCACTATGACGCGCATGGTCGAGGACGAGAGGATACAGATAGGGACCGTGAAGGCATTAGGCTACGGCAAGGGAGCGATCGTTTTAAAGTATGTGCTTTATTCGTTCACGGCCACTTTGGCGGGCTGCGCTCTCGGTCTTGTGATAGGCTACAATCTGTTCCCGAGGGCAATATTTGCGGCATATTCCATTCTCTATACTCTGCCTTCCATAGAAACGCCGTTTCACTGGGGCGTGGGCGCTCTCACTGCGCTCGCGGCGGTGCTGTGTACGGAGATATTCACTGTGGCCGCTTGTATCAGCTCCGTTTCGGAGGTTCCTGCAAGCCTTATGCTGCCGAAGGCTCCCAAAATGGGAAAACGCGTCCTGCTCGAGAGGGTCGGCTTTTTGTGGAATCGTCTTTCTTTTATCCATAAAGTGACTGTCAGAAATATATTCAGATACAAGAAGCGTCTTCTGATGACTGTCGTCGGCATAGCGGGATGCACCGCTCTCATGCTCACGGGCTTCGGTCTTAAGGATTCTATTTCGGACATCATCAACAAGCAGTTCGGCACTGTCACGTTATACGATTTCAACGCGTCGGTCGTGTCCGGTCTTGACTATGATTCATCCGGCGCAGACGGCGTGCTGAGTGAGAGCAACGTGCGCGTTATGCCATATCATGAAAAATATATCGATGCCTATGCCGCGGGCGGAGACGATATGATACATGCTTATGTTCTCTGCCCCGACAGCAGCGAGGGCGAAAAGGACGCGGAGCGCGCCGATTTCATATCGCTTCATTCAAGGACGGGATCAGAAAATGACAGGGTGTATTACAGTCTTACGGATGACGCCGTCGTTATAACGGAAAAGCTCGCCTCTAAGCTGGGATTAAAGGCAGGAGACAGTATATCCTTCACTGTAAACAGCGGCGAAAGGAAGGATTTTAAGATATCCGCCGTTGCCGAGAATTATGTATACAATTATATCTATATCCTCCCCTCTCTTTATGAGGATACTTTCGGCGAGGCTCTTGTCTTCGATAAATTTGCATGCATACTGCCTGATGATGTGACCCCCGGCAGCCGGGAGGCGGAGGACATTGCTTCGTCGCTCCTGTCTCTTGGCTCCGTAACATCCGTCTCATTTAAGCATGACACCGAGAAAACGTTTTCAGACGCCATAGGGAGTCTCAATATAGTTGTGGTCGTGCTCATTGTGTGCGCGGCTGCTCTTGCGGCTATCGTGATATACAATCTGGCAAATATTAATATAACGGAGCGCATACGTGAAATAGCCACGATCAAGGTACTCGGATTCACTGACAGCGAGGTAACGGCATATGTTTTCAGGGAATCTGCGGTACTTACGTTATTCGGGATCGCAGCCGGGCTGATACTCGGCATATATCTGCACTCATTTGTCGTGACCACCGCAGAGGTCGAGATCGTTATGTTCGGGCGCGATATAGGCGCTTTGAGCTATGTTTTCTCTGCCCTGCTCACTTTCGGCTTCTCCATGCTCGTCAATTTCCTGATGCACTGGAGGCTGAAGAGGATCTCAATGGTCGAATCTCTCAAGAGCGCCGAGTAAGATTTCGGAGGCATTATAAGTTAATATTATGAATAAGAATGATATCATAGAGCTTACGGCAGACAATATTTCAGAAGACGGGAGCGGCGTGGGAAGGCATGACGGCATGGTCGTGTTCTGCCGCGGTATGCTCCCGGGCGAGCGCGCTTCAGTGCGCATAATCAAGGTCACAAGTTCGTATGCCGTCGGTAAAATGCTTTCTCTCAGCGTCTCCTCCCCTCACCGGCTGGAGCCGCCTCTGTGCCCGCATTTTACAAAGGGCTGCGGCGGCTGTGCCTTCTGTCATCTGGATATGGGATCGCAGCTTGCATTTAAAAAGCAGCGGGTCATAGACTGTCTTACGCGCATAGGCGGTTTTCCCGAGTCCTGCGCGGATGCCGTATGTGATGTCATAGCCGCGGACCTGCCCTTCGGATACAGGAACAAGTCTATATACCCTTTTGCTCGGCAGGACGGGCGCGTTGTGTGCGGGTTCTACGCTCTTAATTCTCACAGAGTGGTGCCTCTCGGAAGCGGATGCGGCACGGAGGACACGGAGCGCTGCGGAGCGGACACCGGCACCGGGTGTTGGTCTGACGCCGAGCGCAGGGCTGACGCCGGATGCGCGACTGATGCCGGGTGCAGGATTGAAAATGAAATGAGCCGGCAGATAAGGAATTTTACATTGAAATTTGCAAATGAGCACGGCCTGACGGCATATGACGAGACCTCCGGGCGCGGACTTCTGAGGGCGCTCATGGTGCGCACTAACCACGGAGCTGCCGGGTGCGGCGAAGAAGACGAGGCCATGGCGGTGCTCATAGTAAATATGCGCGTGCCCAAACCCGGCACAGGCGGCCAGCGCGTGGCAACGGCGCGGGCGGGGGCGGTACAGGAAGCGTTACCGGAGGTGCTCAAGCTATGGGCGGATGAGCTTACGGGTGCGTTTTCCTTTGTAATGTCGGTGTGGATATGCTTTAACAGCCGTAAAACGAATGTCGTGCTGGACGGCGACATGGTGCATGTGCGCGGAGAGAGGACGATATGCGACACTATAGGCTCGTTTGAGGGCGCACCGCATTTCAGGATATCGCCGCTGTCATTTTACCAGGTGAATCCGGCGCAAACAGAGAGGCTATACGGGGCTGTATATGATCTTATCCCGAAGAATGCGCGTATGATATATGACATTTACTGCGGGATAGGCACTATAGGCATATATTTGGCGGCGCGTATGGCGTGCGAAGGCAGACGCCTTGCCATGGCGGGCACAGATGCGGCGGGCGCCAATGAAGATCTGAACGTCTGCGCGGGCGCGGCTGACGCCGATGAGAGCACTGCGGCGGGTGCTTGCGAGGGCGCAGGTACAGGCAAGGGCACTGGCGTGAAGATCGTGGGAGTGGAATGCGTGCCGTCTGCTGTCGGGGACGCAAATAAAAATGCGGCTGAAAACGGCATTACTAATGCATTTTACTACTGCGGTGACGCGTCAGATGTAACTCCGCGCGTCATAGAAGAGCACGGCGTACCCTCCGTAATAATATTGGACCCTCCGAGGAAGGGGTGCGACACTTCCCTGCTTGATACGGTCATAGCGTCGGGATCGGAATGTATTATATATATTTCGTGCAATCCGGCAACGCTCGCGCGGGATCTTAAGGTCTTGTGCGCGGTGGGATATGAGATCAGGCGCGTGCAGCCCGTGGACATGTTCCCGGAGAGCGGGCATGTGGAGACAGTATGCTTATTGTCCAAAATGAGTGTTGAGTAGTATATCGATAACAATCTTTTTCAGATTTCACTGACGAAAAAACACAAAAGTACGTGAAATTATCTTCATAGATAAGGAGAACAAAGAGAATGAAAGGCTCAGAGACAAAAATGACCGGTTTCATGGAAGGCGCAGATAAACGATACGTCATTCCCGTTTACCAAAGAAGATATGATTGGAAGTTGGAAAACTGCAGGCAACTATATGATGATCTTAAGAAGGTGGTTCTTGAGAAAAGAAATAGTCATTTTTTCGGCAGCATTGTCTCGTCTGTAGTGCCAAACGGCAGCAAGATTGAATATCACATTATAGATGGACAGCAGCGTCTTACAACAGTCACGCTTTTGCTTTTAGCCATTCGTAATCTCATTACAAAAGGCGAAGTCACTTCTAATGAGGGCAGACTCGACGAACAAATCAACCAGCGTTTTTTGATTTCACCTTGGGCTAAGGAGGATGATAGAATAAAGCTCAGGCCGGTAAAGAGTGACCTAAATGCGTTAGTACGATTATTTGGTGAGGAAGAAGAATTTGATCCTTATTCTAATCTCACATTGAATTACCGTTACTTCCGAAACCGGATTTTGAAAGATGAAATCCCGATTGATGATTTGTACGGTGCGATCGGCAAGTTGGAGATCATAAGCATTACGCTTGATCAGGGAGACAATGCTCAGCTTATTTTTGAAAGTCTTAATTCCACAGGTTTAGCACTCCAAGAAGGTGACAAAATTCGTAATTATATTTTGATGGGTCAGCCACCGAAGGATCAAAATCGTCTTTATGATACATATTGGACAACTATCGAAAGATGCACCGAAAATGACGTCAGCGGCTTTATAAGAGATTATCTGAGCGTGAAACAGCAGGTCACTCCTTCAATTAACAGCGTGTACCTTGCATTCAAAGAATATGCGGAAAATACTCAATTCCCTATAGATTCGCTATTGGATGAGCTCCGCAGATACGCTCGTTTTTATAATAAGCTTCTCACCTGCAAGAGTGATCTTAAAAATCAGAAATTAGACGATTGCCTATATCGCATGAAGCGGCTTGAGATTGTAGTTACACGTCCTTTTCTTATGGAAGTTTTGCGTCTTAATCAGGACGGAAAATTATCGGCGGAAGATGTGCTTCAGATTTTTCTTATCACAGAGAATTATCTCTTCCGCAGGAATATCTGTGAAGTTCCTACTAATGCCCTTAATAAAATTTTTTTGAACCTTAACAAGGAAATACTGCGATATGACAATACGGCAGATAACTATGTTCAGAAATTTATCTATACGCTACTGTCCAAGAAAGAGAGCGGACGTTTTCCTGACGATGAAGAGTTCACTGCTGAACTGTCTTCAAAACAAGTATATCAGATGCGCGGTAAGTACAAAGCGTATCTCTTTGAGCGCTTTGAAAATTATGGCACTATCGAAACAAAGGATGTTTATACACATCTCGATAACAATATTTATACAATCGAGCACATTATGCCACAACATCTGACGCCCGCCTGGACAGAATCACTCGGTGCAAATGCTGCAGAGATTCATAATACATGGCTGCACAGGCTGGCAAACCTGACACTTACAGGATATAATCCTAATCTCAGCAATAAGACCTTTGCCGAGAAGCGCGATTCCGAGAAAGGCGGATACAAATCCAGCGGACTGAAAATGAATCAAAAAATCGCCACGAAAGATTCATGGGGTCTGCCGGAACTTGAAGAACGCAACAATGAAATGATTGCGCTTGCAAAAAAAATATGGGCATTTCCAAAAACAGCTTTTGTTCCGGCAAAAAAAGAATTTGATTCATGTACTCTTGACGACGAGAATATTGAGCTTACCGGAAGAGAAATTGTGAAGTACAGCTATCAGAACATTGAGCAGTCCGTCAACAGTTGGGCTGACATGTTTGAGCATGTAGTTAAGTTTCTGCATCGGAAGGACAAGAGTATACTTTCCGGGTTAGCTTACAGAACAAGTTCCGGTACCGACATAACAAACTATGTCAGCAGTTCCGAAGACGGCTTACGCAGTGCGTTGAAAATAGATGAAAGTATTTTCGTAGAGCGAAACACAAGTACAGCATTGAAAATATCTGTACTCCGCAGACTGTTTGCCTTGTATAATGCCGATCCGATAGATCTCGTATTTTATCTTAAAGATCAGGAAAGCGAAAAGATGGCTGAGGCAGATCGCTTTGAAATAAGAAAACGTTACTGGACATACGCGCTACCGATTATACAGAAGCAGCATATTCACAGAGGCACTTTCAGTAATTGCAGTCCCGGCACGGCTAATACGGAATCAGGATTTTTCGGCATTAACGGATTCAAAATAAGCTGCGTAGCTAATTATGATTCCGCTCGTATCGACTTTTACTTAGGCAAAGAAAATTCAGCTCAGAACAAGAATGCATTTGATTTACTATACAGTCACAAAGACGAAATTGAGACTGAACTTGGTATTTCTCTTACATGGGAGCGGGCAGATGGATGTAAGGCGTCATGGATCAGCTATCATCTTCCTGATGTAAGCATTGTTAATGAATCAGACTGGCCTCGCATGGCAAGGTTTCACGCAGAATGGAGCAATAAGATTTGCAATACAGTACTTCCCTATCTTCAAAATGAAGATGATAATTGTATGAGACTTTTAAATATTGCAGGGATTCTTCATTCATGGACCGTTGAACGTTCAAATGTCATAGAGAATCTGTCTAAGAGTAATCGTACTTATACACGATTCATGACCGATAGGATGAGCAAGATCATACCTGATATTCCGGGAAGACCGAGCGGATGGGGCACAGACAATCATTATTTCTATGAAATAGTGAATCGAACCGGAAGAAGCGTATATATACATTTAGCTCTCAGTGCTCAAAATGCAACTGATGATTTCTTGGCTCTATGCGACCGAATTAACAAATTTTATCCTGTAAGAAAGGATAATGAGGAATGGAAGTGGAGAATTCCCTTTAAGACAAGCACTTTTGATATTGATGAAGAACTGTCTGCAGATAAAATTTTTGCAAAACTGGATGATTGCTTTGCGGAGATTCAAGTCTTCGAGGCCGATTTGGAGCATAAATTAAAGATTTGATTTATGATTGATTCAAGCTCCACCGGAGGAGGACGAAAATATGGAAAAAAGTATTTCAGAAATCGAAGCACTGAAGGAGCACATTAAGGATCTTGAGCAAGAAAATGCTTATCTCAAAGCCGTTCTTCAAAATGCCGGGATAGAATATTCGCAAATTACTGAAAGTTCGCCCATCGTTCAAAAAAAATTTTATTACGCTGACCAAGGTGCGCGTATAATTCCTGCAGAAATCACCCGCAATCGAGCGCGACAATTCTTTTCATATTTCTGGGGCCGTATGGATGTTTACACTAGGCGGTCGCAAAACAAAACAAACGGTAAATCCGGCTATTATCCGCAGTGTGATAACTTTTGGCGCAGAGGAATTTGCCCCAAAGCCTCCGGTTATAAGGTAAAATGCAAAGACTGCAACAATCGAAGCTGGACAGCGTTAGAAGGAACGCAAATTGAGAATCACTTGAAGGGAATAAAAGAAGATGCTTCCGATGTGATAGGAATCTATCCTCTGTTTCCGGACGGGTCCTGCCGCTTTCTTGTTTTCGATTTTGATAATCATGACAAGGGTGCTGATGAGCATGATTATGCCAATACAGATGAAAGCTGGATTGGTGAAGTAAATGCTCTTCGGGAAATATGCAATGTGAATAACATTCCTGTACTGGTCGAACGGTCTCGTTCCGGTAAAGGCGCACATGTTTGGCTATTCTTCGACAAGCCTGTTCCCGCCATGCTTGCGCGTAAATTCGGATTTGCTTTACTTGATAAGGGCGCAGAATCTGTTAATATGACATCTTTTCGGTTCTATGACAGAATGCTTCCTGCTCAAGATTTTCTTGTAGACGGAGAACTTGGAAACCTGATTGCATTGCCTTTACAAGGACAAGCTTTGAAAGAAGGCAACAGTGCTTTTATTGATACGGATTGGAATGCTTACCCGGACCAGTGGAAAGCTCTGCTTACAACATTGAAAATTTCCGAACAACAGATTGAAGATTTTCTTCGTAAATGGAATGTATCGGAAGATACCGACATAGCTTCGCCGTTTACATCATCTGACGAAGTCAAGCCCTGGGAACGCAATAAACTTTTTAATAAGTCTGATGTTGCAGGACAGATGAATATAACACTATCAAATTTAATTTATATTGATTCCTCAAATCTCAAGCCTCGTATTCAAAATCAAATTCGGCGAATGGCAGCATTATTGAACCCTGTATTCTTTAAAAATAATGCTATTGGACTGTCTAACTATGCAAATTCAAGATATATATATCTTGGCGAAGATGACAGCGGATATATTTGTATTCCCCGTGGGTTACTGGATCAGTTGATTGAAAGCTGTAACGAAGCCGGAATTCAATATAAGCTATTCGATGAGCGTTGTGCTGGACTGACATTGAATGTTAGCTTCATCGGTGAGCTCAGGGATAATCAGATAAAGGCCGTTGATAAATTACTACAATACGATAATGGCATATTAAGTGCAGCTACGGCCTTTGGGAAAACCGTTGTATGTGGTAATTTGATCGCACAGAAAAAGGTCAACACCCTGATACTGCTTGAATCATCATCTTTGATTGAACAATGGGAAAAATCATTGACAACTTTTCTGTCAATCAATGAGGTTTTACCGGAATACAAAACGAAATCCGGTCGAACAAAGAAACGTAAGAGCCTGATCGGAATCATTCAAGGGCCCAAGGATACGTCTACCGGGATTATTGACATTGCAATGGTCGGATCTCTTTTCAAAAAAGGTGAAGCTCACTCCCGACTGAAGGAGTATGGAATGATCATTGTAGACGAATGCCACCACAGCGCTTCTGAAACAGTCAGTAAGGCACTGAAAGAAGTATCCGCAAAATATATCTACGGCGTAACTGCTACGCCATTCCGGGGAGACGGACTTGAAAGGGTAAATGAAATGTTGCTCGGCCCTGTACGTTTCCAATATACCGCCAAGGAAAAAGCCAAAGAACAAGGAATTGATCATCTGATAGTTCCACGATTTACAAGGACCGTCAGTCCTCACAGACGCGATAAACTGCATATCAACGAGGCATATGAAATCATTCGTAATAATGATATGCGAAATGAGCAAATAGCTGATGATATAAAGCAATGTATCGATTCCGGAAGAACACCGGTAGTTCTTACCAGATTTACAGATCATGCAGAAATCCTGTATGATGTTGTAAAGGATTATGCAAATCATGTTTTTCTGCTTACCGGTAATAAGTCAAAAAAGGAGCAGCGCGAGCTCCGGATGCAAATGGATTTAGTTCCGGCAGAAGAAACACTGATCCTTATCGCTACAGGTCAGCTTATCGGAGAAGGCTTTGACTACCCACGGCTTGACACACTAATCATGGCAGATCCCGTCGCGTGGAAAGGTGTGGTTGAACAATATGCCGGACGTCTTAACCGAGACTATAAGGGCAAGCAGAATGTGATGATTTACGATTACATTGATGCAAATATTCCGGTATTCGATAATATGTACGCCAAGCGCTTAAAAGCCTATAAACATATTGGATATAGGCTTTATGATGAGAATCATCTAGAGAAGCAGACCGTTAATGCTATATTTGACTACGACACATATGGGACAGTATACGAGCAAGACCTTAAAGAGGCTGTCAGCGATATCGTTATATCCAGTCCAACACTCGGCAAGCACAAGGTTATGCGTATGTTGAGACTACTTAAGGAAAGACAGGAAGCTGGTGTAAAAGTCACCATCGTCACCTGGCATCCGGATTCCTATATGTACGGTCGTGAAGAGCATCGGATTGAGTTAATGGAAGAATTACGCAATGCCGGGTTCAACATTGAGCTTGTCGAAGATAATTGTGAACATTATGCCGTCATTGATAATGAAATCGTATGGTATGGTAGCATGAATCTCCTATCGAAAGACGATATTGAAGATAACATCATGCGCGTTGTCAGCAAGCGTATAGCTTCCGAACTTTTTGAAATGACTTTCAAAAAGGGCAACCAACTTCAGCGGTATGCCCTGCCACTTGAATAAAAGGAAGGGCACTCTCCCCTTTTTTCGGGAAAATCATCTTTGCATATTGACGGCTGTATATTCATCCGCTATAATGTAGTTGGGACAAAAATGAAAATACTGTAATCTGCCGCATTGAGAGGTGAAGAAAATGAAAAAGCCCGTCAAGGAAGTAATTCATGCAAAAGGAATCGACATCGGAATTTACACTA
>CANQOI010000014.1 GCA_947625435.1 uncultured Clostridia bacterium | reverse complement strand
ATGCTGCACCATTCGGGCGCATCCGAATCCGTCACATGCGTTCCCGGCATAGTGGTCCATCCGTTCTGACCGCCGTCGGTCAGATTCTTTTTAGCCCAACCGTCGGCTTCATAAGATGAAGATGCCTTCACCTTTTTACCGTGGGCGATATTTTCCATATTGACATATTTATCTGTTTCCACATGCGGCCTTACCGCTTCCGGTATGCTGCCGTCGTCATCGTATATCTCAAGCTCAGTTATGACGGCAGTGCAGCTGCTCACTCTGTATTTCGTGACGTAAAGGCGCACGTATCTTGCTCTCACGGTGTCAAAATGTATCTCCGCCGCGCCGGTCTCCGGGATCGTATAATCATCCGTTTCAAAGGCGGTGTTCCAGTTCTCGGCGTCGGAAGAATACTCTATCCTGAATCCCAGAGGAAAACGTTTTGCGAAATTATCCGTTCCGTAATCGCCGTCCGGGTACATATCCACTCTGTTTATATCCGTTTCACGGAGCAGATCGACCATGATCCAGCCCGTATCCGTCTTTGTGTCGCCGTTGAGGCGCCAGCCCTTCGCCGATTCCGTGGGTATGCGCACGCCGTCGTTTGCCTTGCATGTATAATATCCGTTTGCTCCCACAGAGAAGGATGAGTATACAGGCTTATCTCTCGCGATATTCTCGCTCACATCATATACGGGCTCCCCTCTCAGGTCGGTACCCTCCGGCAGTCTGTAGAGCCTGAAGCCTCCGGCCTCCACAGTCATGTCAAGCTTTCCGCCTGACACATCGGTCGAAGACGCGGATCCGGAAGTCACGTCTTCCGGCGAACCTATACCGTTCAGGCTGACTTTGATATCCTCAGTTTCGCTGAAATTCTTATTTACGAACATGAGATAATTTCTGCCGGTATTTCTGTCGACCATGAGTGAAACGAGAAAATCGGCGTCGCAATCCGCCGTTACGTACCAGTTTTCGGGTATCATTTCGGTATCGGCATCCTGTCTTCCGCTGTGATATATTGTCACGGCGTCGAGATTGCCGAGTATCTTGCTCACTTTTTTTACCTTTGAATTGATATCCACGACATCGTCATATGTCTCCCCGGGCGTGCCGTCGGCCTTTATTATAGCGTCCGTGAAGGTCTCTCCCGGTCTTTCCACAGGCGTCATCCACGTAAAATATTTTATATTCTTAAAGCCGTAAGCAAGCGCGGCCGAAACATGGTACCTCGTTTCGCTGCCCGTGGGTTTTCTGAAATGCCCTATCGAGCTTATCGCCTGTATGTAAAGAGCCGTATCGACATTGTATTTAAGACCTGTTTTTCTGACGATATCCATGTTGGGGAACATCTGGGGCACAGAGCCCTCCTCGAGCGCGAAAGGATACTGATCAAAGGAAAGATAACGTATATTCTCCGGGCCTGCCGCATTGATCCAGTCCTCCATATGGCCTTTGTAATCCGGAAGAGCTCCCATGGGCAGCATGTTCATCTGACATATGGCTCCCGGCATGGCTTCTGTCAGGACGCGTGTCACGCGCCCGTAAGCGTTCGCGTTCTGTGGCTCGTCTTTAAGGTAAAATCCCGCCACGCAGTCATACTTTTTATATTTTTCGGCTATCTCACGGAGCTGATCGTCCGACTTTGCCGTTATATCGCCGAATGTTTCGTCGCATACCGTTATCATTATGCCGTTTTTCGAGCACAGCTCAAGCGTTTTTTCGAGAGTTTCGGGGTCGGTGAATATAGGATCGGAACCCCATTCGAGCAGATCTATATTTGCCTCTTTGAGATAATCGTATTGCGTTTGCGTGGCAAAACCCTTCGAAGGCGGCCAGAATGCCGAGATCAATATTTCGTTCACGGACGTATCCTCCTCTGTATCATGATCTGCATCTTTAACAGCGGGATCCGAACAGCCCGCGCATAACAGGACCGCCGCCAGTGCAAAGAGCAGAGGCAATATAACTTTAAAACGTTTCATATATATCAGACCATTTCCACTATTGCGTCAAATGCTTTATCAAGCGCTTCTTTTATTTCTTTAGCGCACGCCTCATAATCTTCGTAATCGCCGCGGTACGGATCCTCGATATCCGTCTTTCCGTTCAATCCGTCCTCGCCGTATGCCAGTATATTGAGCGTATAAGTCTTATTCTCGGCGTCCGGGTATGCCGTTTCTATCGTCTGCTGATGATCTGTCGTCATTGTGATTATCATGTCGCTCTCTTCGATCAGCTCATCGTCTGTCTGCTTTGCGCTGTGTCTGTCCGCGTCTTCAATACCGTACAATTCTTCAAGCACGCGCACGGCGCTGACACCCGCCTCATCGCCCTCAAGCGCAAACAGCCCCGCGGATGTTACTTTGTAATCTTTTTTGTTGAGTTTACCCTCTTCATCGGCCCTTTCAAGCATGTCTTTCAAAATATACTCTGCCAGAAAGCTTCTGCACGTATTGCTCGTGCAGACGAAAAGAATACGTTTCAAAATAAAAATCGCACCTCATTTCATCATACAGACGCAACCTCACGTTGTTTCGGGCGCTTCGCCGCATATAACGACCGTTCCCCCCGCAGCCCGGTACAGCCTGTTCATTACAGCGTCACCTGCACCGCCGGAGGGAAGCGCCTCCGCGAGTATCACATCGACACCCATGCCGTCAAACCTTCTCAGACAATGAAACAAATTTGATGCCTGCTGCAGACTGTCATCCGAGCTGCCTAAAGATTGTACGACTGTTCCTTCCCCTTTATAATAACAAATGCTTTCATCCGTTGCAAGGACTCCGACGGAAAAACCCTCAAATTTTCTTTTTTTAATTTCACGCAGTATGCGTTTTACAACGGAGGATCTGTCCCCGTCATATATTATCACTTCCGCCTTGGGCGAATAATGTCTGTATTTCATGCCGGGCGAGCGCGGGGCCTCGTTTTTCCCTTCACCGAACGGTCTGCGCCAATCCACCTCGTCCGCGCCGTCGACCACTTCGCAGAGATCTTCGAGAGTGATCGCTCCCGGGCGTAAAATGCTCATTTTATCTCCCGCTATGTCAAACACCGTGGATTCCACGCCCACGTCGCACTCGCCTCCGTCTATTATGACGTCTGCCCTGCCCATCATGTCCTCAATGACATGGGATGCTCTCGTGGGGCTCGGTCTGCCCGACAGATTGGCGCTGGGAGCCGCTATGGGCACTCCCGACACGGCTATGAGTGCTCTTGCTATTTCGTGGGACGGAAAACGTATCCCCACAGTGTCAAGTCCGCATGATACGTTTGCGGGCACTCCGGCCGCTCTTTCCGCTATTACGGTAAGCGGGCCCGGCCAGAAGCGTTCCGCCAGTCTGTAAAGTATCTCGCGTTGACGGCCTTTGCACGAGGTTACTCCGGGGAGCATATCCGTATCCGCAATATGTACGATGAGCGGATTGTCCGCAGGGCGGCCCTTTGCTCTGAATATTGAATCTACGGCCGCCGCATCAATAGCATTTGCGCCTATGCCGTATACTGTTTCTGTAGGAAAGCATACAAGTCCGCCGCGCCTTATGACTTCGGCGCAATGGGCTACGGCGCGCCCGTCTATGTCATGTCTGTCTATTTTGATTATTTCGGTATTTTTATTACCCATCTCCGCGCCCCAGCTTTTCTGCGCGCTCGCTCGTTGTGAGCGAGTCTATTATTTCATCCAGATCTCCGTCGAGCACCGATGTGAGTTTATATAATGTAAGATCTATCCTGTGATCCGTCACTCTGTTCTGAGGATAGTTATACGTCCTTATACGCTCGCTCCTGTCTCCGCTTCCCACCTGGCTGCGCCTCGTCTCGGCGACAGAGCTGTCCTGCTGCTCCTTTTGCAATTCATACAGCTTGGAACGGAGCACCTTAAACGCCCGTTCTTTGTTTTTGAGCTGTGATTTTTCGTCCTGACACGTTACGACTATCCCGGTAGGCCTGTGGGTAAGGCGTATCGCGGATTCGGTCTTGTTTATATGCTGTCCTCCCGCGCCGCTCGATCTGTACGTATCTATATCCACGTCGTTCATGTTCAGATCTACCTCTACGTCGTCCATTTCGGGAAGAACGGCCACGGTGGCAGTTGATGTGTGTATCCTGCCTCCCGCCTCTGTTACGGGTACGCGCTGGACCCTGTGTACGCCGCTTTCATATTTCAGTCTGCTGTATGCGCCTCTGCCTATGACTGTAAACGTGCACTCCTTGACACCGCCTATTCCAGTATCGCTGACGTTAAGTGTTTCTACCTTCCATCCCGAACGCTCCGCATATCTTAAATACATCCTGAAAAGTACCGCGGCAAACAGTGCGGCTTCCTCGCCTCCCGCGCCCGGGCGTATTTCGACTATCACGTTTTTGCTGTCATTCGGGTCTTTGGGTGCAAGCAGCAGGCGCAGCTTTTCTTCAAGCTCCGCGGCTTCATCCGTTTTGAGCCTGTATTCCTCTTTAACAAGCTCTCTGAATTCATCGTCTATATTCGCTTCAAGCGCTTCTCTCGCTTCGTTCTTTTCTTCGAGCACGCGCTGATATTCCCGGTATACCGATATGAGATCATGCAGCTCCGCGTGCTCCGTAGCCGTGTTTTTGTACAGCGCGGTATCGCTCAGCACCTCCGGATCGGTAAGCTTCTGAGTCAGCTCCTCATATCTGTTTTCGGCCGCCTGCAGTTTTTCTAACATATTCACAGCTCTTTTCTGTTCTCAAGCGCTCTTGCTATCGTGACCTCATCCACATATTCGAGGTCTCCGCCGACAGGTACTCCGTGGGCTATACGCGTGACCTTAACTCCGAGAGGCTTTATGAGCCTCGCTATATACATGGCTGTGGCCTCACCCTCAACATCGGGATCCGTCGCCGTTATCACCTCAGTCACAGTGCCGTCTATACGCGCGAGCAGCTCCTTTATGCGTATGTCGTCCGGCCCTATGCCGTTTATGGGGGACATGCAGCCGTGCAGCACATGGTACCTTCCCGTAAAAGCCTTCGCTCTCTCCATCGCCACCACATCCCTCGGCTCCTCCACAACGCATATCTTACCGTTGTCGCGCGCGGGATTCGAACATATGTCGCATACGTCCCGATCCGACATGTTCTGACATATTTTACAGTATCTGAGCTCTTTTCTCGCGTGTAAAATGGCTTCCGCGAATTCCTCCGCTTCCTGCTCCGTGCCTCCCAGAACGGAAAATGCCATTCTCTGGGCGGATTTGTGGCCTATGCCCGGGAGCTTCTCGAATTGTTCTATAAGCTTTGTGACCGATTCACCGTATATGCTCATGCCCGCATCCTTACAATCCCATCGTGTATTTGCCCATTGCTTCCTGTGTTTCGCTGTCTATCTTATCTATGCATTCATTGAATGCCGCCGTTATAAGATCCTGAAGCATTTCCACATCCTCGGGATCGACGACCTCGGGCTTTATTTCAAGAGACTGAAGCTTCTTCTCGCCGCTCATAACGACTTTAACGGCGCCTCCGCCCGATGTGGCTTCGAACTGCTTTTCAGCGATCTCCGCCTGATCCTTCTCCATTTCCTTCTGCATGGCCTGAGCCTGCTGCATGAGTTTCTGCATATTGTTGCCGCTTCCGTTCTTCGCTCCGAAGCCGCCTCTGAATCCTTTTGCCATAGCTTCTCTTTCCTTTCAGTATCAGGTATCGTCATGCCTTTTTTGATACCCGGTTATTTTACCATATCCTATTTTTTATTTCATTAAAATTTTAATTGCCGCATATTTACCCGGGCGAACGCGAACTGTGATTGTAGATAAAGATATATTATTATGTTAGAATAAGAGCGAGACGGCGTAAAATTCGCCCGGCAACCGAGGATGATGTAAAAGTATGACTAAGATACTTCTTGTAGAAGATGACAAGGGAATAACTGTTAATCTCACGGAATTCCTGAACGGAGAAGGATATGATGTAATGAGTGTTCCCGGACAAACAGCAGCACTCAATGCAATAAAAAATGGATCATTCGATCTCGTACTTCTGGATATTTCTCTGTCAGACGGAAACGGCTTCGCGATCTGTAAAGCGATCAAATCGGATTACGATATGCCTGTCATTTTTCTCACGGCGTCAGACGATGAATTCAGTACTGTAGCCGGATTTGAACTCGGTGCAGACGATTACATTGCCAAGCCGTTTCGGCCCCGTGAACTGGCATCACGCATTAAAAATATCCTGCGTCTTACAGGCAGAACGGCTTCGGTCATACATATAGGCAATGTAAAGGTGGACACAGTTAACGGTATAGCGGAAAAGAACGGTAAAGATCTGTATCTTTCCGCTCTGGAATACCGTTTACTGCTTCATTTTCTGAATAATCGCGGCACTGTCCTCACACGCGCGCAGCTTCTGGAATCAATATGGGATATCGCCGGAGATTTCGTGAACGACAATACTCTCACGGTATATATTAAACGGCTTCGTGATAAAATTGAAGACGATCCGCAAAAGCCGGAACTTATCAAAACCGTCCGGGGTCTCGGTTATAAACTGGACATATGATACAAGACAAACATATGATGAAATTTCTGAGGAATAATGAAATAATAAAAGCTCTCATACTACAGATCGCTCTGTCTGCAATTGCGGCCGCGTTCGCTTATGTATGGAATCTGCGCTTCTTTTTCTTCACGCTGGGGCTTTCGGCGATTTTTCTGTCGATACATACCTTTGTCACATATAAGCGATATCGGCGTATTTACGATCTTTCCGCTGATATCGACAGTATACTCCACGGCGATGATATAAAAATATCTCTTGAAAAATATCAGGAGGGAGAGCTTGGCATTCTTCAGAATGAAATATACAAAATGACAAACCGCCTCAGAGAACAAAAGCAGCAGCTTCAATATGACAAAATATATCTTGCGGATCTGATCGCAGATATCTCACACCAGATAAGGACGCCCCTTACTTCAGCCAATCTGATCGTATCATCTTTTTCAAAGCCCGATATTCCGTATGAACGCAGGATAGAACTGAGCCGTGAGCTGCTGGGTCTTCTTACAAAGATCGACTGGCTCGTCACATCTCTTTTAAAAATGTCCGGTCTGGACGCCGGGACAGTACATTTAAAGAAGGAAACGATCCCGGCAGAGCAACTTGTAAATGAATTTACTGCTCCTCTCATGATCCCTTTAGAACTGCGCGAGCAGAACCTTTCGGTAAAAGCCGAAGGCAATTTCACCGGCGACATCGCATGGACGGCGGAGGCTATGGGAAATATATTGAAGAACTGTATGGAACACACGCCGAAAGGCGGCACGATCGATATAAATGCAAGTGAAAACGCACTGTATACCGAAATAGTGATCTCCGACAGCGGCAGCGGCATTGATAAAACAGATCTTCCGCATATATTTGAACGCTTCTACAAAGGAAAGAATTCGGATGACAAGAGCTTCGGCATAGGACTTTCTCTCGCAGGAACAATAATCAGGGCACAGAACGGGACAGTAAGAGCAAAAAACCGTGAGCCAAACGGGGCTGTCTTTACTGTCCGGTTTTATAAGACGACTGTATAGTCAACTGCAGGTGACGTTTTTGTTATTTCGGTGTCACCTCCCGGTCATACTGACAAAGTAAAATAGACCCGTATACATATGAAAGGGGTTTACATTATGGAAATATTACGGGTGGAAGAACTTTGCAAGACATACGGCAAGGGTGAGAATCGTGTCAAGGCACTGGATCATGTTTCCTTTTCTGTAAGTAAAGGAGAATTCATCGCTATAATAGGGCCTTCCGGTTCAGGCAAATCTACATTACTGCATATATTGGGCGGAGTGGATAAGCCTACAAGCGGAAAAGTGTATTTGGACGGCTGCGACGTTTACGCACAGAATGACGAACAGCTCGCTGTTTTCCGCCGGAGACAGGTAGGGCTCATATATCAATTTTACAATCTTATTCCCGTGCTGAATGTAACAGAGAATATCACACTTCCCGTACTGATGGACGGAAGAAAGGTGAACAAAGACCGTCTGAACGAGCTGCTCAGGACATTGAAGCTGACCGGAAGAGAAAATCATCTGCCAAACCAGCTTTCAGGCGGACAGCAGCAAAGGGTGTCTATAGGCAGGGCCCTTATGAACGCTCCTTCCGTTGTACTCGCGGATGAGCCCACCGGAAATCTGGATTCCGTAAACAGCCGGGAAATAACGGAGCTTTTAAAATTATCTAATAAAAAATACGATCAGACGCTCGTAATAATAACGCACGATGAAAACATCGCCCTTCAGGCAGATCGTATCATATCGATCGAGGACGGCCGTATCACCCGGGATGAGGTGATACGCATATGAATGTATTCAGTAAATTGACACTTCAGTCATTAAAAAAGAATCGCACGAGAACGGCCGTGACAGTCATAGGCATCATACTCTCGGCCTCAATGATATGCGCAGTAACAACATTTGCACAGAGCGTCCGGAATTACGCATTGAGGGAGCAGATCTATTCTGTCGGGAATTGGCACGGCAGAGTACTCGGAACGGAATATGCAACATATGAAACGGTCAGGGACAGCAGTGACGCTGAAGGCTCGGTATACCTTCAGGAGCTGGGATATGCCCTTGCGAAAGGCTGTGAAAATGAGTTTAAGCCGTATATTTATCTGCTCGGTGCCGGTGATAAAGCAGACAGTGTATTACCTGTTCACATAACATCCGGCAGCTTTCCGTCATCGACAAGTGAAATTCTGCTGCCTGAGCACCTGTACACAAACGGAGGAGTAAAATACAATATAGGCGATGAGCTCACACTTTCACTCGGGCAGCGCATTATGGGCGGCGATGTGCTGACACAGGACACTCCGTGCTATATCATCGATAACGGTGAAACGGTGTTCAACGGTGAATCGTTAGAGACAAGAGAGACCCGCACATACACTGTATCGGGATTTTACAAGAGACTGAACTGGCGTATTGAAGATACATCTGCACCGGGGTACACAGCGCTCACACTCGCGGACACGGAGGCATCCGACAGTTATTTATACGATGTGTATTTCCGCATGAAGGATCCGGGCGATATTTACGATTTTATGAAAGAAAATCATTTAGGTAATGAAACAAACCGTGATCTGCTCTTGTATACAGGCAGTCTCCGCTTTGATTCACTGATGAAAATGCTTTACGGCCTTGCAGCGATAGTGACAGCGCTTATAATATTCGGTTCTGTGGCACTGATATACAATGCTTTCTCAATTTCGGTATCGGAACGTACCCGGCAGTTTGGTCTGCTATCCTCCGTAGGCGCCACAAAAAAACAGCTTCGCCGCATGGTGCTTTTTGAAGCTTTCGCTGTCAGTATCATCGGGATCCCGCTCGGTATCATTGCAGGCATAGGCGGGATCGGTATAACGCTCATGTTCATAGGAAACAAATTTCATTCATTTGGCTTCAGCAGCATAGATATGACACTGAGTGTTTCTCCGGCGTCTGTTCTGATCGCAGCGGCAGTTGCTCTCGTTACTGTTCTTATTTCCGCGCGGATACCGTCTGAACGTGCCGCAAAGGTTTCCGCGGTGGAGGCAATACGGCAAAATGCGGATATTACCGATAAAGGCAGAATTGCAAAAACATCTAAGCTGACATACAGGCTGTTCGGCCTTCCCGGTGTTCTTGCGAGCAAGCATTATAAACGGGACAGGAAGAAATACCGCACGACTGTTATGAGCCTGTTTATGAGCATTGTACTGTTTGTCTCTGCATCGGCCTTTACAGAATACCTTACGGAAACAGTTTACAGCGGGTTCAGGTCAGTAGGTTACGATCTTTTATATCAGGCTTCTGCCGATGCCTTTAAAAATATTTCACCGGACATGCTGCTTGAGCGTATCGGGTATGCAAAGTCGGTTACAGGCTGCGCATATTCACGTCTGCTCTTCGGGGATGATACGGAGATAGGTTCAGAATATCTCACTGAAAGCGGCGCTTCTTTTATCAAAAAAGATCAAGCTCGGGTGAATGTGGCATTTGCGGATGATGATACATTTAAGGATCTGCTGAAAAAGCACGGACTGAGCGAGGAAAAGTTCTTCGATCGGGAGGATCCGCGCGCCGTGGCATTGGACGGCATAAATCAATTTAATGATAAGACTCAAAAATATGAGACTGTAAAATTTTTCAACAGTAATGAATCCGAAGTGATCTTACGTACAAAAAAAGATATCCCGGGGTACACGTTGTATGACATAGACCGTGACAGCGACGGAAACAGTATATACCGTTACATCAAGGATGGCACAGAATATAAAGACGGCAATATTATAAAGCTGACTGCAGAAGAGGCAACGGTAAGTACAGTTCTCAAAACAGGCAGTGTCTTGACCGAAAGACCGGATTTTATTTTTGATGTTGACGGCATATGGCTTATTTATCCTATCAGTCTTACAAATGCGGTGTTCAAAGATTATATTGATGAGAATGCCCGCACATATTATTTTACGATCGTATCGGACGATCACGCGGAAAGCGAAGAAGCTGTCAAAGAGCTGCTTAACGAATGCGGATTACGTTCCGATACTCTGTATGATTATGCCGAACGGGCTGAATCAAATCGGAATATCGTCACTGTCATACGCGTATTTTCATACGGTTTTACAGTTCTGATCTCTCTGATCGCCGCGGCGAATGTTTTCAACACGATCTCTACCAATATAAGCCTCAGGCGGAGAGAATTTGCCATGCTGAAATCCGTCGGCATGTCTCAAAAGAGCTTTAAACGGATGATGGACTTTGAATGCCTCCTCTACGGTTCGAGAGCGCTTTTGTACGGCCTGCCGGTTGCATGTGGGATCACATGGCTGATCTACAAGACCGTCACGACAGGGTATGAGACGACTTTTCATTTGCCGTGGCCGGCTATATGCATTGCAAGCCTCAGCATATTCCTGGTTGTGTTTGTCACCATGATATATGCAACAAACAAGATAAAAAAGGATAACCCCATAGATGCTCTTAAAAACGAGACTCTGTGATCAATGACTCTGTGATCAATGACCGCGTTGCATTTTGGGCAAAAAGAACTTATAATCTAACCGGACAGGACTTCAGAAGGAAATTTTACAAATGAACAGACGCATCGCATATTTTGACGTTTTGAATATAGCTGCGTGCCTCGGAGTGATATTTCTCCACTGTAACGGCAATGCTCACATATACGCGGACAATCTCGCATGGAAGCAGGCGCTTCTCATAGAAGTGTGGCTGTATTGGCCCGTACCCGTTTTCTTCATGCTCTCCGGAGCGACACTCATGGACTATCGGGATAAATACGACACTAAAACGTTCTTTTTGCGAAGATCCACAAAGACTGTGATACCCTTTATATTCTGGTCGCTCCTGAATGTTCTGATATATTCGGGCGAATCGTTCCTTTCGGATCCGAGAGTGTGGATAAACAGCATAATACTTACTAAGGCGGAAAACATATACTGGTTTTTCATACCGCTTTTCGCGGTCTATATCGCGATGCCCGTGCTTTCGCTCCTTAAAGACAACAGACGCATTTTACGGTACATGACGGGAGCCGCTTTCATACTCATGAGCGTGCTGCCCGTCGTGCTGCCCCTTGCCGGCATTTCACACAATTCAAACATGACGATACCCGTTGCGGGAGGGTACGTTATTTTCGTGCTCCTCGGCTATATTCTTTCGACGGAGGATATCCCAAAGAAAAGCCGGATCGCGATATACCTGCTCGGCGCGGCGGGAGGCCTTTTCAGGCTTATTTACACATACGTAAGCTCGACAGCAAAGGGCGCAATCGACAAGACGCTTTTCAATTACATCGGATTTTATTCTGTACTGCTCGCCTCCGCCGTATTCGTGCTCTTCAGGTACAGTCCCATAGACTCGTTCGTAAGCGCCCGCCCGAGGCTTGCCTCGGTTCTCCGTAAAACAGCCGGGTGCAGCTTCGGCATCTATCTCATACATATGTTGATATTCAGGGAGCTCATCGTGAAATTCATCAGGATATACACATGGCCCTTCAGGCTCATCGCGCCTTTTATAATATACGCCATAGGGCTGGCCGTCGTCCTAATACTTAAAAAAGTACCCGTTCTGCGAAAACTCATACCGTGATGCGCAGATGCGCCGCAATGCGCGGCTGCGCCTTAACTTGATTTGCAATAAATGCGTTTATGTTTTATAATCAGACGCGTGTCACACAATATTATAAAATAAAGACAGGGAGCGATTCCATGATAAAGATCGAGCTTTTAAATTCACTTGCCAAAGTATACCCGGACAGGGATATCGACATAAAGGACAGGCTGCAGAGCGGCTGCATGCTCAAGAATGAAGTATATTCTTTTCAGGCAGCGTACAGGGCTGATGCGCCTTTTCAGGGCACCGTGAACATTTTCACGGAAGCGCCGGATGAAATAAAAGACATCATAAGCATAAGATATGTAGATTATGTTCCGTGCGACATGCCCATGTATGACAGGACACTTAAAAGCTGCGACCACCCCGAGCCCGGGCTGTTCCCCGATATCTTACGTGAGCTTCCCGCCGTCAGATGGGTGTACAGCAACGCATGGAGATCCGTATTCATAAGCATAGACGCCTCGAAAAAGCCCGTCGCTCCCGGAAAATACGATATTACCGTGCACATTTCAAACGATGCGGATCACTCGGAGACTTTCACGCTGGATGTGCTTGACGCGGAGCTTCCGGAGCAGAGGCTCACAGTCACACACTGGTTCCACACCGACAGCCTGTGTAATTACTACGGCTTTGAATTTGACAGCGATGAGTACTGGAGAGTGACGGAGAATTTTGCGAAGACCGCTGCGGAATACGGCATAAACATGCTGCTGACGCCTATATTCACACCGCCTCTCGACACGGCCCCCGGAGGCGAGCGCCGCACGATACAGCTCGTGGACGTTATAAGATACGAAGACGGAGGCGAGTCAACAGACGGAGCTGCGGGCGACGTAAAATATTCATTCGGTTTTGAAAAGCTCTCAAAATGGATCGCCATGTGTAAAAGGGCCGGCATAAGATACTTTGAGATATCCCACCTGTTCACGCAGTGGGGGTGCAAATATGCGCCGAAGGTAATGGCCGAATGCAGGACGTCCTCCGGCACGGAATACAGGCGCATATTCGGCTGGGAGACACCCGGATGCAGCGACGAGTATCTGACATTCCTGTCGCAGCTGCTGCCCGAGCTTACGGACGTGCTCAGAGCAGAGGGCGTTTTCGATCAGTGCTATTTTCACGTGTCCGACGAGCCTTCGGCCGAGGTGATGGAGGATTACAGAAAATGTGCCGGATTCATGCGCAGATACGTTCCGTCAGACAGGATATTCGATGCGCTATCCGACATAACATTTTACAGAAACGGTCTTGTAACGTGCCCCGTGGTGGCGCTTGACCACATACATGCATTTATAGAAGAGCGTCCGCCTCACCTTTGGGCATACTACTGCTGCGGACAGGTGACAACGGCTAACAAATTCCTGGCATACCCCGCATGGCGGAACAGGATGCTGGGAGCGCAGCTTTTCAAATACGGTACGGAAGGCTTCCTTCAGTGGGGCTACAATTTCTACAACACTCACCTTTCACTGGAAAGCGTCGACCCGTACGCGACTTCCACGGCGGGAGGATGGGTGCCCGGAGGCGATCCTTTCGTGGTATACCCCTCAAAGGACGGAAGCGCTCTGCCTTCTCTGAGACTTGAAATATTCAGAGAAGCGATGCAGGATATGCGTGCAATGGAAGCCCTCGCCTCAAAAATGGCGGGCACATTCCCCAATCCGAGAGATGCCGTGAGCATTGCGCTGGGACTCGAGGAGCTCCGCTTCGACAAATTTGATTTTATAGACAACAGTTATCTCATAAACCTTCGCGAAAGGATAAATAAAATGCTTGCGGGTGTGAAATGATGACGGATTTCACGGTGGGTCAGATAGTGACCACTAAAAAAAATCACCCCTGCGGCGGCAATCGGTGGGAGATACTGCGCGTAGGGGCCGATCTTATTCTCAGATGCTTAAAATGCGGGCATCACGTCATGATGTCACGTGCCCGGCTTGAGAAAAGCATCAGGTAGTGCGAAATCAAATGTGGCGAAATAGTCCGCGGGCGTCTCCGCGCGCCTTATGAGCTGCACCTCGCCGTTTTCTCTGAGCAGGAGCTCTGCGCTCCTGAGCTTGCCGTTATAGTTGTAACCCATGGCAAACCCGTGTGCGCCGGCGTCAAGTATCGCTATGATATCGCCGGGCACCGTTTCAGGCAGCATCCTGTCGACGGCAAATTTATCATTATTCTCACACAGCCCGCCCGTCACGTCGTATCTGTGTGTCAGAGGCTCATTTTCCTTGCCCAGCACGACTATATGGTGATATGCTCCGTACATGGCGGGACGCATGAGATTCGCGGCGCACGCATCGGCGCCGAGGTAATGCTTGTATGTGTTTTTCTCATGCAGTATGCGCGTTATGAGCATTCCGTGAGGGCCCGTCATGTAGCGCCCGAGCTCTGTCTTTATACGGAGGCTCTTTACGGACGAGGGCGCTATTATGTTTTCGTAAGCCTCTCTCACCTTGTCCCCTATGTAAAATATGTCCGCTTCCTTTTCATCCGGCTTATACGGTATCCCTATCCCGCCGGAAAGATTCACAAAGCTTATTTCCGCTCCCGTTTCACGCTGCAGCTTAACAGCCACCCTGAAAAGCTCCGCGGCGAGCGTGGGATAATAGTCCTTGTCCGTCATATTGCTGGCAAGGAATGCGTGGAGTCCGAAACGCTTCGCGCCCATTTTCATGAGCTTCCTGACGCCTTCCGTTATCTGCTCGGGCGTCATGCCGTATTTCGCGTCTCCCGGATTCCCCATTATGCGGTTTCCTATCGTGAAATTTCCTCCCGGGTTGTATCTCAGGCAGATCTCCTCGGGTATCCCCCCGTGCTCCGCCAGAAAATCTATATGCGTAAAATCGTCCAGATTTATTATCGCTCCGAGCTTTCTTGCATATTCAAAATCGCATGCGGGCGTTGCGTTCGATGAAAACATTATATCATCGTTCTTCATGCCCAAGCCTTCCGCGAGCATCAGCTCCGTATATGAGGAGCAGTCCGCTCCGCAGCCCTCTTCATTCAGTATCTTTACTATAAAAGGATTAGGGCATGCTTTGACCGCATAATATTCTCTGAAGCCCTCATTCCATGAAAATGCCTCTTTAAGCCTGCGCGCGGTGCCGCGTATTCCCTTTTCATCGTAAATATAAAAAGGCGTAGGATATTTTTTTGCCGTTTCCTCCGCCTTTTCTTTTGTTATGAACGCTTTTTTCACTTTCTGACTGTCTGTCATGATCTGTCTGATCTACTCCTTGTCATCTGTTATATAGCTGTCTATGGCTGCCCACAGCTCATCTATACCCGTCCTCTTTTCGGACGATACGCATATAATATCCTTTTCGGGAGGTATTTGTAAAGTACTTCTTATTTTTTTTACATTTTCGTTTACCTGCGCGCGGCTCAGCTTGTCCGTTTTTGTGGCGGTTATTATATAGTCTATACCCGAGGAGAGTATCCATCTGTACATTATGCTGTCCTCCTCGGACGGCACACGGCGCACATCGAGCAGCATTATGATAAGGTACAGCTGCTTCCGCGTGTTCAGATACTGCTCCATTACCTTTCCCCACTGATTCTTTTCTTCTTTTGAAACAGCGGCGTAACCGTAACCGGGAAGATCCACAAAATAGAGTTCGTCATCCAGGCTGTAATAATTTATCTGCCTCGTCTTGCCCTGCGTTGCACTGCTGTACGCCAGTTTCTTTCTCCCCACGAGAGCATTTATAAGTGACGATTTGCCCACATTTGACCGCCCCGCGAAGGCGACATCGAGAAGATCCCCGCCCGGGTACTGTTTCGGTGAAACGGCCGATATTACAAATTGCGGATTTTTTACTTTCATTTTACCCTTTCTTTCCGTAAATCCCTTTCAGGAACGTGAGTCTGTGTATCTCGCAGGGCCCGTACTTTTCTATGGCCTCACAGTGCGCCTTTGTGCCGTATCCCTTGTGCCCGGCAAATCCGTACTGCGGATATTTTACGTCATATTCTTTCATGAGCCTGTCCCTTTCGACTTTTGCGAGTATCGATGCGGACGCTATCGTTACGCTTCTGGCGTCGCCGTGTGTTATGGATATCTGCGGCACGGACACGCCGGGTATACTGACATGATCCACAAGGAGCGCCTGAGGCAGAGCAGGCTTTTCCTGCGCGTCTCCCTTAAGGCTTTCTTTAAGACCTTCCGTCGCCTTTTCTATCGCGGCGCGCATGGCCTCATAAGTCGCCTGAAGTATATTTATTTCGTCTATCCTCTCATTTCCCACCATTGACACGCCGTATGACACGCACAACGATCTTATTTCGTCATAAAGTGCCTCGCGCTTCTTCTCTGAGATCTTCTTTGAGTCGTCGGCGCCCTTTGCGAACGACCCCTCCGTTCTTACTATCACGCATGCCGCCGCCACCGGTCCCGCCAGCGGGCCCCTGCCGGCCTCGTCCACGCCGCCTATTATCGTATAGCCCTCTTTTGCGAGCTTCCTTTCGTATTCTCTCAGTTCGTTAAAATGTTCTTCTGTCATATCGCGTCCTTTTCGGTCATTTCCGGGCCGTCCAGCGTTATCTTCCCTATGCGCCCGCCTCTGAAATCGTCGAGCACTATAGAGGCGGCCCTGTACATGTCGACCTCTCCGCCCTTCACGAGGCATCCCCTTCGCCTGCCGCACGCCGTGAGATAGTCGGCAGGGCATGTCATATTTTCTTTTTTTATGCCGTATTTTTCTTCTAAAAGGCCCTCATAGTGCTCCGCCGTATACTGTAAAACGAATATTGCTATCTCCTGTATATCTATGACTTCGTTTTTGATCGCCCCCGTTGCCGCGAGCCTTATTGCCGCGCGCCTGTCGTCAAGCTTAGGCCACAACAGTCCCGGCATATCCAGAAGATATATCTCGGGATTTATCCTGAGCCACTGTTTGTTGCGTGTGACTCCCGGTTTATCCCCCGTAGCGGCGACATTTCTGCCCGCTATCTTATTTATGAGTGACGATTTGCCCACATTCGGTATGCCTACGGACATGGCTCTTATGACGGGCTTATTTCTCCCCGCCGACTCGAACCGTTTGAATTTTTCAGACATTATGTCTCTTGCGGCACGGAGCACGTCGCTTATTCCTTCTCCGCTTTTACAGTCCGTGAAATATACGGGAATACCCTCGGATGCATAATGCTTTTTCCAGAAGGCGTTCATACCGGCATCCGACAGATCTTTTTTATTTCCTATTATTATGCGGGGCTTTTGCGATATGAGCTTGTCTATTTCCGGGTTCCTGCTCGAGACAGGTATTCTGGCATCCACCACTTCGAATATGACGTCCGCCAGCTTCAGATTCTCCGCAAGCACTCTGCGCGCTCTTGCCATATGACCCGGGAACCAGTTTATACTGTTAACTCCGCTGTTTTGTTCTTCCATGATATTTTTATTCCTTTAAGATCATACGAAATCGAGATCGCCTATGCCGTATCCCAATTCCTTCAGCTTTTCGAATACGAGTGCCGGCGATATCCCGAGCATGGCATTATAGTCACCGTCTATCTTGTCGACAAACAATGCCGCTTTGCCCATGGCGGCATACCCGCACGCATTCAGTACCTTTTTTTCATTATCCACGTACCACTTTATTTCTTCTTCGCTTATCTTTTTGAGATATACGCCTGTCTTTGAGCTGAAAGTGAGCGTTTTACCTTTATACGTGTCCAATATGGTCACGCCGGTATACGCGAAGCTCTCGTTTCCCGACAGCTCTCTCAGATCTTTCGCCGCCGCTTCCTTGTTTGCAGGCTTTCCGTATATCTTACCGTTAAAATATACTATCGTATCGGCAGCTATTATTACGGCGTCTCCTGTTATCTTACCGCGCACGGAGACAGCTTTCTTACGTGAAATATCCTCCGCATATTCATCGGGCTTTTCTTTGTCGCTCTTTTCGCAGGCATTGCTCGTCACGATCTCATATTTTAAACCTATCATTTTAAATATGTCCTGCCTCTGTACGGAGGACGACGCCAATATCACTCTCATATATACCTCCTACGGGTGTGCGGCGACAAATTCGTCTATGGGCGTATAATCCTTTATGTTGTTCTGCTCCCATACAAGCTTTTCGAGTGCGCTCATTGTCCTTATAGGCGTAAAATCGGATATCATATTCAGCGACACATCGAGCACCGACACCGTTTTATTGTCCGTGAGCGGATCGATGCTGAGGAGACTGTTCCCGTGCATGAGCAGTGTTTCAAGCCGACTTACCTTTGCCAGACTCTCCAGCGAATCGACATAATTGTCTTCCAGATCTATGTACACGAGATTTCCGAGTGCCTCTATGCCCTCCGTGCGGCTTATCAGATTGTGGCTCGCTATGAGCTGTGTCAGCTCCGTGCACTGAAAAAGAGGCGACAGATCCGATATGCCGCGCTCTGTATTGTCCGCATTTATGCCGTAATTATATGACAGGTCAATATATGTTAGCGCTCTGCACGATGCTATGGGCATTATGTCTGTTATCCTGTTTCTGCTGAGCGTGAGTTTTTTTAGTGATACCAGATACGAAACAGGCGTTATGTCGGAGAGCATGTTGTCCGAAGCGTCCAGTTCTTCAAGCAGCAGCAGTGTTTTAAGGAATGATATATCGAGACCGCTTGCGCCGGAGGCGCCCGAAACTACGTTGTAATTTTTGGATATATTCAGTTTCTTCAGGGACGTGAGCTGCGAGAGCGGCGAAAAATCCGTTATCCTGTTTCCGGTAAGATCGAGCTCTTCGAGATTTACGAAATACGAAAGCGCGTCTATGTTCGTGATACCCTGTACTCTTGCGGACAGCGCCTTTATATCCTCAACGTCCGAACGCGTTATGACGCCCATGCTCTTCCCTATTTTCGTCCTCACTGCATTTTCAAGATTTATATCGTTAAAATGTATCTCGAGCTCCGGGTCGGGTGTATTTATATTTTCGTTATCGCTTCCCGGCGTTGTCACTGTATCTATGTTCGGCGTAGGAGGCTTCAGTACGGGAGGCTTTGCCGAAAATCCGTCTCTGCATCCCGTAAAATATCCCGCCGACACAAGCAGGGCGAGCACGCATACCGCATATTTTATTTTGCTCTGTACACGAAATACACGCTTTTTCATTTTATTACATCCGTTGCTTTTATATTGCGGTAATTCCCCGCATTTGTGCTGATCCCGTTCCTCCAGACATACAGTGAGTCATTTTCGTTATATATGATATTTTCTATATCTCTGTCAAAAAATACAGAAGCGCCTGCGTCGCCGGCTATTCTCGTAAGTCTGTCGCCGCTCACGTAATCGATCGTCATATTGCCGTCCGCATTCTGCCTGCACAGCAGATACGTGTCGCTGTTTCTGCCGTAAAGGCGCATTTCCGCTTTTGAATTTATCCTTTCTATTTTATCCTTGAGGACAATATATATTTCATCGCTCACGGCATCTTCATACACCACGAAGGGTCTGTTGTAGTAGTCAAAAATATTTCCCGAGCTGTCCGCCACTTTTACAGTCTTTACATTGACATCGTATATGTCATATCTGTAAAGCGCCGAATCACTGTCCTGATAGTACAGATAGTTTGTCCTGTCGTCAAATATGAAATTATAATCCGTCCCGCACTGTATCTGCCTTACAGGCGTCCTGCCGCCCGTCGACATATATACGGTCATTCCGCTTCCGTCCGGCACCGAATACAGTATAAAATCGTCGTCACGCGAGTAATATATGACTTTATACACATTTTCGGCGACTGTTTTCATTTCCTCTCCCGTGAAATACTGCAGAGTGCCCACCGTATTTTCACCGGACGTGCCTATATCCTTTATAAAATACCTGAGCGGCACGCCGTCTCCGCTCTCACGCTCCGATGTTGAGGGTGAAATGAATACGGGACTCTGCTGGTACAGTACCGGTCCTACGTTTTCGCCTCTGTATTTTGTTTCACCGTCGGAATCTTTTATATACATTGTGTTGTCTTCATAATAGCATATGAGGTTTCCGTCATCCGATATATAAAATTTCCTTGACGCATTGAGCGACCCGCTTATTTCCTTTGTGCGCCCGAGATAATCGGCATACATAAGCCTTGCTCCGTCCGAGAACAATACTCCCTCGTCCGATACGCAGTACGAATGTACTCCGGCTGTATTTTCATCTGTATCTGTAAGGCGCTCCGTTCGGTTCCCCTTAAACATGTAGATCTTCAGCACGCCGCTGCCGCTCTTGCATATTATCGCTCTCCTGTTGCCGAGCAGGCTGAATTCAACCGTATTTTCATCAAGCACCGTTCTGTCGTTTGATTTGAGCGAATATTCGTACAGTGAATTGTCTTTTATATAATATACATCATCGTTCAGTATGTCATACACGGGTGAAGAAACGCTGTCATCAACGGCCGTTACTGACATATCATCCTTCATAACATACAGATCGTCTCTTGAGTCCGTGAAAACAAAGGGGTACATGAATGATCGGCCGAGTCCGTTCATTTCGGAATAACCGAGCTCGGGCGAATCTCCGGGCAGCAGTTCAAAAATGCCTATGACTACCGCCATTACAAGCAGCACCGCCAGTGTGCATATTATATTCCATTTGCGTTCTCTTTTGATATAAGTCTTTCCCACGCCGTGATGCATACGCTGTCTTACCCACTCACAAGATCTGTATTTCCGATAAATTATACAATGAAAATTGCCAAAACACAAACTTACTTTTGTATGTGCTGTCCCGGCGTTATTTTATGTTATATTTACGTTTACTGCGCATAGAATTATCGTAAACGCCGATATATGGGCCGGGCTCCGCGAATGCTGATATCTACAGCTTTATGCTTATTTTCTTTTATACTCATAATACTTTTTGTTGTCTTCAGCGGCACATGCGCTCCGGAGGCAAGACACGCTCTGGACATATTTCTTTCCTCTGTTCTGCCCGTGATGCTCCCGTTCTATATACTTTCTTCACTGATCGTGTCAAGCGGCGCGGCGGAGCGCTTATGCTCCCCCGTAAAACAATTGACGGCAAAGCTCTTTAAACTTCCCGCCGCATGCGGCGCAGCGGTCATATTAGGCCTTATATGCGGTTTCCCGATAGGTGCCAGGATAACATGCGATCTCAAAACATCCGGCTATATTTCCGATGAAGAAGCCGCGCGGCTTTCGGCTTTTACAAACAACGTCGGACCTGTCTTCATGGCATCTGTTGTGGGCAGTTCATATCTCGGAAGCGTAAAAGTCGGACTTCTCATATGGCTATCTGCTGTCATATCGGCTTTATTATGCGGCATACTCATGAGCCGTGCGAGTCCCCGCGCAAGCTGCAGTTCAAGCGGCATTTCACCTTCCGGTGCGGGTGCCCAAAGCTCTGCGTCGTTTCATATCACTGACATTCCCTCAGCAATAATGAATTCCGTGAATACGGCACTTTATGTGGGCGCGGTGATCATTTTTTTTGCTTCCTTATCATCACTTGTAAAGCTTGTGCCTCATATCGGCAGTCTGCCGCGCTCTCTCATATATTCTTTTCTCGAAATGACCGGCGGACTTTCAGCGCTCACACACACTGCCGTCAGTCTGTCTTTCGGTTTAAAATGTATGCTCATATCCGCCGCCGCTGCATGGTCGGGATGCAGTGTACATATGCAGGTATGCGGTATACTCGCATCCGGAAATGTTCGGATCCGGTACTATTTGATAGGTAAAATATTGCAGTCTGTCATGTCGCCGCTCATTATGTGCTTTTTACTTATTTTCTTATGAAAATTATCCCGCGCAGTACAATGTCTGCGCGGGATAAGATTACTGACACAAGATCGATGCGTTACTAAATACTGAGTTTGGACCATGTCTCATTGCACTGTGTCTCAAGAGCTCTGAATCCGTCTACATAATCCTGTGATCCTTTCAGATCCTGTGACAAAATGGAAGTAATATTCCTGCTTATTATCTCAGCAACCTCTATAGGCATTCTGCAGTTTACCTGTGCAGGCGTAGAAGCCGTATCCGCAAGATATACAAATGCATCCCAGTTCTTTCCGCTCCAGTCAGGATCGTCCGGATACTTCCATGCATTGTACCCTTCTACATCGAGTGATTTAAGAAGCGGAACAGAACCGCCTTTACCTGAGTTAAATGCACGCTGGCCTTCCGGTGTAAGGAAGAACAGAGCAAGAGCCGCAGCACCTGCAACATTTCTCGTTCTTGAGAAAACGCCAACGCCCGAAGCGCCGCATCCGAACGAAGGATTCTGGAACAAAGGCATATTTATAAGATCCCAGTCAACATTCCTGTTGTCGAATTCTTTACCGGAAGTCTGAACATTAGGATAAACGATATCGCTGAATATGGCCTGCTTGCCCTTAAAGCTGTCGGCTCCCTGGTTAACGCCGGGTATCAGGACCTGTCCCTGTGCAGCCATGTCGAGCAGCTCGCCCACTGCGCGGAGTATAAGGCCTTCATCATCTATAAATGTTATCTTCTTAGTAGCCGTATCGCACCATGCGCTTCTCGATGAAGTGTAAGCTTCAAAGAACGGAACAAATCTCGAAGATTCTGTCATGTTGTAGCTGAGCGGATAATAATCTCCGTTCTCATCGTAGAGCTGTGCAGCCAGTGTCTGGAATCCTTCCCATGTCCAATCAGGCACAACGCTCGCATTGAGACCGGCTTCCGTGACAGCCGACTTATTGTAAATAAATACAACATGGTTGTAGTCTCTCGGTACGAAATACAGACGGCCGTTTACCAATCCGAGACGGTAGATACCGCTGTAAACATCGCTCTGGTCTATATCAAAATTATCAAGGAATCCGTTAAGAGGAAGTAAAGCTCTGTCGGTAACGGCATACTTGTACGTTGAAACCTCGGCAAAATAGAAAACATCTCCTATTTCCGCAGATGCTATTCTGGCATCGGAAGTAGCTGTGTAATCGCGTTCAACCTTTACATTCTGATATTTTGCTTCAAATGCGTTAATAAAATTATCCGCGGCTGCTTTATAGTCAGCACTCATTGAAGCGGGCGAATATGTAAACATTACATCGCCTTCAGCTACGCCGTTCTCTTCGGCGTTTTCAAATTCTTCCTGACTCACGATCGGCGGTTTACTGCAGGCGAGCATTGCAAACGTCATTGCAATGACAAGCACAATCACCGCTGTACTTTTTAAGTACTTTTTCATTGTCATTAAACCTCCTGTTATATAATAAAATACCAACTACCTTAATAAATATACCTGTATGCATTACGATATGTTTAGATATTACTCCTCACGGCATACATTTGTCAATATTAAAAAGCATCGTGCAATTCAAATTGAATGCGACTTTACAAAATATTAAAAACATATTAAACGTTTTGCAAAGTGGCCCTGATGCCGTCATTACTGATTCGCATTGGCAGCATCCTGTATCTCCTGTACAAGATCATCTATGTGTTCAAGACTCGTATCGGCGGCATATTTATTAAATATTTCCGCAATATTGTCCGTGATCTCACCTGACGCGCTCCATGACATAAACGATGTGATGACCGCCGGATAATCCGAAGCCGAATACAGTGAGAAAACAGATGTGTTCTTACCGGACAGAGGATATTCACGCCAGAATTTCATCAGGTTAGCCGATTTGAGAGCCGGTACTTTGTATCCTCCGCTCCCGCAGTAAGCAACGGCCGCATCCTCGACCATCGCATACAGGGCAAGCGTCTTGGCATTTTTTATTGTGCTCTTTCTGTTTTCTTCAGCCTCCTGGCGTTCTTCATCCGTCATTTCTATATCATCGGCGCCGCTGCCGCTCAAAGCATCCACAACATCATGATTTATGACCGCAAGCCCCAGTGCCTCGACTCCTATATTTTTAATAACGATCTCCTTGCCGTTCTCGTCTGTTCCCTTGAATCCCGGCATATGGGCGAATTCCCAATTGAAGCCGCCTTCATCCGTACTCTCAGACAGAGCCTTCTGCCATCTGACCACATCGGCATGATCCGCGATTATTATCCCGTATTTTGAAAGCTCGTCGGCCGATACATCCTTTGTCTGCTTTTCGGACGCATACCCCGTTCTCAGAAAATTGTCGGCGAGATATTTAAAGCCTTCTATTACATTAGGGTCTGTCAGATCCAGCTCGACATTTTTCGATGCGAAATCAACGTCGCTGTAGAGATTTCCTCCGAAGCCTCTGGCAAATGTGCCCCAAATCGAATAATCGGAATAATTCATCAGGACAGGAGTTTCACAGCCGTGCTCCGAAAGAGCCTCGGCATACGAGATCAGATCGTCCCATGTCCAGTCGTCTTTAGGAACCGGATTCTCGATCCCCGCCTTATCAAGCATATCGAGATTCAGTATGACGGCTTGATTAAGGTATTCCGTCGGACACATATAGAACCTTCCGTCATACATCGCGGCGGAATAGGCCGCTTCCATAAATATGGCGGACGGATAAAGGCGTTTATAGCTCGTTGCCGTATAATCTATCACGCCGTAGGCATCTTCACTGAGGTCAAGTATCCAACCCTTCTCCGCGTACTCCGCGACCTTGCTTGAAGGTATGACGATCACATCGCCTATATCTCCGCTCATGATCCTATCGTCAAGCGTTTCTATATACTCATCGTACGAATATCCGTTATCTATCTGAACGTCGACGCTCGGATACTGAAGGGCGAATGCCTGAGCAAAGAAGAACAGATCGTTGTCATTTTCATAATTGGAATATCCGGAAAGCACAAGATTGCCTGCAAGATCTTCCGGAATATAGTTCACCGCAGAACCTGACCCGCTGTCATTCTGCTTCTTGCTTCCGCTGCACCCCACAATGGAAAAAGCGATAACAAGCGAGATCATGCATACAGCGGTTTTGCGCAATTTACTTAACATAGAAACAACCTCCGTTATTCTATAACGCCAAGACGCTCGATACCCGACGCAAGCTTATTCTGTCCTGCTATATAGACTATCAGCACGGGCAGCAGCGTGAGGAGACATCCTGCGAAGAGCATAGGCTCGGTCATGGCCTTTTCAAAGTCACTCGCTTCACCGGAATACCCCAAAGCTTCGGAATAGTACTGCTGTATTTTCTCCAACTTCGGCTGAAGCGTGAGCATTTCCTGATTATACATATACGTAGGCGCCTCGTAATTGTCGTTCCAATGCCACACAAAAGAGAATATGAACACTATTGAAATGGCCGACTTAACAAGAGGGAGCATTATCTGTATAAATACTCTGAACGGACCGGCACCGTCTATACGCGCGGCATCATCCATTGCATCCGGCACACGCTGGAAGAAGTACATATATATCAGCGCGAACAAGGCTCCTCTTAGTCCCAGACCGAACAGAGCCGGCACCAGTATAGGAAAATACGTATTTGTCATGCTGAACGTTGCCCACACACCGTAAGTAGAAAGTATGGTCGTCTGAGGCGGTATGAGCAGTACAAGTATGACTAAAACAAACAGCAATGTCTTGCCTTTGAAACGGAATCTTCCCAGAGCGTAACCGATTATCGCGCACGATACCGCCTGCAACAAAGCGCTTCCCAATGAAGTGACAAGCGAATTAAGGAACGCTCTCGGATAATTCAGCCCTATCCACGCATCCTTGAAATTCTTCCATTCAAAAGCAGTCGGTATCCACTCGACGGTAGGATCCAGATAGTCCTGGTAAGACATCATAGACGTTGTCAGAATGTATATGAACGGCAGCAGGAACAGATATGCGAGCTCTATCAGCACATAATACAGGAATATCCTTCCTATTATAAAGCGTATCTTTTTCTTTGCCTTATAGCCCAAATTGCGGTATCTGTCAATATAGCGCTGCACAAAATCCACTGTTCTGCGTATCGCATTAGTCATCTGAGCCACCTCCTCGTAAGAAGTATGAATATCAGTATCGTAAGAAGCGACATGAGCATATACATCCAGCTCAGAGCCGATGCCATACCGTATTTCGTACCTGTATCAGTCATCTGTTTCATCATACTCATTATAGGATTGTCATATTTCACAAACGAATCGACGAGCGCATATACAAAATTAAGTATCACGAACGGTGATATGTAAGGCAGGGTTACATGCCAGAATGATTCCCATGCGGAGGCGCCGTCCAGTTCAACAACCTCATAAAGTATATCGGGAACGCTCTGAAGGGCTGCAAGGAAAATAAGTATCTCAACACTGCTGCTCCACATTATATTTCCTATATACTGTGTCAATCTGCCTCCGAGAATGTTGCCCATCCATCCGGAGCTGTTGCTCACAATGCTTCCGAAAACATTTACGCTTCCGACGCCGTCATTGAACAGATAGCTCATTATGACACCCGCGAGTATTACCGGTATAAAGAATATGACCCTGAAGTATACTCTGCCCGGGAACTTCTGTTTCAGAAGAACAGCAACAAAAAGCGCGAAGAAGACAATTATGGGAACCTGGTACAATGCATTGGCAAACGAATTGAACACGGCCTCGCCTACGCTCGGATCCTGAATGATATCCTTGTAATTCTGGAATCCGACCCACTGACTGTGGCCTTCAAAGCCATACAGGTCCGTCAGCTGCGTGATAAAGAAGCTGATCCTGATAGACAATACAAGCGGTATGAGTGTAAACATCACAAAACCTATAAGCCACGGGAGAGCGAAACCCCAGCCTTCAATCGTCTTTCTCCTTTCAAAGGAAATAATACTGCCTAATGTGCGCTTATGGGCAAGCTTTTTCTTAGCCTTAATCTGTTGTTTAGCCATGCATTATTCCCCTCCCTTCTGTAAAATTTGATATCCGTTTCCGTCAAACGAGATCGTCCTTCCGTTTGTGCTGTCCGTAACGGACACATTACCCGTCTCATAGCAGACATATACCTTGGTCCCGTCCGAATATTCAGTACAGAACACATCGTAGTCATCGTCCACTCTGTAATGATCTGTCATTTCAAGTGATGCAAACGGCTTGACCGCTTCATTTGTGATATTATACCGTTCAACGATCTCTTCTTTAAGGTTGTTGTATTCGGAACGGTAGAGACTGTCATAATATGTGTAGAAAAGTTCACTCGTTTCCTGTTCGGTTATCTCGTACGACATCAAAGACCCGTACTCAATGGATTTAAGTGTGTAAAACTCTTCATACGGCTGACTGTTCACCGGCAGCGAATAATAATTCACTATTCCGTGATAAACAAGCTGCATGAACGGTATATCATCGTCGAGCACTATCTGCGAAGATGTGCCTACAGGCATATCCACTATCGTATCAACGAAAGGTACGGCGTACGCATTGCCGTTGTATACAGCTAATTTATCAAACTTTTCTCCGTATGAGCGCAGCCACTGTACATATCTGTTTATAGACTGAATACGGTGAAGCGGATGCTCTTCATTGTAATCGGAATATACCATATTCCCGAGCTGCTGGAGATCGACATTGGACGCACCGTAATCGGTAAGTCTCTCAATGGCATCTTCAAGCAATTCCTGTTCGAAATAATCCGGACTCATGATATAGTATTCTCCGTCAGCCAGGAACATACCCGATGTGGAGCGCCGCCAATAGTTCACGTAAAATGTATTTGCGCTCTTAACTATTGAATTACGCAGTGTAGCGCCGTTTTTCGGCTCACCGTATACGATGAGGAGATTATTGTCCAAAGACAGTTCTATTCCCTTATCCTTAGCCCACTTAAGCAAGTCCTTAAAGTCTCCCTTGCTTCCGTATGAGCTGTCCGGTTTGAGTTTTGTCGTTGAATTCCAGAAATATCCGTCATTCTGCCAACCGAGAAGTGAAATCCTTATTTCGGGCGCGCCCATTTCACTGAGTTCGTTATATATGTTCTGAACATCCTCATAATCGGTCATTACGGTCAACTGATTGAGTACGCCTCCGGATATATTCTCGGCTCCCATGAACATCTTAACATTCATGACAGGAACATCGGCATTGGCGGATCCTAAAGAAACAGACTCGCCGTAACGCGCATTCCACTGATCTATAAGCTTATTCTGCACTATCTTTGCAACATTGACATACGAGTAAGTCTCATTCTCAGACGTATCGATCCTTATGCGCTGCTCTACATCACCTATCTGCATATCCTTCACGACCATATCATACTGCGTTCCGGAATTCGATATCTGCAGCTTATAGAAATTCCTGTAATTGTACTGGAAGTATATCGCGTAAAACGGCAGGCTCCTTATGCCGGGATTCGATATTTTAAGATCTGCATCCGCATCGCCTTCAACGATAAATGAAGTCATCATTGAATTTGCGGAGACGTTGATATTATTTTCCCCGTCGCCGTCCATGTTCTCAACAATTCCGTATGCGCCTATGCTTACTATCTGATCGTTGTAACTCGGATTCTCCGAAGTATCAAATGTCTGATCCGTTCCGTATACATGCTTGGAATATTCATTGTAGTTCGTGATCCTCGGAACATCGAAATAAGTGAGTGCTCCCGAACCGTCCGGCACAACAAAATATCCCTTCTGAGTGCTCCTGTGCGCTCCCAGATACGGAAGCACGCTTATTGACATCAGCAACGGTCTCCTGTCCTCTTCTTCCCACTCGTATGTTTCACGTTCAATGATCCCGTTAACGGGAACCCTGTATACAAGCTCATTGTCTTCTATCGTGATCTCAACGGAGAATTCAAGCTCGAGTTCTTTCATCTCATAGTGAAGCCTGATGCCGTTTTCTATAAAGTAAACGGTTTTGACATGAGGCATCTGATTCACTCCGAGTACGAATCCGCCGTCCATACCGGACTTTGTATATCCTACAAATACGGGGGATGTGATAAATTGTCCTGTTTCGGTCGACAGATCATAGGCGGCTACGTCAGATGCTCCTCCTTCCTCGAGTCCCTGCTCATATATAGGCTCGGGATAAGAGCGGAATACTTCGCCGTTTATCTTGTCTTCGATAATGAACAGATTTTCTTTATTCGAGAAGCTGAGCTTAAGGAAATCGTTTTCTGCGACAAGCGTCATACCCTGATCCTGCAGCATCTGTCCGTTTATGCCCTTCGAAGTATCGGTTGCGGCGAGCTGCCTCGAGCTTTCCAATCCGTCCTTTTTGAATACAACCTTATGTCCGTCGCTCGTAGCTACCTCGAAAATTATAAATGCGAGTACGAGTACCAACACTATAGGCACGACGATCTTGACTACTTTTGCGACCTTAGCTCTTTTAGTATTCTCATATGCAGGTATATCTTTGTTTACGTCTTGGTTTTTATCCTTTTTCTTAAGCAAGATAAATCAACTCCTTAACGAATTGTGCAATGAAGTCAAACATCTGCACTGCGAGTCCGTATACAATAAAGAAGAGTAATGCCACTGCTGCGACACCGAGTGCTGTCAGTATGAATACGACAAACGCTTTAACAGGGTGGAAGCCGTGAACTCCCTTCATACAGAAATACACGAGCAGAACAGTCCACAGATAAATCAGCATCTCGAGTATCGAATAGATCGAAGCCTCATTATTAGTAAGGACATGTGTAAGAAGTGAAACGGGCAGTATAAGGAACATGAGCGGTCCGTGACAGTATGCACCGCCTATTATGACATCCCTGAACCGGCCTTCACCGTACATAATAGTCGTAACTCCGTAATTGACGACACACACGACTATCCAAGGAATAAGCGAATAGAAGAATACACTGACGGGCCTTATCACGCTGAGAGGTGTACCTCCTCTGTATATAAAGCTCACGGCATATCTGCCTGCAACGGTCATAAGTCCGTACAGTAACATTATGAAGAACATATCGAGATACGATCCTTGATTCTCATATCTTATTCCTTCAAAGCCGTCAATAGGATGCCGCATCACACCGCCTACCCGTTTAAAGAAGCCCGTTATGACGGTCCACGCATTATGCCTTTCTTTAGGAGGCCCGTATTTTCGTCTTCTTGCTCTTTTGATCGACGTCCACGCCACCCAGACGAGCAACAGAACGACAACGACAATTACTATCGTAGTAAAATGATTTCTGAGGAATATCGATCTTATTTCTTCAAAAGCTTCAGATGCATGCTCTGTATTTTCGGCTTCATAGAAATAATCGATAGCCATATCGTAGAGCTCCGCTTCCGTCAGATCCGCGCGCGGATTCTCCGCCTCTGTGCCCGATCCTCCCGAAGTATTCGCGGTTTCGGTATTTATGAGGCTCGCTTCACGCATGAGTATATCACCCATGTTTATAAGAGCCAACGTGTAGTAATTGCTTCTTTCAAGAACCTGCTCCCACAGAACCATGGACTCTTCATATCTGCCGGCAGTATAAAGAGAATTTGCTTCATGTACGAGGTTTGCGAATTCTGTCGGTTCATAAACGGTTATATTTCCGGAAGATCTGTTTAATACATAGACTCTGCCGCGATTGTCGGTCTCAATACTTATAGGATATGAGAGCTGTCCGTAACCCGTACCTCTTGTCGAGAAGGCAAACAAGTTATTTCCTCTCTCGTCGTATTCATATATGCGGCCGAACATACGGTCAACAATGAGCATGTTATTATACTTATCAACCGTCACATCGCAGAACACCTGGTTGTACTGCGAGTATCCGTTTATACTCATATCCCTGAAATCGTACGCGGCATAAATAACATCGGAACCGCCTATGTTTATCTTACGCACCTGCGGAGGAGTCTCCGTGGTGGTCGTCGCATACATATATCCGTCATCACTGGAATAAATGTTCGTGAACGTGTAAGGCAGAGTAACAACGGTACCGAGTCGGTCTTCCCTGCTCCACAGCATTCTTGAAAGAGATTCCCAGAACGAGAGATTTACTTTGTTCGTTCCGTAATAACTGATAAATTCACCGTTGGAACTGAGCTGCATGATACCGTTGCTGTCACCGTTATTGGCAACGTACATAAAGCCTCTCGTATCTTTGGTGACTTTGATAGGCTGATATGAAAAATCTGCTGCAAGAAGCTCATCCTCGGGCTTCGGATATGAATAGCGCAGATTACCGTATTTGGTAAATTCCACGATTCTGGAATTGCCGGAGTCCGCTACTATTATCGCACCGTCATCCGGATTCACATATACGCCTTTAGGTTCTTTAAGCGCCGACAGATCTCCTTCGCTGTACAGTCCCGTGCTGCTGATCTCAAACAGGAAGCTGTAGTCGCTGTCATATACAACGATCCTGTTATTTCCGGTGTCGGCCACATAAATCTTACCTTCATCGTCAATGAACATGTCTTCCGGATTGGACAGCTTGCCGGCCTCTTTTGAATTAAAATCTATTACGGTGAGCGTTGTATAAGGTGCGGGTATAGGCTTCGAATAAGTGTCATAATCCGATGTGTTCAATATATAACTAGGATACGGCTCTTCGGCAAAAACCGCAGTGCCCATCGAGAAGATCATTGAAAACATCAGAACCAGAGCTGTAAATTTTTTGAATTTCATGTTCTCTGCCTCCCTTTATTTAATACCCGAATGCGCCATCGTATCCATAACACGGCTCTGCTGTATTATAAATATGATGATGCTCGGCAGCGTCATAATGAGCGAAGATGCGGCAGCGGCGCCCGTTCTGGCAATTCCGCCTCCTATCGTATTCATAAAGAATCCGAGCGTTCTGAGCTGCTCTTTATAAATATAAGTGGTAGATGTACTGGCATCTGCCCATATGCCGCCGAATGTGAGTATGATCACGGTTGCCTGTGCGTTTCTCAGAAGCGGGATAGCTATCTTTGTATATAACTGCCATTCAGATGCGCCGTCTATCTTTCCTGCTTCAAATATGTCATTCGGAACAGTATCCAAAAACTGTTTCATCAGGAACAGACACGTCGTGTTCGCAAGGCCCGGTATGATATATACCAGATACGTGTTATCAATATGCAGTGTTGTTATGATAAGGTACTGCGGTATGGCAGCTGCGGCTGCAACAAACATAAGCGATGTAGTCACAAGGCCCATAAGTCCGTCACGTCCGGGGAACTTATGCTTTGAAAGAGGATAACATGCCATAGTCAATATCAGAACAAGACAGAATATATACGATACCGTGATAAGCACTGTGTTGAAAAGATACCTTGAAAAAGGCACTGCGCTGTTGGCAGTTATCGCCGTAAGGTCCTTAAAATTCTGTATTGTAGGATTCTTAACGAAGAACGTAGGCGGGTACAGGAACAGTTCCTCCGGCGGTTTAAATGCAGTACAGAACAGATAAACCAAAGGAAGCAGGAAGAAGACTCCCATTAAAGTAAGGAATAATATTATAACAACTTTGCCGCGGTCTCTTCGCTTTTTAGCTTTTTTTAAATAATCGACGTCAACCTGAAACATATCATCACTCCTTCTCGCCTAAGACTTTAAATGCCACACGTCCGATACCGAGTATCATGACCGAAAGCACGACCGCTATCGCGGAAGCATATCCAACCTCAAAACGTGTACCGGAGTAGTCACTCAGGTGAAGCATTATCGTAAGAGCGGAATCTTCCGGGCTCGGATGGGCAACGATCGTCTGTCCGACAGTAAATGAGCTTGTTATCGTTATAACAGCCGAGAAAAGGAGCTGCGGCATTGTCTGAGGAACGTCAACATATAACAGTTTCTGGAATCTTGATGTTACGCCGTCAACCGCAGCCGCATCGTACAGTTCTCTGTCGACGCCTCTGAAGCCGGCAACAAATGCCAGGAACTGCGTACTCAAGCTTGACCACAAGGCAACAATGATTATGACGGGCATTATGTAATTTACATCCTGCAGCCATTGTATCGGTTCGTAGATCAACCCAAGATTGAGAAGTAACGAGTTCAGATATCCTGTGCTGTCGTTTGAAAACATGACAGACCATACGACCTGCATGGCGATCGCGCTCGTAAGGGCGGGAGCATAGAACGCAAGTACGTAAAGAGGCCTTATCTTGTTCGGAACCTGATTTATGAACCATGCTATAAAATAGGACATGAGATATGAAACAGGACCCACTATGACCGCATATGTGAGCGTATTGGTAAACGCCTTCAGGAACAGCGAGTCATCAACAAACAGATATACATAGTTGTTCAGTCCGGTCCATCTCGGAGACTCAAATATATTCCAATATGTAAAGCTGAGACCCGTGGACCACAGAAGAGGTATCAATGAAAACGTGATAAAGAGTATGAAGAACGGAGCCATAAGTCCGTACGACATCTTATGTGTCCACATTTCATGAATCGTATATCCGAATCTCTTCTCCACATTGAAAAATCTTTTCTTGGGAGCAGCGGGCATGTCGGTGTTTTTCTTTTTGTTATTTCTCTCTTCTTTATTACTCACAAAGTATCACTCCCTTACCCCGCGATCGCGGTTTCATAAAGAATGGATCCGTCAACAGGCACGCCGAACTCTCCCTGTTTACGGCGCATTTCTTTATTGATTATCTTAACTGCATCTTCAAGGGCGATTCTTCCGCTCAGTCCCTGTATTACCGTCTGATTGAGTGCGGTAAGCAGATATCTTGATGTGTAGTATCCGCCCATTGTGTTAGGTGATTCTTTGAGCCATTCCCACTGTGCGTTTATAACATCAAGTTCCTCCTGCGTATACGGGAGTGTCTGTGCCGCATTCTTGTTGGCCGGGTTCCATCTTGATGCCACTCCGAATGTAGCTTCCACTTCTCTTCCGTATTCGGACTGAACGCTGTCCGACAGCCACCACTGCAGGAATGCCCATGACTCCTCATAGTGACGGCTCTCCTCACTCTGATTTTCCTTGTTTATGATAATGCAGCATGTACCGAGACCGCTTGTCGATCTGTCGACAACTTCGACACCGTTCACAACCTTTTTATGACCCGGTACCGGTACCATCGCCCATTTGCCGTTAAGCTCCGGTGCCGAATAATTAAGCTGCTGGTAAAATGTCAGATCGCCTATTCCGATAGGCATCTCGCCTGATTTGAATCTCATGTAGAAGTTGGCGGCATACACAAAATTGTACTGCAGGTAAAGATCCGCATATTCCATGAATCCGTCGTATGCCTGCTCTGTACTGAGTCCCGACACCATGCCGTTGGCATCATAGAAATCACCGCCGTACTGATAAAGGAAAGGAGTATATCCCGCCACGGCATAATTGTAACAGAAATTGTATCCGTTATTGTTCAATGTAGGAAGAATATTATAAACGTCATCCCATGTGTCCGGCGGCTCTAAACCGAGCGTATCAAAAATATCCGTTCTGTAGAAAAGAGCACTCCATGTCTGCGTTTCGGGGAAACCGTAATAGTGGCTCTTATAAAGATACGGTACAAATTCGGCGTCATAGAATGAGCTTTCCCACAGATCCCTGAAGCCTACGACCTCGGCTCCGTTGTAAGTCGTCGTTTCGAAGCGGTCAAGATCTATGAGAGCGCCTCTTATGCCGAATTCAAATACATTACCCGGTGTTATGGATATCGCCAGATCCGGAGCAGTGCCCGCAACATAACGCGGCATTATGAGGCCCTCGGACGATCCCGCGACCATGTTTATATTTACTTTGATTCCGTATTCGGGCGTAAATTCCTCGCTCACGAGATTTCTCATTATGTCGACATGCTCACGGCCTCTTGCCACGTAAACTTCGATCTCGGGCATACCCTCTGTGCTGACGCCCTCACGCGCACCGGCATTGTCATATTTATTGTTGTCAAACGATGAGAAGAATCTCACCAGTCCGACATAAAGTCCCTGGAAGAAATTACTCTGCGTGTCCGGATAATCATAATCCTGAGGAGCCAGCACCATATAATCTGCGGCGATGGGCTGCTGTCTTATGGATACCATCGTATTACTCAATCCTGTCTGAGCATTGTTGATATCGTTGAGCGATATCGCAACATCCTCTATGTTCTCGTCAAGGTCTTCGAACAGATCCTGCGCGACCTTGACGGCCGAAGCATAAGATGTGACCTTGCCGCCGTTCAGCTTTATTATGTCTTCATAACATTCGGAAAATGTAGTGGCATATGTATTCAGATCCTGTTGGAGCGTCGGTATATAAACCTGAAGGTCATAGTCTCTGTTCGTGTCTACCGTGTATCCGCCGGAGGAAGTACGCGCGGAAGCGGTTATTTTAACTATATTATTTACGAGTTCTGAAATGGAGTCCATGGACTCTTCTATCTTCTGAAGTGAATGGCGGAGCGGACCTACTTTATTTACAAGAGAAAGCGTATGCTCTCCGCTCTCGAGATAGAACAGATAAGGATTCTGATTCTCATCCATGAGTGACATCGCCGTCCACCCGTCAACATATGTGAAGCAGTACTCTTCCATTTCCGCAAAAGGCACTTTACCGTCTATCGCCACTTCCTTGAATGAAGAAACATATGTCGTCTGTGACTTATATCTGAATCCGAGCTCATACCATCCGCTCTCTTCAACATTGAACGACCACTCGACCTTATCTCCGCCGGATGCCCACTGATCGCCGCCGAATATATTGAAAAGTGTTGCTTTATACGGCTTCACACTCGCATCCGAGCTTGTATAATAATTGTTGTCCGTCTCCATGCGTATGTTTATGCTGGTAGTATAATCGGGAACCTCGAGCTCTGTCTTTATGGCATTGCCTTTATAAACATTGCCTTCCGAGAAGCCGTTCTGTGATTTGTATTCCTCATAAGAAGGATTAACGACAGGAGCAATAAAACGTATGTTACGTACCGCGCCTGCCTCTCGTGTAAATGTAAGAACTATATGATGCGTACCTTTCTGAAGGTAAAATCTATACGGATTTCTGTAAAGTCCGTCAGGATTCGTCATGACCATAGACTGCCATCCGTATTTTTCCTGTGACTTCGGCCGTATCTGATTTCCCACTACATCCTTGTTCGTTTCGTAATCGTAGTCATAAAAACTGTACATCCTCTTGAATGACATATTCGACGCTTCAAGGAACGGGAGCTTACCGTCAACGGTCATATTTACGAGCATATCGGCATCTCTGCCGGGGAGCATCAGATACTCCATATAAAGCGAGTAAAGACCGGCCGTATCCATCGTAACGTCAAATGACAATTCCGTGGTGGTCCCGGATACGTATATCGCGTCCCCGCTCTCCTGAGCGGTTATCACCTTTTCGGAATCATCCGCCGCATCGGTATACTTAAATCCGTCTTTATATTCATCAACGTCGTTAAGCATCATGAATTCGCCCGACTCGGTGCCCGTGTCTTTGCCCGATATGCTTTCCGGATCAACAGGTATATCGTCCCCTGTATATGCCTTGTATCCTCTGGAAGCGTACTTCGAAAGAACCTTTCCGTATTCCAGAAAGCTGTTGTCAAGACGTTCCTCATTCAATACGAACGGGTTGAAATCCATCTCATCGACATTGACAACGCTGTACTGAGACACATCCGTCGATCTGCCGACGTATACGGCAATGCCCACAACGAGTACAACGACTATCACGCCTATAATGATTGAATTACGAATAATCTTCTTTTTTTTCTTATTCATACGATCAACCTTCCATGAAAAATTGGCTGAGTAAATAATTAGCTCTGTCACCTATGCCATTTTTGGGCAATCTAAACAAAACGATTATATAGATTTCGTGCAAGTGTGTCAACAACTAATTGTGCATTTATGCAGTTTTAAATTGTGTTCAAATTGTAAATTATTGTGCCGCTTTTCGATAAAAATTTCATCACAGCTCATTCACGAGTTTTTTGAACACATTCCCGCGCTCCTCGAAATTCCGGAACATGTCAAAGCTCGTGCTCGCCGGCGATAACAGCACGGTGTCTCCGGGGCGCGCGTACTTTTCGGCGTTCAAGACGGCTTCCTCATAGCTTTTCACGTGTAAAATACGTATCCCGCCGGTTCTTCCGCCGTTATCCGTACGTTTTTTTTCGGCTTTTCTTACGGCAGCTTCTATCTTACCGGCAGTGGGACCGGTGAGTATGAGCGTGTGCACCTTGTCAAGTACGGCGTCGCCTATGTCGTCGTACGGGATATTCTTGTCTTTACCGCCCGCGATCATGACTGTATTTCCGCTAAAAACAGTGAGAGTGTGTATCGTCCTGTTGGGGCTGCTGTCTATAGAGCTGTTATAATATCTGACGCCGTTAAGCTCGCGTACGAATTCGCATCTGTGCTCCACTCCTTTAAAATCTTTCAGAGCCTCTTCTATATCAGACTGTGTGATAACATCGGCGCACGCCGAGACCGCCGCCAGAAGGTTCTCGGCGTTGTATTTTCCCGGCACGAGAAGCTTTGCCCTCTCCGTTCTGAATCCGACCGTATCGGACACCCATTCAAGCACTCCGTTCCTCTCAAACGCCAGCATATCGGCGGCGGGGCTGCCGAATTCCTCCGCAGATGACAGATATGCCGAGAAAAGTCTCACCTTCCGATTCTGTGAAATGAGGCTCCCGGCTATCTCCGCTGTTACCGTGTTACACGCATTGAGCACCGTCAGGCTGTTTTCCACGCCGGCATAAATATTTTTCTTCGCGTTTATATATTCATCGTAATCCTTATGTATATCGAGATGATTCGGCGTTATGTTCGTTATTATGCTCACATGCGGGCTTCTTTTCATAGTCATGAGCTGGAAGCTGCTGAGTTCAAGCACCGCGCAGTCGTCATCGTGTATCTCCGGTAAAATATCTGTCAGCGGTCTTCCGATATTTCCCCCGAGCCATGCTCGTCTGCCTTTTTTCGCGCAGGCGGCGGAAAGCAGTCTCCATAGCAGAGTGGTCGTTGTGGTCTTGCCGTCGCTGCCCGTAACACCGTATATTTTACAGGGGCAGAACTCGAAGAAAAGCTCCATTTCCGATGAGATCAGGGTTCCCCTTTCAGCTGCGGACTCAAGCTCCGGCAGATCCGGCCTTATGCCCGGCGAGCGGAAGATAACATCATACTCTTTATCCGAAAGAGCCTTAAGATAACCCTCTCCCGTGACCGTTTCATTTATGAGTCCGTCGTTCATGAGTGCGCGGGAGTTCGAAAGAACGTATTCATTCTCATTTTTATCGTAGACCGCAACAAAGCGCGCTCCCTTTTCGTGTAAAAATCTTATGAGCGCCATATTGCTTATGCCGAGTCCGAGTACGGCGACTCTCGCACTGTCAATATGTTCCATAATATATATTATATCCTTCTGCATATTTCATCCTCCGCTCTGATTATACATCCTGACATTTTAAAAGTATACAAATTTCTTGACTTTTATGATACGGCTGTTTATTATTCTTCTACCGGGGAGGTCTGAAATCTCACACGGTAATATGTCTTTTTAACGGAGTGGTAACAATAATGATATATAAAAGTACGAGGGGCTGTTCCGAGGGAGTCGGATTTTCGGAGGCTCTTCTTTCCGGCATCGCCCCGGACGGCGGGCTTTTTGTACCGGAATCATTTCCTTTTTACGATGAAAAAGCCCTTACGAAGCTTCTTGATACCGATTACTGCGGACTGGCTGCGGAAATATTTTCACATTTTGCCGACGATTTTACGGAAGAAGAGATACGGAGCTGTATAGAAGGCGCTTATGACGGCGCTTCTTTTCCGAAAGATCCGGCGCCCCTTACCGCACTCAGCCCGGTACTGAACGTGCTCGAGCTTTGGCACGGACCCACATGCGCGTTTAAAGACATGGCTCTTCAGCTGCTCCCGAGGCTCATGTCCGTTGCTTTGAAAAAAAGCCCTCGCCGTAAAAATATCGCCATACTCACCGCCACATCGGGAGACACAGGCAAGGCGGCCCTTGAAGGCTTTAAGGACGCCGAAAACATCAAGATACTCGTATTTTATCCCGACGGCGGAGTGAGTGCTGTGCAAAAGGCCCAGATGGTCACTCAGGAGGGCGGCAATCTTTCCGTGATAGCCGTGCGCGGTAATTTCGACGATGCACAGACCGGAGTGAAGAACATTTTTGCCGACAGGGATCTCGCGAAGGTTCTCAGTGAAAGGGGCTATACTCTCTCATCGGCCAATTCTATCAATATAGGAAGGCTCCTTCCTCAGATCGTCTATTATTTTCACGCATATCTCTCATTGGTAAAATGCGGCAGGATCCGTATGCTGTCAGGCGTGAATTTTGTCGTCCCCACCGGAAATTTCGGAAATATACTCGCGTGCTACTATGCATCCAAAATGGGATTGCCCGTAAATAAGATAATATGCGCGGCGAACGACAACAATGTGGTGTCGGACTTCATTTCAACAGGCGTGTATAACAGCAAGAGGAAATTCATACTCACTGTGTCGCCCGCCATGGATATACTGATATCGTCCAATCTGGAAAGGCTCGTGTACGATATCTCGGGCTGCAACGCGCCGGAAGTAAAGGGATACATGGATGATCTGAGGGCAAACGGCGTTTATTCGGTTGACAGAGACACTCTCGGTAAGATCAATGCGTCTTTCTGGGCTGCCCACGCGGATCAGAGCGAGTGCAGAGCAGCCATTAAGAATGTTTACGGCGAATTCGGATATCTGATAGATCCTCACACGGCTGTCGGAATAGATGTCTACGATAAATATGTAATATCCACGGGAGACAATTCACCGACCGTCGCGGTATCGACCGCGAGCCCGTTTAAATTTAACAAGACCGTTTACGAGTCTATCTTCGGATCGGACAGCGATAAATGTGAAAGCGAATTTGAAATGCTTGAGGAGCTTTCCGTGAAAACCGGCACCGAGATACCGGCGCCTCTGCGCGGGCTTGATAAGAAAGCGGTGCTTCACACGCGGGTCTGCGCCGCAAGCGATATGAAAGCCGCAACATGTGAATTCTTAAAATAATCGGAGGTACTTTATAAAATGTTTCATATTGCGATATTCGGATGCGGAGTTGTCGGTTCCGGAGTGGCTGATATACTTTTGGATAAGCAGGAATATATAAGCAGACGTTTTAATACGGAATTGCGCCTTACCAAGATAGTCGACATAAGAAAAATGGATGGCACTCCGTACGCGGAATACATCACCTCCGATAAAAACGATGTGCTCGGGGACGATAAGATCAAGCTCGTCACCGTCACTGTGGGCGGCCTCGACATGGCGGCAGATATCTGCCGTGACGCGCTTCGCGCGGGCAAGCATGTGGTCACGTCAAACAAGGCAGTCGTCGCGGAATACGGGCGCGAGCTCACGCTGCTCGCATACGAAAACAATGTGCGTTTTATGTATGAAGCCAGCGCGGGAGGAGGAATACCGATAATAAGGCCTCTTAACATATGCATGAGCGCAAATGATATTTATGAGATACAGGGCATACTCAACGGCACGACCAATTACATGCTCACCGGTATGTATAAGAATAAAGTTTCATTTGATGCTGTACTTAAAGAAGCGCAGCATCTCGGATATGCGGAGGCCGATCCGTCCGCCGATGTAGACGGATATGACGCCGCACGCAAGATCGCGATCCTTTCTTCTATCGCATATCATGCTTTTGTAGACTACCGCAGGGTAAAATGCGTAGGTATACGCGATGTGACTTATGCCGACCATGAGCTTGCGGCTTCCGGAGGTTATTTGATAAAGCTGATCGCGGGAAGCAGGATCTCCGATGACGGACTGCGCATAAGCGTCGAGCCTAAGCTCGTGCATAAAACGCATATGCTGTCTTCCGTGAGCTCTGTGTATAATGCTGTTCTCGTGCGGGGCTCTTATATAGGCGACGCTATGTTTTACGGGCAGGGTGCGGGCAAGCTTGCAACTGCCAGCGCAATACTCGGCGATATAATAGAGGTGCTCGAGGCGCCCGAAAGGCAGAGTCTTCCCGATTTCATTTCAAATACGGCATGTATCGCGGACAGGTCGCATGACAGAGAACGATTTTACGTGCGGCTTACCGTGCCCTTCAATGATAATGAGTCGGATGAGCTCCTACGGAATATAAAGGATGTCTTCGGCGGGTCGGTCGTTTATCTCGGCTATGCCCTTTCGGATGATTCCACGGTCGCATTTATATCCGAAAAACGCACCGAAAATGAGATCGAGGATCTGCTCGCGCTGCTCAGGGCGCGTACCTATATAGAGGCTTCATATACTATGCGTGTAGCCGAATGATTTTCAACATATTGAATATGTATTTTATGTATCATGTATGAGGTGTTAAAGGTAAAATGAAGGTTATTAAATTCGGAGGCAGTTCTCTTGCCGACGCAAAACAGATAAGAAAGGTCTGCAGCATCATCCTCTCCGATTCAAGGAGAAGACTTGTTGTTGTTTCTGCTCCCGGCAAAAGGCACGCAGATGATATTAAAGTGACGGATCTTTTGATATCACTTTCACGGGCGATAAGAGACGGCAAAGGCACCGAAGCCGCGCTTGAGGCTGTTCTGTCACGCTACGCTTCCATAGCAGCAGACCTGGATATTCTTGAAACGGACATATTAAAGATCATTAAAAATGATATCATATCCAGGATCAATACTGAGACGGACAATCATGAAAAGCTTGAAGATCTGCTGAAGGCGGCAGGTGAAGACAACACGGCAAAGCTCGTGGCATGTTACCTTCAGCACATAGGCGAAAACGCCGAATATATAGACCCTAAAGATGCAGGCATGATATTAAGCAGCGAGTTCGGAAACGCGCAGGTGCTTCCCGAGGCATACGAAAGGCTGTCGGAGCTTGCACAAAAGGATACTATAATGATCTTCCCCGGATTTTTCGGTTATTCCGAAAACGGAGATGTGGTCACATTTTCACGCGGAGGATCAGATGTGACGGGCGGTATATTGGCGGCTGCCGTGAATGCTGAGGTGTATGAGAATTTTACCGATGTGGATTTCGTGTATGCCGCAAATCCCAAGCTCATTGAAAATCCTTTTCCTATTCCGCTTTTCACATACGAGGAAATGAGGGAGCTTTCATATGCCGGATTCAGCGTGCTCCATGAGGAGGCTCTGGCGCCCGTGTATAAAAAGGGCATACCAGTAAACATAAGGAACACTAACAACCCGGACGCTTCCGGCACGTTCATTGTTCCCGAAGATAAGGCTCCCAAGCCGACGCTCCCCGTTTCGGGCATTGCGGCGGATACGGGATTCATAACTATTCACGTTTATAAATACATGATGAACCGTCTCATAGGCTACGGAAGAGAACTGCTGTCAGTGCTCGAAAATGAAGGTGTTCCTTTTGAGCACATGCCTTCGGGAATAGACAGCATATCCCTCATCGTAAGGGAAAAGAATTGTCCTCCGGCCAAGCTCGATAAGATCATTGAGTGCTATAAGAAAATGGATGCGGATTCTGTAACTGTGGACCGCGATCAGGCGATAGTGATGCTTGTGGGAAGAGGAATGACAAAGACCGTCGGCATCGCGACACGCGCGACTGCCGCTTTTGCGCGTTCAAAAATAAACATACGCATGATAAACCAGGGTTCATCCGAGGTCAGTATCATGTTCGGAGTCGAAGCGAAGGACGCCAAGTCTTCTGTCGTTGCTCTTTACAATGAGTTTTTCAATTGACGGTATGCTTTGTGCTGCGCTTCGTGCCGTTCTTTGAATTCTTCTTCGTATTTGTATTAGTATTTTTTGTTATGAGTATGAAGATCGCAGATACGACAAATACCGACACGATGGCGGCTATCAGAACAATATCCTCTTGTAAATTCTTCTGTTCGATGCCTGTGTTAAAGATCGTGTTCACATGTGAGCTGCTGCCCGCAGGTGTCTCTGTGCGATATGCTTTTATGAACAGCCTGTGCGTATTTATTCCGTAAGGCGTACACGTCATGAGGCAGCATATATCTTTGCCCTCTTCTACGTGCAGAGACTGAAGCATTTCCGGCTCCAACACCTGTATTTCGCCGACTTCATATGTCAGGACTTCATTAAGTATGTGTATTTCAAATGTGTCGCCCTCGACCAACTGATCAAGGTCGGTAAAAAGTCTTGCTGTGGGTATGCCGCAATGGGCTGATATGACGCTTAGTACACTTTCTCCTCCTACCGGAAGTGATGAGCCCTCAATGTGGCCGGCGCCGCTGCTCAGTACCGCCTCACTTGTACCGTGGTAGATCGGAAGTGAAATATTGATCTTATCTATTACTATGTAACCCATAACGCCGTTTCCGGTGATATCGAGTATACTTTCATATTCTTTTCTTCTTGCTTCCGTAAGTTCTGTAATGTACGGCGTCATTTTGGCGAGTTCGGTATTATAATCAACGGCACTGTTTAATATATCATCATACATATTTTTATCGATACTGTTAGCCTGCTGCTGATATTTTATTATCACTTCTTTGTGCTCAAGTGTATTGATATGGTCAGCCACCGACGGATACAAGATCATGGAAAGTCCTACTATGCCCATCAGCAAAGCGGCAATAACGACTATGGGATTTCTCCCGTTGTTATTTTTTCGTTTTTCTGCGTTTTTCATAAAACTCTCCTCGGCACGTAAAATATTAATATGGAAGTATCCGGTGCACGCCTGCATCTGCCTATATTATATCAAGCATTAAAGAATAATGCCATATTACATTTTAAATAAAAGAAATTAAATAAAACAAATTGAATAAAACAAAGAAAGGTCCTTGAAAACACAATGTCTTCAAGGACCATGTGGCTCCCCCTGTTGGATTTGAACCAACGACCGATCGGTTAACAGCCGATTGCTCTACCACTGAGCTAAGGAGGAATAAATACCGGCGAATACATATTTTTGCGAGACGCTGCCGTCTGACTATCTTCTGCATCTAGGAGCTTAACTGCCGT
>CANQOI010000013.1 GCA_947625435.1 uncultured Clostridia bacterium | reverse complement strand
TCTTTTTTTATTTTAAACAGACAAAACACATCTTCATCATTAATGCATGCATTGTCTTTTCCGGCATTATACAAAGCCTCATGATACTCATCACATTTCACGATCGCATCGTATACAGATTTCACAGACGTGAAACACCTGCACATATATGTGTTCTCAATATCGTCATACCCATATATCAATATTGGATGTATATCGTGGTATTTTTGATAACTCGGCGTGGCGGATATGTAATATTGGTCAACCCAGGCGTATATATATTTATCATCATTTAAAAATGCAGTAAAATCGCTTTGCGTGTTTAACTTTAAAGCTGTATCATATGTAAGCGAATCTCGAAACATTAAATCACGATAAAATATATTGTAATCCGTATAATCATAAAATGTCGGGAATTCATATCTGTAAAAAACATTCACAAAGCAGCTCATAAACCAAGGTTTTGTTTTTTCCGTTATAAACGGAATCTGAAATGGCAGCGAATAATGGGTATATAGCGTTATTTCGCTGTGGTTAGTGATTGGTAAGATTTTTTTCATTTTATAAATCAACCTTTCTGCGAGAAAATATCTCATCAAACCATAAAAAGAAACATTCTTTTTTATTTCTTCTTTCACAGAAAATGTAAGTTTATTACAACTAAATATAATGCTGGGCCTGTGCGCTCCACAGTTCATAATATGTGCCTTCTTTATCTTCAAGCAGCTCGCTGTGAGTACCGGTTTGAGTCAGTATACCATCGTCAAAAACTATAATTTCATCACATAAAGTACATGCGGACATTCTATGGCTTATGAATATTACTGCTTTTTGTTCGGCCACTTCGTTGAATTTTTTGTATATTTCATATTCAGCGATCGGATCCAGCGCTGATGTAGGTTCGTCTAATATAATTAATGGACTGCCCTTGTATAATGCACGTGCGAGGGCTATTTTTTGAGCTTCGCCGCCGGATATTTCAATGCCTGATTGATCAAAATCTTTATATATGTATGTTCCAAGTCCGTTATGAAATGACTCGAGCTTTTCATACAAACCAACCGCACCTATACATCTGATAACTGCCTTTTCTTCAAAATCATTGCTCGCAGATATATTTTGTCCTATAGGGGCAGACAACAATTGAAAATCCTGAAAAACAACAGCCATAAGCGATGCATAATCTTCGTATTTGAATTCCTGTATATCTGTTCCATTAAATAAAATCTGACCTTCGCACGGTGTATATAGGCGGCATAATAATTTAATAAAAGTAGTTTTTCCGCTTCCGTTTTTACCAACTATGGCTGTTTTTCTGTCGAACCTGATTAAAGCCGATACATTTTTAAGTGCATAAATATCCGAACCCGGATATTTAAAACTCACATTTTTAAATTCAAAATATGCCGCATTACTGAAAGTGCCTATGTCAATTGTTCTAAAGCCGTCTTTGCTTTGTTCCGGTTTCTCTATAAAATCAAAGTATATCGCCAAGGCTTCGCTGTTTGAGCGAAGCAATGTAAATTGTATCATAAAAGTAGAAATTGCATTTGTAAATTCATTTATGCTTCCTATATATCTAACTACCATACCAACATTAAATTCCCCGAGAATTGCTTTCAAGCCGACAAAAAGATATGTCAATGCCGAAATGAAAACAGCGGATATTGTCGTCAGCGTACGATATTTTAATTCATTTTTTCCAAGCTTATTAATTGTCGGTTTTACATTTTCGTCAAATAAATGCTTTATTTCACTATCTACGAAATCTTTTTGATTATATAGCCTGATATCCTTACCCGCGTGGTATGTTGATATATAATTATCCAGATAATATCCGCCCACCTTATTGAAGGGTATCATGTCATTTAATATGATGTACATTTTTTGTGTTATTTTTTGATTAGCATTCATATTTAAAAACACATTGAATATTATGCACGCGAAAAGTAACACTGAGAATAAAGTATTGTCATATCCAAACAGCGGACATATAAGAGTTATTGCTGCTATGATAGCGACAAGTGATCTGACTGCGGACTGAAATGACGATAATATGCATACCAAACCCTTGCCGCTCATATTTCTCAATTCTTTAATTTTTTCTTTCTGAGCATGTACGGCTGGATTTTCTACCTCTTCATATTTCAGATACGCGAATTTACGATTTAATTTTCTTTCATAAAGTAAATCAAACTCCTGCCTCAATATTCGTATTTTACTGTTAAAAATATTCAAAACTAATAACATCATGAAGTTTAAAGCAACTGTAACGCAAACTAATGGAACCAATTTTTTCCACCAATAATTTTGTGCAATAGCATCAATAATCAGTCCGGTCATATAAATGTTTATGAAAGGATATATTGCCTCGAATGCCGCGGTAATTATTGATAATGAAAGCAGGTGCTTCTTTAAGCGTCTGATTTCATTCAAACCCTTTAAGATTAATTTTATATTATGCTTCAGTGTTTTCATCGTGATAAGCCTCCTGATAATAATGGCTTTGTATATGAAACATATGAGCGTATTTGCCATCTGACTTGATTAATTGATCATGCGTTCCTGTTTCTACAATTTCGCCATTTTCCAAAAATAGAATACGATCACAAAATCGGGTGCTCGACAATCGGTGAGATATAAATATTGATGTTGTATCTCCTGTTAATTCATTATATTTCTTATACATTTCATTTTCTGCGATTGCATCAAGCGCGGCAGTTGGTTCGTCAAGAATCACAATATTGCCGCGCTTATACAGCGCTCTTGCCAAAGCTAACTTTTGCTTTTCTCCGCCAGAAAAATCAGTCGCGTTTTCACTTACGCTTTTAATTAAATATGTATTTTCTTTTTGCTCTAAAGTTTCGATTTTACTGTCTAATCCGGATTGCGCACAAACTTTATGCAGTAAAGTACTGTCAATATTCTCATTGCTGCAAAGTGAAATATTTTTCGCGATTGATGTCGGTAGAAAATAAATGTCTTGAAAAACTACAGCTATGATCGAGTGAAATTCATGTATATTGTATTCGGATATTTCATGACCATTAATTTTGATAATGCCATTCGTCGGATGGTATAAACCGCATAAAAGTTTAATAAGCGTTGTTTTTCCTGCGCCGTTATAACCAACTAATGCTATTTTTTCGCCTTTTGCTATTTTGAAATTCAAATTTTTTAAAACGTATCTGTCACTTTCCGGATATTTATAAGAAACATTTTCAAATGATATTTCGGGCGAACTATCTGGGACCGGAATTCCGCTTCCGCGATTTGTTCTATTTTGCAATTCGAGAAAGCTACGCAAATCGCATATTTGCAAACTGTATACTTGCAGCACGTTATATGAATTAACTATTCCTAATAGCCAATTGGAATATTGCGAAACCAGACCGGTATATAATACAAATTCCGCAGCAGACAAGCCATCTTTCAGCGCCATGTGAATTAAAGTAAAATATACACAGCACTCTCTTATCATAGTAAGGAACGCTGAAAAGAAGCTGATGATTCTGCTTCGCCTTTCCACTTTATTGCACCAAAGCATACGTTTTTGTGTTAAAGAATTCTGCAACGGGTCAAACCATTTTTTCATCATATTATATATTCTGACATCTTTTGCAAATTCGTACGAAGAAATCTTGGTGTTAATGTACTTTATTTTTCTATCTAATGAGATCCATTCTTCCTTATGATTATGAATCCACAGATTGTTTTTTTGGTTTAAAAAATAAATAATAAGTGTTATTACGAACAATACCAGCACTATCCAGATATTCAATTGCAGCAATATAACAGTATACGACAGCAAGCCAAGAAAATTTGAAACTATATTAACTATTTGCCCAAATATTTGCTGAGTTCCGCTGCTGTCATCATCTAATGAGTTTAATGCTTTTTGCATTTTTAATTGTCCATTCGGATTTTCAATTATATCGTAATCTAAATCCATAGATTTACTGCTGCAAAGAGTTATAAATGAAAACTTAACCCCTAACGAGCGAAAAGATAGTTTTATGCCGGTATAATTGTTTGCTGTATTTAAAAAAAGTAGTAAAGCAGAAAAAACGACTACGGTAAGTACCATTTTTTCTGTGGTTTCGTTTGCGGCTATCAAATTAACAACAACGCTGGACAAGTATGTTGTTGCTAACGGAATGAGAACAGTTAAAGGTATCTTAATGATGCTTCCCAATAATAGCTTTTTGTCTAACTTCCATGTCTTTTTAATTATATATAAAATATTATTGATCAATGAGTACTCAGGTAAATTTTTCTTCACAAAACATTCTCCTTGTCGAATATATCTCTTAGGCTATAAATTCCTGTCAGACTCGTATACAAAGTGCTAAACACTATTTGTTTCATCCGGTTTCCAGACTATTGCTCACTTGCCATCCCTCCTTTTATCTTTTCACCCTACTTCATTAAATAATTCTCGAAAAGTTTTTTCTTTTAAATTGTACCTCTAAGCTAAACTCAGACACGGATACTGTCACATTTAGTAATATAAGTACGAAAGATGTTAGCATAGTAACATACATATATAATCCTGTCAATATGTTTTTATCATTTTTTATTATATATTTTTTGTTGCTATCATTTAATAATAAAATATGTTTTTTTCACTCTTGCATCTTTTGCCTGTCCTCATCAGTTTTGCTTACAAAATAATATTATATGCTTATGTATAATCTTTGCATGGGCGGCAATCGTAAATTTCTTAGTATATATCATTATAATTATTCACACTCTTTGTGACTTTAAGTTTGCGTATTATGCAATTTATTATAGTTATTCCTTTTATATTCTGCCTTATACACAGTATATATTTAAACTTACTGTTGACATAATTATCATTATTTGATAGCATATATGATGTTTAAGATTGAATATCCAAGTTGAAATATAAGCTATAATTGGCAGGTGTACAATATGGAATTGCATGAAGATATCGGCAAAATATATGATACAATTTTTTATTGTGTCGAGTACTTTAATCATAATACTTTGGATAATATAATTCCTACGAACAATTCACTGTTTTGCTTTGCCGATAACTGTTATAAAAAAATCAACGAGAAGGTTTCTTCTTTGCCGACAATACTTGAACCCTTTTTTATCACCCGCGAAAGCTTGCCGTGTGCGATGACATCGTTCTTTTTCAGACACGTGAATTTCATTAGCGATACATTTGACAGCTTCCTTATAAAAATCACTGCAAGTTCGAATGACTTATATAATATGACTGTTAATTATCTGCTTTCAGATAAAATAAATGATTCATCGTCATCATCTTTGGTTGCATCGCCGGATACTCTTATGCAGGCGTTGGAAAGCTCCATGCTTCCCGACAGCCAAAAGCTCCACATATCATTTCTGGCAGGTAATCTCAGCTACGCTGTTGCACTGCTTGTACACCATCTTCGTGAAATATATATTGAAGTAAACAACCTGCATGCGGCATATGCAGACGAATTGAGAAAAGCTGCCGATTCTGTCACGTCCGAACAGACTTTACAGCTGTACAGCGATATACTCCGGCATGATCTGACAGAGGCTTATGATAAAACTCATTTTGCAGTTTCTTTGCTGAATCCGTATATTATTAGAAGTATTAGTAAAAATGAATATACGGAAGTGCTTTTCGGTGTATTTTATGAAAATTATTTAAAATCAAAAACAGATGAAGACAGTATTAACCTGAGGCACTTTTTTATTGCACTCGGCAATGATACTCGCCTTTCGGTACTTCAGGCATTAACCGAACATAAGGAGCTTACCGCTACAATGGCTGCCAAAATAGTTGATCAGCCGGTAGCGACCGTACTTCGTCATATAGATGTACTTTATGAAAATAATATTCTTTACATTTCAAAGAGAAAAGGATTGAATATTTTCTATAAGATCAATTATGAGATACTTATAAGAGCCTTTAATATTATAAATAACAAATTAGGAGGAATCGATTATGAAAAAACAAACCGGGAACAAAAAGGAACAAACATGGTCCAAACCCAAAGTGAAGACAGTATCGGCACAGGAATTAAAAGCTAAAATAAGCGCAGCAGCGTGTTCGGTCTATTATGAAGAGGAGCCTTGTCTGTTTAACCGTAGATAAAAACCTATGTATCTTATGCTTTCTCATCCCGGTCATGTGCATCCGTATATAATTTCAGCTGATGATATTCACATATTAGACGCACTTGCTATATTGTATGGGAAAGCCATCGCACAATCGTATGACTCCTTGCCGCCGAAATCGGTATATATTTCTATTGAGCAAATAAAGGATTATGTGAATAACCGCACATGTAACCATTACCGCGTTCGCTGCAAGGAGCGCACAATTATGACGGACACGCCCGTGCAGGCAGTCACAAATATTCTTTTCGAAGAATCGGATTATGCTACAAACATTTTTCCTCTGCACGGCGGAGCCGTGGAAGCAGGCGGCAAAGCATATCTGTTTCTCGCCCCCACCGGGCAGGGAAAAACTACACTGACAGCATATCTTGCAGCGCAGGGATTTTCATATATTAACGATGACAGCATCATAATAGATATGAATACAGATTCTGTGCTGCCTAATCTCTCGCCTGTCTGTCTGCGCCCGGGAAGTATACCCGTGCTTAAACAGTATGGCTGCACGATCAGCGGAACAGAAATCAATATAGAAGACATTGAACGCATAGTCTATATGCCGGATAACACAGTACATACTGCGCTTCCCATAGGTAATATATACTTTATTGAAAGAATTCAGAACGATAATGACTGCAATCGAAACTATAATGCCTGCCGCCATATAGATAAATCGGAAGCTATACAGCTGCTGATGTCGTCTCTCTGCTCGCCTGATGCAGTTGACATAAGCCGTATGAAATACGCAATTCATTCAGCGGAGCATTGCTTTCGTCTTATTTACTCAGATATGCGCTATATAGCGGATTTGTTAAATAATATTATGTAAAATCTACACATGGATGTGACCCGAATGGATATACAAAGCAATAACCACAGCCGCGAAGCAGCAGATAAAATAGGAGCAGCAGATGCAGTAGAAGCAATATTGCTGAGAGCCAAAATACGAAGGCCTTTTGAGCTTACAGTATCAGGCACCAGTATGCTCCCTGTTCTTAATCACGGAGATACCATATCGGCAATTGCTAAAGATAAATATGAGCCGGGAGATATATTAGTATTTATATATAAGCAGGGTGAAATACTCGTACACCGCCTTCTTAAGTTTGAAAATGAACGCTTCTATTGCAAGGGAGACAATTCATTTCGTTTAGAAGATATCGGCATAGAGCAGATTATAGGCGCTGTCATACTTGAAAATGACCCTCACAGAAGCAATGCTTTCATACATGATTCATATTCAGTAAACCGCGCTTTCAGACGCTGTAAGTATAATGCCGCCGAAACCGTAATGACGCCGGAATATATAAGCTACAGAAATACATATTTAAGGCCGCTTCAGCGATATAGAATAAATCCGGAAGCAGAAATTCTGGAAATTGATGATGACAATATGGCTGTTTATGATACTGAAAGCGGCGATATACATTATATTGACAATACAGGCAAGGTCATACTTGATATGCTGAAAAGTGAAATATCAGAAGATTTACTTATGCAAAAGCTGTATGAAATATATTGCAAGGACATGACTGATATCGATGTACCCGATAGCAAAGTTCGGGCTGAAATAACGCGTGACGTACAGGAATTTCTGGATGAGCTGATACAGAAAAAGGTGATTTTGTGCAGCTGAATATAAAAAGCGCATATCTGGAAATAACCAATATATGCAATCTTGACTGCCGCTCCTGCTATAACCGATCCGGGCGTCACCATCAGCGCAGTGAAATATCATTAAATGACATAAAATATTTAACAACCCGTCTTAAGAATGAATTTAGCTGTTCATCTGTCTCTTTGGCCGGAGGCGAGCCTACGCTGCACGCGCAGTTTAATGAAATATTGACATATCTGCTGTCAACACCCGATCTTGAAGTAGGCGTTGTCACAAACGGTACAACCGGGCAGTATGATATTGTACAAGCATATAATGCATATCCGCAATTAAGAATTCAGGTAAGTCTGGACGGATCCGATGAAGAAAGCAATGCCGCGATACGCGGAAGCGGGAATTTTGACAAAGCAATAGCATTTTTGCAGTCTCTGAACTGCGCCGGCGGCACATCAAAAGCGCCGACTATGAAAATGGTTCTCTCATCCCATAATATCGACAAGCTGGAGGAATATTACAGGCTTGCCATATCAATGGGATGCGAGCCTGACTTTTCACTCATAAATCCAATGGGAAATGCCTCCGACGACTGGGAGTCGCTGGAGCTTACAGCAAAGCAGAAGCTTTATGTCACCCGTACAATAGTAAGACTGAATAAAATATACAATAAAAATGTGCCGCCTCCGGCATGTCTCGGGGAATGTCCCTTTACAGATGAAAATACGGCTTTATCCGTACTTGTTAAATGTGACGGCTCTGTTTATCCGTGCCAAATGCTTTATGACAATGATTATTCTATCGGAAATATTTTACATGATGATGATGCGCATTTTGCGGCGCGTTATGCCGATATTTCACATTTAGCTAAAGAGCGTATTAAGAAACAGGGCGACTGTCTTAAATGTCTCGCGCGGCACAGCTGTCACCGGGGCTGCATGGGGCTTTCTGTCATGCGGCATAACGGTCCTTTGGGCGATGACGGTTCATGCGGCTTCCGCAAGCTTCAGGTGCTGGATATGGGACTTATGAGTGAGGCGGAATAAATGGCGAATTTTGACGGTTTGGATTATGATTTTATCTTCGCGTTGCTCACAAAAGAGCGTTTTTTGTATGCCGCGCCTTTTTTTGAAGCATTTCGCGCGTTACCTTATGCTGTTATCAAGGGTGCTGTGCTTTCGCAGGATTTATATGGAAATCCATATGCCCGTTTTTCAAATGATCTGGATATTCTTTTGCGTCGTGAGGATTTGGACAGGGCAAAAGAGGTACTTCTTAATAACGGTTTTGTGCAGGGACATGTTGTAAATAATAAAATTACTCCCTTCACCCGTCAGGAGCTTATATTTCAGACATCTCAGAGCCATCAGGCCGCGCCTTTTATAAAAAGAGCCAATCATAAATTTGATATGTTTATTAATATTGATATAAATACATCAATATTCTGGGGTGAATATGATGGAGAATGCGATATGAATCCGGTGCTGAGTGAAACTGTTGAAGCAGAGCTTTTTGGCATTTCATTTAAAAAGCTCTCTCCCGAGATGGCTTTCATATCGCTGTGTCTTCACCACTACAAGGATATGAATTCAATATATCTTCTGGCAGTAAACGGATTAAATCCCAATTTATTCCGTGAAATTAATGACTATATACGAAATGTCCCAATGAATATGGATAAGCTCATTTCACTGTGCAATAAAACAGAGGCCTCTCCGTATGTATATTACTGCCTGTGGTATACTCATGAATTTATGCAGGATGCCGCTCTGCTTCCTTTTATGGATAAATTTGTATCTCAAAAAGCGTCGGAACTGTTAAACACATACGGATTATGCGACAGTGAGAGACGTACATGGACAATTGATTTTAAGGATCGATTAAAGGATTCATTCCGTGAGAAATTCTACGCCGGGCTTGACGAGGATGCACAAAATAAAGTCAGGCTTAACAAAAGATTAATGGGAGGCTTTTAGTTAAATGGAAAATAATTCGGAAAATGATTTACATAATAAAGTGCTTAAAATACTTCTCTCTGTCATGCCCGAACTTAATGTGACGGCGGATGAATGGAATAAGGATTTGTCCGGCGCAGGCATGGATTCGATTGGATTTATACAGAGCATTGTGGCATTGGAGGAGGCATTTGACTGTGAAATTCCCGACTCTAAGCTGCTTATGTCCGAATTGAATACTATAAATAAAATATGTGAAGTAATTTCGGGAGTTTCTCAATGAACACGGACGCATACAGGCTTTGCATTGTTTCCAATATAACCTTGGAGCCTTTCTGGCCCGCCGGCACGCAGCAGATCGAGCGGACTTACTTTGTTCCTGCGGAGGATGTGAAGGCCGCCGGTGATATTATACGAAGCAGCGATATAGTGGCGGTAGTATTGCATTTCACAACACAATTTCCGGATTATGACAGCGGAAACGAAGTCCGTGAGAGCCATGTAAACCATATAAATGAAATTCTTGACGCATGTAAATCGTTTTACCGGCTGCTGCGCACATATACAGGCGGTAAAATTATATGGTGCGGCTACGAATGTGAGGACATGCCGCATTTTAACGTGTGCGGCGCGTCTTTTTCGCTTCCGGGGCTCATTGATGCCATAAATATCGGACTGCGGGCAATGCTGACAGGCACCGACACATTTATTGATATGCGTCATTTAATTGCAAGGCTTGGTACGGCCGCAACCTACGACCGTAAAAACAAATACCGCTGGAACGCGCCGTACAGTAAATCATTTCTGTATTTGCTCGCCTGTGAAATACACAAGCAGTATTGCATAAGCCGCGGCATTACCAAAAAATGTCTGGTGCTGGACTGTGACGGCGTGCTGTGGGGCGGTATTTTATCTGAAGACGGAATTGAAGGGATTCTGCTTGGAAATGAAGGCCCGGGACGGCAGCACATGGACTTTCAGCGCTTTTGTTTGTGGCTGTACAGGCACGGTGTAATATTGGCGCTTTGCAGCAAAAATTACGAATCTGATGTATTGCGTGTTTTTCGTGAGCACAGCGGCATGATTTTACGGGAAGAGCATATAGCATGTTTTCAGATAAATTGGGATAACAAGGCTGAAAATATACGGCGGATTGCGGACGCACTGCGCATAGGGCTTGACAGCATGGTATTTGTAGACGACTCGCCTTTTGAGATTCGCGCGGTAGAATCACTTCTGCCTGAGGTGACCGCTGTAATATTTCACCGGGATACAATATATGACGCGCTTTCATGCTTTAATATATGCGAAAGTGTGGATCTTACGCAAGCTGAAATGCGAAACCGGACATATAAAACGGATGCTCTTCGGGAGCAGCTCCGGAAGAATATGACAGACAGCGGAGCCTCCTATGAGAGTTATTTACAGGCACTTAAAATGCAGGTAGATATTCATATTGCGGCGGAGGCCGAGCTTGCGCGCATTGCCGAGCTCAGTCAGCGTACAAACAAGTGTACAAACGGTATACGATATACGGTTTCAGAGCTTAAGAGACTTACGCAAAATTCAGAGCTTTCTGATGGTGCAGAGCGCAATGAAAGCGAGGAAGGCTCCGGCTACAAATTATATGCGGTTACGGTCTCCGACAGGTTTTCTGATCTTGGCATTGTGGGCACGTTAGGTATATACGGTAATAATCTGGACCTGTTTTCTCTTTCATGCCGTGCTTTAGGCAGAAATATAGAGCAGGAAATGCTTGAATTTCTACGCGTACATGGCATAAACAGCTTCCGGTTTGAATCTACACACAAAAACGATGAGCTGCATAGGATTTTACAGGAAAAGATTATGAAATTGAATTAACAGACTAATAATTATACTCAATCATCTTCATCCCGCATATCTTTGACAAGCAACATTATATCATCGTCTGTCATAAGCCCTGCGCGCTTCGCTTCACCTGCCATTTCATTTTGAAACATTTGCATGGTATATATGGCAGAATTGACAATACGTACATTATTATCTTCAACAATAAAAGAAATTCTATCTCCGCAATAACGCTTGCTTAAAACAGCAAGATATAGTAAATTCCATGCGGCGATATTGCCAAGCTATAAGCGGCCAAGCCGCAGGCGGTTAAATCCTGCTCCCGGAATGGTGGTGAAATCAAGGAGGACAGCACAATCGCCATGATTCCAAATATCGAGAAATGCCTTTACATATCCAACAGAATTATATCCTATTAATGCAATTCGTGCCACAATCTATTCCCACTTTCACAATATAAATGATTTTATAGTGCAATACATCGGCTCGCTTACACTCAATGAAATAATACTCATTAATTAAACAACATCCTTTTTCTTTTATCCATGTAGTGAGTATTCCGACTTCCATGACACCAGTGTCCAGCGTTTTGGAAACCGCCAGCCCGGCAATTGAAAACTCATCTACGATACCTTAAAATCAGGACATCCATCAATCTTGAATAAAATGGGATTTATGGGCAAAATATTTTGTTTTTCTTTTCCAAGATCTGACGATTCAGTAAAAATTACAACTTCAAACATTATAAATTACGTTAATTTTGCCTTGCTGTTTTCTAAATATATATTTTATAGTCACCATATATCGTATTAATGATAGTTGTTCCACTCTTGGTATTGTTTATAAAGTTACTATTAAATTTCTTGTTCTTATAAATCGCTACGTGTTAGAACATATTTTATCTGCAGTAAAGCTTATACTTTCAATTTTACATATTGAATTATTTTTTCTTGTTTGATTTCTGAAATAATGTACGGGATCAAGTCTGAATGAACGTACTAATCCCTTTCATTTTTCATGTTTACTCATGTCTATCGTATACGTTCTCATTTCATCGTTAGGATTAATATGGAAACGTACAGATTTATCCTGTGAGAAATAATGACTGTCCATTGTTGTGAAAAACAGCTCCGCTATATCAGAATCATCCGTACTCTGCATTCGTATATTAATATACTTTATTTTATCTGCGTCAATATTTATATCATCACACATCATAAATGGATCTATGCCTGTAATATTAAATATCATCATGCCTTTTTCATATCGTATATTGTCCATATCATTATAACCACGCCAGTTTTGATCATTACTATTATTAAAGTTAATCACTAAATCTTTTCCCTCATTGGTATTTAATGGGAACAGCACGACCTTTGACATTGCATTTTTTGTGTTAGTATACAGTTTTATGTTATTTATTCTGCATGGATCAATATTTACAGTTCTGACAGGTGAATGTTCAGACGAATCCGGTTCTATAAAGTGAATATATGCATCATCTATTACAAGCTTTTCATGTATGCCAGATTTCTGATAATCTTTTTCTCTTACAATATCTATCCTGTATGGATATAAGCACTCATTTTCTAAGTTAAATTCAATATAATCATCAGTAATTTTGCTATCTGAAAGGCTTAAAACGTATGCATTTTGATTCTTTAGATATTCTTTCGGATATGTGAGTTTTGCTAAAATTTCACATATTTTTGGTATTACTTCAATTTCAATATCATAGGCTTTTTCTAATGCCTGGGTAAACTTTAACACAAACTCATTACTCTTATTTAATAATGCAGGATGATTTCCTTCTCTAACCTGCATTTTCATACTAAGAATTCGGATTTTCTCAAGACTATTCTTAACATATTCAATTTTATTAATACATTCCATATATTCATCAGATGTATTGTAGCATCTTTGAATATATTTCAATCTGCGCAATAAGAATTCTTTATGTATCACAAAATCATACAGTGACTTGTAAGGAAAATACGAGATCCAATTTGCATCATTAATTATTTCAATTATTTTCTTATATACATTGACTCCATAAACAACATTTCCTCTTTTGCAAAATTCAGGTTTTATTAACGAATATCGTTCTGTAAAAATATTGTTGATTCCAAATAAATAATCTCTGAGATGACTAATAAAAACATTTATATTGAATGGTAATTTTGGTAAGACTGTCAATACTTGGAATATGTTTACTAAAGATGATATTATCACTTCAGTACCTCCCCTCATATAGTAAATAGCTGCATCTAATATTGCTATTTCCATTTCTTTTTGCTTTATTTCTACGGTACGGAATCCGTTGTTAATGTCAAAAAACCATACATTGTATATTTCTTTATCATCATCATATCCATAAATAAGCAACGGATGAACATAATGCGAGTTATTGTATCTTATTGAACATGATAAATCATATTCGTCTACCCATATCATAAGAAATCCGTCATTGCAGACTGTTTTTTCTACTATGTCAGGCAACTTTATTTGCCTCATTTCCTCCAATGAATAACTTCTTAAATGACTTATGATGCCCTCATAATTAATATTATCAACAAAATCGACAATGTCATTACAAATTACAATATTAATAAAGCGTTCATAGAACCAACTATACATTTGTTCATCTGATAAAATCATACTTAAATAAAAATTTATACTGGTTTCCCTGTTCGTATTAATTGGATGTTGTTTCTTTGCTAATTTCATATAAAAATATCCTTTCTATACTACAACATAGTATCATTTCAGCAAAATAATAATAGAAGTAAGAAATACAGTGGCAAGAAAAAATGTCATCATGCTTGTCGAATTCTGCGAAACCATTTGAGTTTTTGGAAGAAGCATTTGATCACATTGCGATCTTTGTAGATATGCCAGTCGCAAAACCACGGTCTGAGCGAATTGCTTTTCGGAGAAATCGTATATTCACCGTCTGCCCTCTGGATGTAGTCAAGTATCTGATTTGTTCCACATGCCTTGTCGGCAAGAACATTGTCCGACAGATCAAGGTGTAACAAAAGTTCTACAGCCACTATGGAATCATGAACGTTTCCCGAAGTAAGCAGTAACTCCAATGGATTCCCCAGTGTGTCTGTAATGGCATGAATCTTGGTATTCAGGCCACCTTTAGTAAGTCATACGGATTTGACGCCCCTTTTTTACGCCCCATTGGCACTTTCATGTACCTTGACGGCAGTGGAGTCTATGCAGATATACTCCGTATTCGCATCTAGATTCAGGTTTCGGAATATCTTTTCAAAGATTCCATCCTTTTGCCACTTGCGGAATCGGGCGTATACGCTCTGCCAGCTTCCATAACATTCCGGCAGCTCACGCCACTGACATCCGATTCGCAGTATCCACAGCATGCCATTCAGCATCATGCGGTTATCTTTCCTTGGTCTTCTTTTCTGACCACTTCGTTCCGGAGGCAGATACTCTTTGATCCGATTTCACTCGCATGCTTTGAGTTCGTATCGTCTTGCTATACTTCTATTTTACTATTTCGTTTGTTTTTGTGCAATTTATATTTTTCAAGCAAGCCCTAGATTGCTTGCATTCTTACAATCCAATAATACTTGAGTGTGAAAATGTTTGTTGCATCTGTTTCAATAATGATTCATTTTTGTCAGTCAACTTGAATACTATATTTTCAAGTTCATACCTATCCGACACATAATTAATCATTTCGTTTTCCACATTTCGTCCCAAAGCCCTACATGAAAGGCTGAATAACTTCAACTCATCATTTTCAATTTCTAACGCTCCAACAATTCCCAGATCAGAAAATCGATCTGAAAGAGAAACAGAATAGAAATGAACTTCTGGAACAGTCATTCGTTCCTTAATTTCAGATACCGTATAACGCTTTCCGTTCGTGTACTTATTTGTTCGTTGAGTTAATTCAGCAACACGGCTGTACTCTGTCGGTAAGATTTCATGAATGTCTACTTTTATATCGAGTGATTTTATATAATCCTCATAGCAGCTACAATTTTGCTTTAATTTCTCCCGCCGCTGATTAGTTTGATAAGTCTTATTTCGTTTTTCAATATCCGAAAGATTCACTTCGCTTTTTAAATTAAAGCAAGAAAATTTATCATACATCAGTTCACGGTCATATTGAATCACAGTTACATCCGGCAGAACAGATTTTACAGCTTCTATTTCAAATATTGAATCATCTACAAAGACCATGCTGTCTAAGCTGATGTTTAATTCGTTTGCTATCGCTTTTATGTTTGTAGGCTTATCATGCCAATTGATCTTGAAGCAGGCAATATGCTCTTCTTGTAATAACATACCGTTATGCTCACGGAACACACGCAGAACATCGTATTCATCGTTCTTGCTACAGACAGTTAATATCACGCCATGATAATACAAATTCAGAAGAAACCGTTGAAAGTCCTGATATTCTCTTCCAAAACCGCTGTCGCCAAGATGAATTCCTTCAATACCCTCTTCCGAAAGAATTCCACCCCAAAGAACATTATCGCAATCTAGCACAATGCATTTTTTCGTTTTTCCGGTCTGTATTAAATACTGCTTGTACACCTCACATGCCATCATCGCCATAAGCTCTTTCGAATATGGAGCATTCCAACAGTATTTGCCTTTTATACTGTATGAATTTGATAGTATAGAATATCATATAGTAACTATAATCATTAATTGAATACCAGTTACTTATTATTTGTACTTGCCTTACCCCCCCCCAAGTTCTTTTGATTATTTCTTATCATATCACGAACATCTCTAAACATATCTGTGCGAATACAGTTATGTCGGCTCAGATGCTAAAAAGAGTTCATTTCCTTGTAATGATGCAAAATCAGTTGAACAAATGCCTTTTTAACCGGCAATGTCTTTACGGTCACACCGTAGATTTCCATATCCACAGTATCGCTCAAGAAATCTTCAATAGAGCAGCGTTGCCCTTCATACTCACCCCAAAAGATATCGTAATTCACATCCACATTCAGATGAAATCCCATTATATATTTATGGTACGAAGGAATTTGATGCGAGTAAGCCATGCATAGAATTCTATTTTGCCTTGCTTCATCGGGATCTTCCGGCAAATGTTGCTCAAAGCCAAGTTTCTGCAATTCATTTTCAAGAAATTTTACATTGTTTTTATCTATCAGAATATCAATATCACTTGATCTTCTCTTGTTCGGCACACCGTAAATTTGTTGAGATAAAACTTCCCCCTTAACCACAGCATAATTCACAAACGATAATGCTTCGAATAATGGTATAAGTTCTTTATATAATATTTTTCGTTCTATTGTGTACAAATTGTCAGCCACACTCACTACTTATTCCACCTTACATCCATATTATATATGCATCAACCTTCCGCTTGTATTTTTTGTTATACTCCCTACGTAGGTAGATGATATACTACAGAACCCGGGGAGGTGAGTGGTACGGACGTACCGAATACAAACAAGCTCACTTCTCTTCTTTCTCTAATGGTCTGCTAGAGATGTCTAATTGGTTTGCTAGATACAAGTTTATATGGAATCTTCCGGCAAGTATTGGATTTCTGTTTTCAATATACTTGAAACATCCTGCATGGTCACCCTTGCGCATCCAAAGTACACAAAGCCGCAGAAGGGAAACAAGACCAACCGCAAAGATGCCAAATGGATCTGTGATCTCATTATGTACAATATGATTAAGACTAGCTTTATCCCTTCGCCAGAGATTCGTCATCTTCGTGACTTGATGCGCTACCGCTGCAAACTCACCAGTATGTTGGCCAGTGAGAAAAACCGTGCTCAGAACTGTCTGACCGTTTCCAACCTGAAACTTGATGATGTCTTCTGTCATGCAAAGTGTCGTCTGCATGTAAAATAGAAAGGAATACACAGTTGCTAAAATTAAACTGCATTTTAGAACCAGTTATGCGAGAATAAAACTCAGTTTCCTCCTCTTGCATTTATTACTATCTATTAACTGGTTAGTAGTAATGTTAAAAGACATCAGGCTATTACACTAATTCCCCATAGCTTCGCCATTTTGCATATTTCTTCAAATATGCAAATCCCCTCTACCAATCTTTCCATCCTTAGGTATTCCGCGCTTAGCGACGAGAATACCAGCCAGACTTCATATAAACAAACCTCATCTCTGTAGCCGTCTCTTCCTGTTATAATCTTCCTGGTGTATAAGTATCATAGCTAGCAATTAGGTATAATACTTACACACCTGAAGATCTCTGCCAATTCATTTAAACCTCTTCATCTGCTCAGGTACTCTGGGCTGATGGAACCAATATGAGCACGCTCCGCTTACTGATGCTATTCCCAATACAAGAGCCATTGCCGGCAATATGTTGCCTACTTTGTGTGCTATTTTGATTAATGTCTCCTTCATAAATTTTTCCTCCTTTCCATGAATAATTAATTAATAATTCGATTATACATGATATGTTTTTACTTTCAATAGTCCATTCCTATTCTGCAGTCAATACGACCTAACCGGTAATTTTTTCATATTTCTATACTCTGTTTCTTATGCTTTCTAAGTAAATTTTTAATGCGCCCGGCTGCTAATGAGCCGGAAACCGATGTAATTCCAAGTACAAAAGATAGCCCGTATCGACGTGTTATATGAAAAGAAAGCAGTATACCTGTAACAATCAACATCGTCGGCAAAATAATGCTCACTTTCTTTCTGAGTTTTTTCCTTTCACTGCCTGATAATGGATTGTTATGATCCTCTACCGGAATCAATATTAATATAATTACTGAAGCAACAATTGCAAGCGATACAGAAACGTACAAATAATAATAATATGGTATAATTTTTATAAGCATTGCAAATACCAAATAAACACATAACAAGGTAATAGTACATTTAAAATGTGTATTTGCATGGTATCCGCCCGCCATGCGGCGCAGCGGAAGGAAGCTTGATATATATAAAATGGATGGTGTAAATATTTTAAATATAAGCGATAAAACAATTATAAGTAATAAATTCAAAATGAACGATATCAATACCTCGAATGAGTATTCATATATTTCTCTGTCATTTTCTTTAATAAACTTCTTGCGGACATAATAGTCAGATAATTTTTGTGCTATACGAGCATACATTGACAGTCACCTCTGCTCAAGGATATGCTCGCAAATATATTATTTCAATAGCCCGTTCCTGATTGGCAGTCAATACGACCTGTTCGGTAATTTACACAATCAATTTCATGAATATATCTACGTTGAATACATTCTCGGTACAGCTTAGCTCTATCTCACCGTCATATTTTTCAACTATACTTTTAACGCTTTCAAGCCCTATACCGTGCATACGTTTATTGTTTTTTGTTGTCCTGACAGCGACTGTATTTCTTACTATCTCGACTTTGTCACTTACTGAGTTTTCAATAACAATACTTAGAGTTCCTGTTATAGGCATAATACTTAGTGATATATATCTCTTATCATTGTCCACTTTCAGACATGCCTCTATGGCATTATCCAGCAGATTACCTAACAGTGTACAAATATCAAATATATCAAATGAATCTTCAGGCGGCATGTGTACATTAATATTAAAAACAATATTATTACTTTTCATATGCTCGTGTTCCATATTTATAAGTGTATCAAGCGCATCGATTCCTGTATTGGATACAGGCTGCCCTTTCATAATATTGCCGTATATCTCATCCAATTTATCTACGACTGCCGCCGTTTCGCCTTTTACAATCATTTCACGTACAGCATACATATTGTGCTTCATATCATGGAGTGTTTTATTGGATAATTTCTGTTGTTCCGACAGGCTTTTATAGTATTCCATCTGACTTTGAATCTGATTATTTATAAGCTCCGCCCGCAGTTCATTTTCATACAGCTTTTGCTGTCTTTCAAATAAGTAAAATACTAAAATATTAGATGCCACAAGCAGCAGAAAGCTTATTATAACTAAGCTTATAATATATTTCCGTGTCTGAGTATACATATAGTCGGAAATCACAAATGCCATGCATATTGTGGCGGCAGGAAGTGCCATGAACGGCATTATCCATAGCATCGGCAGTTTATAATCCGACTGCCGCTTATAAAATGACAATATTCTTATAACAGCATACATAAGCAGCTTTGAAGACACGGTTACCGTCAGATATCCGTATATATTTGAAATGTGATCTGAAGCGCTTTCACCGAATATCGCCGATAAAGTCAGTCCTATAATCATCTCCGAGAGTATAATCATTACCATCAAAATGACGGTGTAAAGTATCCGCTGAGTCATTTTTGCCTTGTAAACGAATGAAAGTAAAAAAATATCAATAGCTACCGCTAATATCAATATATTTGCGCTTTCGACAAAGCATGTTATTGCAAAATGTACTGCGATATAGCACAAAATCGCTATCGAATATATTGCATCGCTTATTTTTCTTGTTTTAAAGACAAAAGCAAAAAACTTTGCACACGCTAAGGTTTCAATAAGTATTCCCAATAAATCTATTAACGGCTTAATATATTGCATTTTTCCCGCCTCGAAATATATGAGTGAAATATTTTGTTGACATTTTTGCTTTCAGTTCTGCTTATGGGAAGAACCGCATCATTATCTAAATAAACATCAGTTTTTGTAAATTTTACAATATGATCCATATTGACTATATAGCCCTGATGTATTTTTACAAAATCAAACTGCCTGAGATAGTCATAGATACTTTGCAGACTTCCGCTGCAATCATTACAGCCTTTATATGTATGTATGACCACATGATGCTCTATGGCCTCTGCATATACTATATCCCGTACATATATAGTGAATTCACTTCCTTTCCATTTTCCGTGAAATGCAGAATCCCTATGTTTGCATATATCAATAGCCCGAGCCATATCTATGTCAAATTGTTTCTTTCTGACTGGCTTTGTAAGATACTGTATGGCACCCAGCCTGAAGGAATCTGAAACATATGTACTGTGATTTGTAATAAAGAATACTATCGTATCATGTCCGGCGTCCCTTAATTTTTTAACTGCTTCAATACCGCTCATACCGTGCATTTCTATATCCATAAATGCAATATCAAATTTACCACCGTGAGCTGCAGTCGCGGCCTTTACGAACATTTCACCGTTACCAAACTGACATATTTGCATATCATGTGCCTTTATATATGGTGCAAGCAACTTAATTATTTCATCTCTGTATAATCTGTCATCATCAACAACCGCTACTCTCACTTTGTCATGCTCCGTTCTTATTATAGTACCGAGGATCAATTTTGTATTTTGATTATACAGTATAAAATCAACTGCGCGCAAGGCTGATTTTGATCCGAGATCACTGTGTAAAAAAAACAGTTGCATTGCTCGCAGATCTGTGATATACTACAACTCGTGTCATCGGTCATTGCGGAATTGTGTAATGGTAGCACGAATGACTCTGACTCATTTTGTCTGGGTTCGAATCCTAGTTCCGCAGCCATCATCGGGCGCCGGTCTTAGTACGGTAAGTATTAAGACCGGTGTTTTTTCGCGTGCGGGAAGCATATGTGTTTCCGAAGGCCTGCGTCATACCATTAATTTTCTATTCTAATTAAATTTAATTTTATTTGTTGAATTGTCATAAAGTAATGCTATAATATAGGACAAGTGTTATCTTATACCAGATACATGATTCAGAGCAACGCTATAGTGCCGCAGATGCAATATAGAGTGTACATAAATTTGATTGGGAGGATTTTATGGCACAATTATCAAAAAACAATAAAAGGCTCAGGATTATACCGCTCGGCGGTCTCTGTGAGATAGGTAAGAATCTTACGGTTTTCGAAACTGACAACGATATGATCATCGTGGATTGCGGAGTAGCTTTTCCTGAGGATGATATGCCGGGAATAGATGCGGTGATACCCGATTTTACGTATGTTTTGGAGAATAAAGACAAGCTGCGCGCCATAGTACTTACACACGGACACGAGGATCATATAGGCGCGCTGCCGTACTTTTTAAAGGAGATCAACGTGCCGATATACGGCACAAAGCTCACGCTCGCACTTGTCGAGAAGAAGCTTGAAGACTACAATCTTGCTTCATATGCGAATCTTCAGGTCGTGAAGCACAGCGAGATGATAATGAAGGGCGATTTCTGCATAGAATTTATACGCACTAATCACAGTATAGCCGATGCATGCGCCCTTGCCATAATAACGCCCTGCGGAATAGTCATTCATACGGGCGACTTTAAAGTGGATTATACGCCCATAGACGGCGCGCCCATAGATCTTATGAGATTTGCGGAACTGGGAGAGAAGGGCGTCCTCCTTCTTATGGCAGACAGCACGAATGCCGAAAGAAGAGGCTTTACAATGTCCGAAAGAACCGTAGGCGCTACATTTGACGATATATTTTCAAAGACCAAAGGACGCATAATAGTCGCCACATTCTCGTCCAACATACACCGTGTGCAGCAGATAATAGATACCGCCGTCAAGTTCAACAGAAAATGCGTGATATGCGGAAGGAGCATGGTCAACGTGATAGATGTTGCCATGCAGACAGGCTATATGAACCATACTGAGGACACTCTTATCGATATAGACGATATCGACAAATATCCGCCCGAAGAGCTTGTAGTAATAACGACCGGAAGTCAAGGAGAGCCTATGTCCGCACTTACGCGTATGGCCGTAGCCACTCACAGACAGATAGATATAGTCCCGGGCGACACCGTCATAATATCGGCAAGCCCTATACCCGGAAACGAAAAGCCTATAAACAAAATGATAGACGAGCTTTTCAAGCGCGGAGCCAATGTCATATACAAATCGCTTGCCGAGGTTCATGTATCCGGACATGCATGCGAAGAGGAGCTCAAGCTCATGCAGGCCATAGTAAAGCCCAAATATTTCATGCCTGTTCACGGCGAGTTCAGAATGCTGACAAGACATAAAAATATAGCCGTCAGCATGGGCGTTCCGGAAGAAAATGTATTTATTATGGAGAACGGCAAAGTGCTCGAGTTCTGCGGAGATGAGATAAAGACCGACGAGACCGTCACTTCCGGCAATATACTCATAGACGGACTCAGCGTCGGAGATGTGGGAAATATCGTTCTCCGTGACCGCCGTCACCTCTCAGAGGACGGACTTATAGTTGTTGTAATGTCCATCAATTCGGATACAGGTGAAATGCTCGCGGGTCCCGATATCATTTCAAGAGGCTTTGTATACATGCGCGAATCCGAGGAGATGATAGCGCATATCAAAGATGTGGCGATAGAAGCGCTCAACAGGACGGATTCCCTTTCAATGCCGAGAAAGCACGATTGGGCTCTTAAGAAGACAGGCATACGTGATGCGATACACAATTATGTATATGAGCAGACGAAGCGCAATCCTATGATACTGCCCATAATAATGGAGATACCGCCTAAAGACAGTGCGGATGACACGGAATCGTGACATTAAAATAACATTAACATGACACTGAAGGGGATGACGTTTGTCATCCCCTTTTACTTTGTTTTACGCGCTCAGTATTTATTTTTTGCATTTGAGAGTTATGAGCGAGACAGCCGGAGGATTGCAGAATCTGAAAGGAAGAGGCCCCGACGCTCCGAGCCCCGGTGTGATATAGTTCAGTCTCCCCTGCCCGTCCGAATGCAGTCCCGAAGAAGACGACTCCTGCGGGAAAATGCCTTTTCCCTTAATGTACACCGCTCCGAGGAGCGGCAGTCTGAATTGTCCCGCATGCGTATGCCCGGATATCGAGAGATCATAATCGACCTCCGTCAGCTTCTGCGCATTCATTTCCTTCAGTCTGGCATTCACATCATAATCTATCGGTTTATGCGTGACGCATATTGAAAAATGCTTATCCACGTCAAAATCCAATTCGTCAAATATCTTTTCTTTATAACTTATACCGGTAAAATATATGGCGTCGGAGCCTCTTTCTATTTTTTGTATCGGATATACGAATTTTGCGCCTATATCCTCGATACGCTCCATTAGATTCGTCTTTTCATCCGGTTCTATGCACATGTTCCATTTGTCGCCGAGATCCTCGCTGTCATCGGGCATATAATCCGACTCTCCGAGTATATAAAGAACGGGCACGTCACGGTCCTCGATATCGGTGAGTATATCGATCACATCCCAATAATTTCCCGAGTCAGGATCCGACATATAGTCTCCCGTAAGAAGTATCATGTCATATTCAAGCGAATCTATGAGCTCAACGAGATTGCGGTTCTCTTCGCCGAACATTTTACCGTGAATATCGCTTATCTGGAGTATGCGGAAGCCGTCGAAAGACGCCGGTATCTGAGGATGCTCTACCGTCACATAATCTACCGTTATGCGTCCGTTGTCATATAAAACATACACTATCAGCGAGAGCAGGAGCACAAACGCCACCGGGACTGCTACCCACTTATAGCTTTTCTTTTTCTCGGGCACCATTCTGAAGGCCTTTTTCTCTTCCTTCTTAAAACGTTTCTTATCTTTTCTTTCCTTAAATCTTTCCTTTATGCTCTTGCCGTTTTTCGTTGCAAACATTTATCTGTCTCCGAGATCGTATTCATACATTTATATTTTTCTTATATAAAATATATAACCCCTCAAGAAGCAGATCGGGATTATGAACTATTTTATGCTTCGTGTGGCTCACGATCATCTCCGACAGTCCGCCTGTCGCCACTACAAAGCAATCGGCCCCCAGCTCCTCGTTAAAACGGTCTATCATGCCGTCGAGCATGCTCGCATTTCCGAGAACGATACCGGATTTCATGCATTCCGCCGTATTCCTGCCTATGGCATGCTTCGGGGCCTCTATGCTCACTTGTCTGAGCTGTGCGGCGCTTGCGGTAAGAGCATTAAGAGCAGTCTTTACACCCGGAATTATAGCTCCGCCTACTATCGTATTTTTATCGTTCACGACAGTCAGCGTCGTAGCCGTACCTAAATCTGCCACTATTACCGGCTTGGGATAAAGAGCCGCGGCAGCCACGCTGTCTACGAGCAGGTCGCTTCCGAGCTGCGCCGGGTTGTCAATGCCTATATTGATACCGGTCTTCATTCCGGGACCTACTATTATGGCTGTCCTTCCGGTCAGAAGCCTTACAGCCTCAGACATAGGTTCCGTTATGAGCGGAACGACGGACGATATTATCGCGCCGTCAATAGAATCAATATCCTGATCGTGCAGCGAGAGAACGGCCTTGAGCTGAACCGCTATTTCATCTGCCGTCCTGTTTCTGTCCGAGGCGAGTCTCGATGTAAAGAGCAGCTCGTCGTTATCGTACACGCCGAGAACAATATTTGTATTTCCGACATCTATCGCAAGTACCATTATATTTCACCGTGCCGCGCGGTTACGGCTCCCAAAATACGTACGTAAAACGCGCCGCCTGTTTTGCGTATTACATACATTTAGGTTAAGGATATACTCAATATTTCGAAATGTCAATCGGTTCTGTCTTTTCCCGAAGTCTTTTTCCCGAATCCTCTTTTGAAAGTCTTCAGTGCATTTCTTCCCTGCTCTGTGACCGGTTTGATCCACTTGCACGAATACAGATGTATCTGCATGAGAACGTATCTTATGGGCTCATCTATATAACAGCACATGAATATCACGAAAAGAGGCGCGCGCAGTACAATGCCTGAAATATACACGGACGGTATAACGGCAATATACATAAATACGATCTCCAGCACCGTACCGAAGGTAGAATCTCCGCCGGATCTGAACGTATCGTTCTGTGTCCAGTTTCCCATACGTATGACAGAAGCGAACATATATATCAGCAGCATCTGACCGGCATATTCGTATGACAGTCCCGAAAGCTTCATCATTTTCAAGACAGGCGCTCTTGCAATGAAAAGTGTTACGCTGACTGCTGCGATCGTGCCGCTGCACATGTACACTATCCTTTTGGCGCGCTGATACGCAAGCTCAGGATCCCCGGCGCCCACACTCTTACCTACGAGTATTGACGAAGCATTGCTGAAGCCGGCGAAAAATGCTATGACGAGTCCTTCAAGCGTCCTGAAAACGGCGATCGCCGCTATCGCCTCTTCGCTCTGTCTTCCCATTACAATGCTTATGCACGCGTTTCCTATACCGAGGAGCAGCTCATTGCATATTATGGGAAAGCATTTTATGAAATATTCCCTGATATGTACCTTAGTCCAGCTAAAATGCTTTTTGAAATGGAAAAGATACGGATAACGGCTGTGAGCCGCGAGCATGATACATACGATCACATTTATAAGAGCGGCGATCACCGTCGCAAGGGCGGCGCCTCTCACACCCATCGCGGGCATTCCCAGATGCCCGTATATAAATACCCAGTTGAGGAAAATATTAGAAGCCACTGATGATACAGCGGCATAAAGAGGTATCCTCACCTTGCCGGTCGAGCGCAGCAGAGCGCTCATTGCCATTGAGAAGACCTGAAGCGGCCATGCGAGCGCCACTGTGCGCAGATATTGTATTCCCACTGTCTGTATGGCGGTCTTATCCGTATACAGCCTCATAACGGCGGACGGGAAAGCAAGTCCCAATATCGCGAATATAAGAGCCACTATCATCATGCACATGACGGTTATACCGTACGATCTGTCTATGCCGTCGTCGTCATCCGCACCGTAATACTGTGCGAAAAAGAGCATACCGCCTCCCACAAAGCCCCAATAGCAGGAAAACATGAGTGACGAAAATTGCGCGCACAAGCCTACCGCTCCCACATTGTTCTCGCCGAGCGAGCCGATCATCATGGTGTCTACCATGCTTCCGGTGGTGGTGAGCATATTCTGAAGCGCAACAGGTATCGCAATGACCGCCACACTCTTTATAAACTGTTTCCAGCGAAATCCGCTCTTTGTCATACAGCCGAAATATCCCCCTTGATATGCAGCCGCTCATGCGGCACTGCGAGAGTATAGCAAAGGTAAAATACGCGTGTCAATATCGGCAGCATAAAAATATGTTGCATTTTATTTCGGTTATTCTGTATAATTGAGGTATATTTCACAATGTGTTTTACAAGGAGGTATATTGATGAAATTCAGATTGAGAAAGCTTCTGCTGCCGCTTACATTATTCGGGCTCGGCGCCGTTTTCATGCTCTGCGGATGTCAGCAGGAATCACCGTCTCAGGTCAATCCGGAACCGACCGAGGAGCCTGCCGTAAATGTTTCACTCTTTACAGACACATTGGAGCATGTAGACGGAAATGAGAACGAACATGTCACAATGGAGACAACAGACGACGGATACGACATTTTTGCGCCGCTTGAAGGAAAATGGGGATACAGATACGGTCCTTCCATAATGTATTATGCCGACGGATCGGTAGATGCGTGGTTTGCGACACCCGGAACGAGCGGAGAATGGGACTGGTTTACATATAAGCATTCCGATGACGGAGGAAAAACATGGTCCCCCGAGAAGGTAGTGCTCCAGCCTACACCGGATTCTATGGATCACTATTCCGTGTGCGATCCCGGCGTCATATATTTTGACGGCTATTATTATTTAGGCTATACCTCGACTATAGTGAGCACAAACGGAGGCATTAACAACAATGTATTCGTTGCGCGTTCAAGAAAGCCGGACGGACCTTATGAGAAATGGAACGGCAGCGGTTGGGGCGGAGATCCGCAGCCTATAGTTTATTTTGACGAGAGCGATCAGTCATGGGGCGCCGGCGAGATAAGCTTTGTCGCAGTCGACGGCACTCTTTACTGCTACTACACATGGACGTGCCCCGACGGGAACTATACTAAGGTGTCAACGTCCGATATGAGTGAGAACTGGCCTGCAAATCTCGAGTACAGAGGCTTTGCATACGCAAAACAGGGCGCTCAGGACTCATGCGATGTCGTATACATAGAAGACTGCGGCAAATTCGTGGCCTTTTCAACCTTCGACCGTTTCACGGCGACCAGCGGCATAGCTTTATTTGAGTCGAATGACGGCATTAATTTTACGAAATCCGACGTGATACGCACCGGCATTTCACAGTACTGCCACAATATGGGTATATCGAAACGTCCGGATGGCCACATTCAGCTGAAGGACGACTTGTTCGTGGGATATGCGTACTCTGACGGAAGTCAGGACAATTGGGGAAAATGGGCTACGCGTTTCCAGAGTGTCAAGCTTTCGGTGTATGAAGGCAAGGTCACATCATCGGACAAGAAGGGCAAAGGCACTCTCAGACAGGATTATTTCTGGGAAGCTCCCGAAGAGTACTGGCCCGTTGCGATAAGTGTCCTTCCCCACAAGATAGAAGCAAATATAGGCTCCGGCTCTGTCACGATCGATGCAAGATGGTACGACACGACGATAGCGCCTCATGAGATAACGGATGCTTCAAAGGTCACATTTGACAATTATGACGAAAACATAGTATCGTTCGACGGCCTTAAAATGAATCTTAAGAATGTCGGCAAGACGTCAGTCACGATGCATTACGAAGGTCTGCAGATAACATTCAAGGTTTATGTAAGACCCGATGATTTTGTAATAGGCGCTGAGAATCCCGCCATCGCATCCGTACGTCCCGTAAATGAGAATATGACTGTGTATCTTAAGGACGGAGGCCGCAGGCACTCTCTGCAGATACGCGGATATGTGGTATTCGAAGATGAGACATGGGGTGAAGCATATAATGACTACACGCGTTCACACCCCGACTATCCCGCAAATGTACCTGCCGAGAATTATCTCATGTCCTTCGAGGTCGAAGACTCATCGATCATAAGAGTCTCCAGAGCGGGCATAATCACACCTAAGAAGACAGGCTCCACCAAAGTGACTGTCACATTCGAAGACGGCCACAGCTTCACAGTAAATGTTACCGTGGAGGAAGCCCGGGATTAAGCTGCGCGTTCCGAGATCGCGGCAATAAATATCAACTGCGGCAGTAATCTGTTTACTTGCCGCAGTTTTTTTACGTTAAAATATTTCCTCCGATTATTTCCCGGGAAATGATCGCGGCGTGATCAAGATGTTAAAATGTGAAAACAGTCGATATCACACGTATGGAGGGATTTATTATGATAATGTCGGTCATTGATATTTTGTTTTTGTTATTGATAAGCGCCGCAGCCTATACTGATATTCGTGAAAGGCGCGTTCCGAACATGATATGCATACTGACTGTGTTGCCTGTCATATTCAGAGCCCTGTGCGGCGGCACGTCCGGTCGTATTCCGGTCTTAACAGACATTTTTGCAGGCGGTATTGCGGCGTTCCTGATAATGATAATACCGTATGCCGTAAACAGATCATTGGGAGCCGGCGACGTGAAGCTTATGAGCGTATGCGGTCTGTATTTGGGCTTAAGAGGAAGTATCACGGTCATATTTGCGGCCTTTACACTATGCGCCGTTTCCGCACTTGTGATAATGGCGGTAAAGAGACGCAAAATATCCTCACTGCCGTTTGCTCCTTTTATTTTTGCGGGTACAGTATATTTCTTACTTTCAGCATATCTTGCATAAGGGAAGAAAATTCATCGGGCCGTATTGACTGCGGTCCGTCGCAGAGAGCATGCTCGGGATCGTTATGGACCTCGACCATTATGCCGTCCGCGCCGGCGGAAACTGCCGCCAGCGCCAACGGGCGCACGAGCGATGCTATGCCCGACGCATGACTCGGATCGGCGATCACAGGCAGATGCGACATTTTTTTGAGGAGCGGTATTGCCGATATATCGAGCGTGTTGCGCGTGGCCGTTTCAAATGTCCTTATACCGCGCTCGCAGAGTATAACATTCTGATTTCCGCTGGACATGATGTATTCGGCGCTCATGAGGAATTCATTTAGGGTATTGGCAAGCCCGCGTTTTAATAAAATGACCTTGTTAGTGCGTCCGAGCTCTTTAAGGAGTTCGAAATTCTGCATATTCCGCGCGCCTACCTGTATTATATCTACATGTTCAAAAACAGGAAGACTTCCTATATCCATTATTTCGGACACTATAGGCATACCTGTAAGTCTCTTTGCTTCCAGCAGGAGCTCTATGCCTTTGCTCCTGAGCCCCTGAAATGAATACGGAGATGTTCTCGGCTTGAACGCGCCGCCTCTTAATATTGATGCGCCCGATTCCTTTACGGCTTTTGCCACGGCACATATCTGCTCCGTGGATTCAACGGAGCACGGACCGGCAATGGCCGTAAAATTGCCGCCGCCTATTTTAACTCCGCATACATCTATCACTGTGTCATCGGGATGAAACTTACGGTTCGAGCTCTTATACGGCTCCTTCACCTTTACGACCCGGCTGACACAGTCAAGGTTATTGACAAGATCTGCGTCAACATTCTGCGTATCGCCTATAAGACCGAGTATGATGCTCTTACCGTTTGAAAGGGCGTGCACCTCCACGCCGCGGCTCTCAAGCCAATTTATTAAAGTATCCAGTTGCTTTTGATCTGTATTTTTTTTAACATAAATGATCATACAGCATATCACCCTGAAACCCGGATCTACTTAAGTCCTATGTCGCTTCTGTATCTCGAGTCCGTCCACGATATCTCCGAAACGCCCTTATATGCGAGCTTAATGGCATCTTCAAGGCATGCTCCCATGCCTGTCACACCGAGCACACGTCCTCCCGTTGTATAGAATCTGCCGTTTTCTGTCTTTGTGCCGGCATGGTATACTACCGTGCCGCACCTTTCCGCATTTTCAATGCCGGTTATCTCATATCCGGAAGTGTATTTTACGGGATATCCGCCCGAAGCTATCACAACGCAGCACGCGGCTTCCGGCTTCCACTTTATATCGATCTCATCAAGGCGCTCATCTATGACAGCCTCGAAGATATCGATCAGATCCGTGTCGAGGCGCGGGAGCACGCACTGGGCTTCGGGATCGCCGAAACGCGAATTATATTCGACCACTCTCGGTCCTTCGGGAGTCAGCATGAGCCCGAAATATATGACGCCTTTGTATTTTATTCCCTCCGCACGGAGCGCGTCTATCGTAGGCTTGAAGATCGTATTCATGCATATGTCCGCAATCTCGTCCGTGTAATGCCTGCTCGGAGATATGGCTCCCATACCGCCTGTATTCGGACCCTTATCACCGTCATATGCTCTCTTGTGATCCTGAGATGATACCATAGGCTTGACAGTCTTGCCGTCTGTGAAAGCAAGCACAGTAGCCTCGGGGCCTGTCATGAATTCTTCTATTACTATGCGGCTGCCGGATTTTCCGAACATGCCGCCTTCGAGCATACCACGCACGGCTTCGCAGGCTTCTTTCAGGTCGGCGGCTATTATCACTCCCTTGCCGAGCGCAAGGCCGTCGGCCTTAATGACAGCCGGGAATCTCTGCTCCGGACGCTTTAAATAAGATATCGCCTTTTCGGAATCGCTGAACACTTCATAAGCCGCCGTAGGTATCCCGTATTTTTTCATGAGCGCTTTTGAAAACACCTTGCTCGATTCGAGTCTCGCCGCGTCCTTCACCGGTCCGAAGGCTCTTATGCCGGCCTTTTCCAGCATATCCACCATTCCGAGACTCAGCGGATCATCGGGTGCCACAACGACCATATCTATCTTATTATTCACCGCGAAATCAACGGCCGCTTCACAGTCGGTCGCTTTAAAAGGAACGCATACGGCATCCCGTGAAATGCCTCCGTTCCCCGGTGCGCAGAAAAGCTCCGGCTTTCTGTCGCTCTCCGCAAGCTTCTTGATTATCGCGTGTTCTCTTCCGCCGCCGCCTATGACTAAAATCTTCATTTAAAACTCACCCTTCGCTTTCTTCATGCTGAGTATCTTTATCGCTTCCGGAAGAATTATGTGCTCAGCCTCGCGCATCACTCTTTCCTGCAGTATTTCCGGAGTGTCCCCTTCTTCCACATATACCGCCTTTTGGATTATTATCTTACCGCCGTCCACCTCGCCGTTCACAAAATGAACGGTGGCTCCCGTGACCTTCACGCCGCGTTCAAGAGCGGCCTTATGCGGTATGAGCCCGTAAAACCCTTTGCCGCAGAAAGACGGTATCAGAGACGGGTGGACGTTTATTATCCTGTCCTTAAATTCATTTATGAAGCACTCATCCAGTACGGTCAAAAATCCGGCCAGTACGATAAGGTCCGCGTTTTCACTCTTAAAATGCTCGGCGAGCGCTCTGCTGTACTGTACTGCATCCGTATATTCCTTTCGCGGAATGCATACGGCCGGTATACCGTGCTTTGCCGCCCGTTCCAGCGCATAAGCGCCCTTCTTACTTGAAACTACCGATGTTATGGCACAATCTTTAAGATATCCGTCTTCTATGCGGTCTATTATGGCCTGCAGATTTGTGCCGCCGCCGGATACGAGAATGCCTATCCTCAGCATAAATTACTCCCCTCTATGCGTTTTACAGTACGGTGAGCGAGCCTCTTGTCATGCCCTCGTCCGGGAGCCTGTCGGATATCTCACCTATGATATAAGCCTTCTCTCCCCGCTCTGAAAGATATGACAAAGCGGCATCGGCGCTGTCGGGCGCAACTGCCATTACCATTCCTATTCCCATGTTAAACGTATTATACATGTCGGCTTCTTCAACCCGTCCCAGCTTCATGAGAAGATCGAATACCGGCAGCACCGGCCACGAGCCTTTATGTATTATGTAAGCAAGTCCTTCGCTTCCCATTCTGGGTATGTTCTCGTAAAAGCCTCCTCCCGTTATATGTGAGATGCCCTTTATATCAAATTTTTCTATAAGATTGAGAACTGTCTTTACGTATATCCTTGTGGGCTTCAGAAGCTCCTCTCCCATTGAGCAGCCGAAGCTCTGTACGAACTCCCCGAGTCTCTCGGACGAAGGATTGATTATCTTTCTCACGAGCGAATAGCCGTTGCTGTGAACGCCCGAAGAAGGAAGCCCTATGAGCACGTCGCCCTTCTTTATATTGCTTCCGTTTATTATCTTATTTTTCGATACGGCACCCACCGCGAAGCCCGCTATATCGAACTCATCAATTTTGTAAAATCCGGGCATTTCGGCCGTTTCGCCGCCTACGAGTGAGCATCCCGCCTGCACGCAGCCGTCAGATACGCCCTTGACTATCTCTGCCACCTTCTCAGGTATATTTTTCCCCACAGCTATGTAATCGAGGAAAAAAAGAGGTTCGGCTCCGCAGCATATTATGTCATTTACGCACATAGCCACACAGTCTATGCCCACAGTGTCATATTTATCGGTGAGAAAAGCTATCTTGAGCTTTGTTCCGACTCCGTCGGTACCGGATACGAGCACGGGATTCTCGAATCTTGAAAGGTCAAGCTCAAAGAGCGAGCCGAAACCGCCCAGTCCCGTAAGTACTTCTTTCCTGAATGTCTTTCCGACATGCTCCTTCATGAGGCGCACCGCTTCGTAACCCGCCTCTACATCTACTCCGGCATCCTTATAATCAGCCATTCTTTATTACCTCCTGAAGCTTAACATTTTTTGCCGCGACTTTATCGGCAAGCTCCAGCTTGTATGCACTGAGCCTGTCTCTTAATACTTTATATTTCACAGACAATATCTGCGCAGCGAGGACTGCGGCGTTCACGCTGCCGTTTATCGCGACAGTCGCGACCGGTATCCCCGGCGGCATCTGAGCTATCGACAGAAGGGCATCCATACCGTCAAGAGCGTCGCTTTTGATAGGTACGCCTATCACGGGCACTGTCGTATACGCAGCCAATACTCCCGGAAGATGGGCGGCCTTGCCGGCGGCGGCTATTATGCACCCGAAGCCCTTCTTAGATGCACTCTTTGCCAGTTCTCTCGATCTTTCTGGCGTCCTGTGCGCCGAGCACACCTCACATTCAAACTCTATTCCGAATCCCGTAAGCTGCGCCAGGCAGTCCTTCATGACTCCGTAATCAGAATCACTCCCCAATATCACGAGAACTTTTGGGTCCTTGACCATAAAAATGCCTCTCCTTCCGATGCGCTTAAAATATAATAAATACGGGTTAAATCATAGCAAATGACTATTCCTTTGTCAATCGCGCCAGGCTGTAATATATACCCTTCTTGTTCATGAGCTCTTCGTGCGTGCCGCGTTCTTCTATGCCTTTTTCAGTGAGCACGAGTATCTCGGAAGCTCCGCGTATTGTAGTGAGGCGGTGAGCTATCGTAAAGGTTGTCCTGCCTTTGGCAAGCCTTTCAAGAGATCTCTGTACAAGCTTTTCGCTTTCATTGTCAAGAGCAGACGTAGCCTCGTCGAGTATGAGCACGGGCGGATTCTTAAGGAACACTCTTGCTATGCTTATCCTCTGCTTCTGCCCGCCCGAGAGCTTTACGCCCCTTTCTCCCACGTACGTGTCGTATCCGCAGGGCAGCTTTTCTATGAATTCATCCGCGCCCGCGAGGCGCGCGGCTTCAGTGATCTCTTCAAAGGAAGCGCCCGGCTTGCCGTAAGATATGTTTTCGAGCACCGTACCGGAGAAAAGATATACGTCCTGCTGAACGATACCTATATTTTCCCTCAGAGAGCGGAGAGTGAGCGTCCGTATATCGCGTCCGTCCAAAAGTATCTGTCCTTCATTCAGCTCGTAAAATCTCGGTATGAGGCTGCAGAGAGTAGTCTTTCCGCCGCCGGAGGGACCTACGAGCGCGATATTGTCGCCTTTTCTCACTGTGAGATTTATATCGTGAAGGACAGTATTGCCGTTGCTTTCGCCGTAAGAGAATGTGACGTGTCTGAATTCTATATTTCCCTCGGCGCCGGTTATCTCAGCCGCATCCGGGGCGTCCGTTATATCCGGCTCTGTATCCATTATTTCGGCAAAACGTTCTATACCCGTCATTCCGCGCTGGAACTGCTCCGTAAACTCTATGATCCTGCGAACTGACGTGAGCAGAGTCGACACATAGAGAAGATATGCCACATAATCTCCCGCGTTTATGAATCCTTTTATCATAAATACAGCGCCGGCAACGACTACGACTATGTACATTATTCCGTCGAATATCCTCGTTACGGTATTGAACGCGCCCATATAGCGATACGCTTTTGCTTTAACATTAAAGAAGGCGCGGTTGCCGTTCTTGAATTTTTCCTCTTCGATCTCCTCATTAGCAAACGATTTTACAACGCGTATGCCGAGCAGGCTGTCCTCTACTCCCGCATTCAGTTCGCCGCATTTTCTCCTCTGTTCGGCAAATGCATCGCGCATTTTTTTGCGCACGGTCGATGTGATAAAAAGCATGAGAGGCATGACGGCAAACATTATGAGTGTGAGCCACACGTTAACATTCAAAAGTATTATGAACGATACCGTGATCTTGATGCCGGCTATGAAAAACTCCTCGGGACAGTGGTGGGTAAATTCAGTTACGTCGAAAAGATCCGTGGTTATGCGCGACATTATCTGTCCGACCTTTGCGTTGTCATAATATGTAAACGACAGCTTCTGCAGATGGCTGAACATGTCCCTTCTCATGTCCGTTTCAATATGTGTGCCCATTATATGGCCCCACGTGGACATGTAATAGTTTGCCGCCGCATCTATTATCCGGAGCAGTACGTAGATTCCTCCCAATGTGAAAACGGCTTTATATGTAAGGCTTTTTATATCGTCTATCGCGGCATTTGTAAAATATTTGATTATGAGCGGCAGCACAAGCTCGCATACAGTCGTAAGACCTGCGCAGAACAGGTCAAAGAGCATCATACCCATGTATTTTTTATAATACGGAACCGTCCGCTTTATGAGCTTAGTTGTTTTCATGATATCCCATTCCCGTTATATTATGCCGGATCATGCCAAAAATCTCTTCAGTTCAAATTTCACGAGCTTTACAAGGTCATCTACCGTGGACTCGTTCAATATGGCCACATCGGCTATGTCTTCGTATTCCCTGTTTGAAAGCTGCGCCGCTATACGCTCCTCCGCTTCCCTTTCGGTTATGCCCATGCGTTTTATGAGACGTGAGATACGTATGTCGTTATTCGCTATGACAGCCCACACGCAGTCGGCGGTATCAAAAAAGCCCTCCTCTATAGGTATAGGCACATCGAGTACACAAAAAGGGATATTCCCCGCGTCTCTGTATGCCGCTACGCGGCGCTTTATCTCCTGTGCGACGCGCGCGTGTACGATCTTATTGAGGGCCGCGCGCTCCGCTCTGTCGGTAAATATTATCGAGCCCAGCTTCCTCCTGTCTATCGTTCCGTCGGGCGCTGTTATGCCGGGGCCGAAGTGATCTCTTATTTCATCATATACGACCTCTCCCGGCTCCTGCAGTTTTCTCGTTATCTTGTCGGCGTCTATTATCTTTCCGCCCTCATCCTTCAATATCCTGCACACCACCGTTTTACCCGTGCCCGTGCCTCCGGTAACTCCCAGTACCTTCATATCACTGCCTCCCTTGCTCATTCACTCATTTACACTCGTACCAGCTGTTTCCCGAAGTGACCTCTACTTTAAGAGGCACCTTCAGCGGATAGGCATCAGCCATACATTTTACGAGAAGATCCGAGACAGCCTCCTTCTCGGACACCGCAGCATCTATTATGAGCTCGTCGTGTACCTGTAAAATGAGCTTTGACTCATACCCTCCGCGCTTCAGCTCGTCGCTCACCCTTATCATGGCTATTTTTATTATATCGGCCGCCGTGCCCTGTATGGGCATGTTCATGGCTACCCTTTCGCCGAACTGCCTTACCGTGTATTTGGAAGAATTGAGCTCCGGCAGATAACGCCTTCTGCCCATGATAGTCTTGGCATAGCCGTTTTCCTTGGCAAAGGACACGAGCGATTCCATAAAATCGTGAATGCCGGGATACTGCTTAAAATAGCTCTCTATATATTCCTTTGCCCGGTATACCGGTATCCCCAGATCCCTCGCGAGCCCGAAATCGCTTATTCCGTAAACTATCCCGAAATTGACCGCCTTGGCGCTGCTCCTCATATGCGGCGTGACGTCCTCCGGAGCTACCCCGTTCACCTGCGCGGCGGTCATGGTGTGTATGTCATAGTCGTTAAGAAATGCGTTTATCATGGCTTCGTCGCCCGACATATGGGCAAGGACTCTGAGCTCTATCTGCGAATAGTCGGCGTCAATGAGCACATGATGCTCATCCGAGGGTATAAATGCCTTCCGTATGAGCTTTCCGAGCTCTGTCCTTACCGGTATGTTCTGCAGGTTCGGCTCTGCGCTGCTGAGCCTGCCCGTGGCGGTCACTGTCTGATTGAAGCATGAATAGACGCGTCCCGTTTCTTTGTCGATCACATTCGTAAGTCCGTCTATATATGTGGATTTGAGCTTTGTATTCTGCCTGTATTCCAGTATGAGAGGCACGATGGGATGTGTAAATGCTATATTGTCGAGAACCTCCTGGCTTGTCGAATATCCGTTCCTGTTCTTCTTTCCGCCTTTGAGCCCGAGCTCTTCAAACAGCACGGAAGACAGCTGTTTGGGTGAATTTATATTGAATTCGTGACCCGCCAGCGCGAAAATATCCTTCTTAAGGCTTTCTATTTTGGCATCCGTCTCTTCACCCTGCTCCCTGAGTACCGAGGCATCGACACGCACTCCCTCATTTTCAAGCTCCGCAAGCACAGTGACAAGGGGCAGCTCGGCATTCTCGTAAAGCTCCGTCATTCCGCATTCCGAAAGCTTCCTTTTTGCACATTCATACATAGGTACGAGCATGTGCGCATTCTTCGGAAGCTGTCTTCCCGTAAGGAATCTGCACACATCGTCTATATCGTCCGATCTCCTCGTAGAATCCAGCAGATACGCCGCTATCGACAGATCCGAGCAGAGTCCTCTGAAATGTATACCGCGTCTCAGCAGGTAAAATATAAACGGCTTTGCGTTGAACATCACCTTTTTTATATTACGGTCTTCAAGGAGCCGTACGGTCTGACCGTCTATTTCACCGTAAGGGATGTATATCTCATTCTCACCGCTCCCGAGTATATAAAAGTCCATGCTCTCCTGCGGAGCGCCCGGCTCGCATGCGGTGTAAATGAAGACCGTATCATCCTCCGTGACTTCTGTCGTTCCTTTATTGATGACTCCGTACGGATCCGTGTCCATGTAAGAAAAAAGATCGGGCTCGCTCTTCTCTTCCTCCGGTATGAGTTTTTTCTTTAAAGATCTGAATTCAAGCCTGTCAAGGAGCTCTGCGAGTGCATGTACGTCAGGCTGTCTCATCCTGAGATCTTCAAGCGATGCGCCGCAGGGCGCGTGCAGATCTATTTCACCGAGCTCGCGGCTCAGATAGGCAAGCTCCTTGTTCTCTGTGAGTTTTGTCTTGAGGGAAGCCCTTTTTACCGTTTCTATGGATGCGTAAACGCCGTCAAGAGTGCCGTACTCGGATATGAGCGCCGCTGCCGTCTTCTCGCCCACTCCGGGAACGCCCGGTATATTGTCCGAAGAGTCCCCCATGAGAGCCTTTACATCTATCAGTGCCGAAGGTGCGACGCCGTATCTTGCCTTGACGGCTTCTGTGTCATATTCGTCCGTTCTCGGTCTGCCGTTCTGTGTGGAATACAAAAGTACGTGTACGTTTTCATTAACGAGCTGCAATGCGTCCCTGTCGCCGGTCATTATATAGCATTTTACGCCCGCTTCGGATGCTATCCTCGAATAAGTGCCCAGAAGATCGTCCGCCTCGTATCCGGGAAGCTCAAGCCTCGCTATGCCCATGGCGTCTATCAGTTCCTTGGCGATCGGGAACTGCATTGCGAGCTCCTCGGGCATCGCATGTCTGCCGGCCTTATACTCAGCATACTTCAAATGCCTGAATGTGGGCTTTCCGACATCAAAAGCCACGGCGGCATATTCCGGGCATATGATATCCGCCTGCTTAAGATATATATTCATAAAGCCGTACAGCGCGCCCGTATAAAGCCCTTCCGCATTTTTGAGAAAACTGTTCTGTGTACCGTAAAATGCTCTGTTCAGCAGACTGTTTCCGTCTATCAGCAGTATCTTATCCATTTCTGTGCCTGCAGACCTGTCCTTTCAATTTTTTAATGATGCACGCCGCCGCGTATACGGCAAGACTCGTAAGAACTATGCAGGCGCTGGCGGGGGCATCTATCAAAAATGAAATAATGATACCCGCCGACACACACATAACTCCCGATACAGCCGATACGATGACGGTCTTTCTGTACGTACTGCAAAGCCTTATGGCTATGAGAGGCGGGAAAACGATGAGGCTTGATATGAGCAGCGAGCCCACGAGCCTCATGCCGAGCACGACGGTCACCGCGGTAAGGCATGCCGATATCATGTTGTATACTTCCGCGTGCATGCCCGTAGCTCTCGCAAAATTCTCGTCAAACGTGACGGCAAACATTTTATTGTAAAATACGGCATAAAGCAGTACCACCGACACCGTGAGCACTATGCTCAGTATCATTTCGTCCTCAGAAACGGCATATATGCTCCCGAACATGTAGCTGTTCAGATTTACGCCGGTGGATGTGAGGGACACGACGAGCACACCGAATGCAAGTGCGCACGACGAGACAACTGCTATGGCGGAATCGCCTTTTATCACACCGCTCTCACTCAGTCTGAGCAGAAGGATCGCCGTTATGATCACGACCGGTATCGCCACCTTGAGCGGAGCCGCGTTCATGGCGGCGGCCGCTGCCAGAGCGCCGAATCCCACATGAGACAGGCCGTCTCCTATCATTGAATAGCGCTTAAGTACAAGATTTACTCCGAGCAGAGCAGCGCAGAGCGATATGAGGGCACCCGTTACGAATGCTCTTACCATAAATGAAAGTGAAAATATATCAATGAGCGTATTCAATGCTTCAGTCACATTTTTCCTCCCGACAACCGCCCGCATGTACGTGATGTGAGCACACGGAGCACTGCGCATAGCTCTCTTTATCGCCGAAAAATGTTTCGTCCTTGTGAAGATGCAGTATATGCGTGGCATCCCGGAGCGCCCTGTTAACATCGTGAGTGACCATTATAACGGCTACGCCCTGCTTTCTGTTCATTTCCGATATGAGACCGTAGAGCTCCTCGGATGCAAGCTCGTCAAGGCCCGACGCGGGCTCGTCCAAAAGGAGCAGCCTGCCCGCTGCGCACGCAGCTCTCGCAAGGAGAACGCGCTGCTGCTGACCTCCCGAGAGCTCTCTGTATGAGCGGTCTCTGAGAGGATATATGCCGAGGCGCTCCATACATTTTACGGCTTCCTCCTTATCATGTTTAGAATAAAACAATCCGAAGCCGCTTCTGCCTGTCATGCCGGACAGTACTATCTCGCGCACCGATGCCGGAAAATTCCTCTGAGCTCCGTTTTGCTGCGGCATGTACCCTATCTCGTGCATTTTAAGCCCGTCGCGGAATTCTATGCTGCCGCCGGATACGTCTTTGAGTCCGAGGAGAGCTCTCATGAGAGTCGTCTTTCCCGAACCGTTTTCGCCTATGACGCACAGATAATCACCGCTGTCCACCGTAAATGACAGCCCTTTTACAACTATATGATTTTCATAAGCAAGACAGACATCCCTGCATTCTATAAGCATGGTACTGTCAGACTATCCTTTCTCCCATTTCGCCGCCGGCAAGTATATGATAATGTATATGCGGCACAGACTGTTTCGCGTCTTTACCGCAGTTATTTACTACGCGGAAGCCGCTCCCGTCAAGCCCGAGACGCCTTGCGATCTCGGCTATCGCAAGCTGCAGGCGTCCGAGTATCTCGGCCTGATCCTCTTTAAAACCAAGCACGCTTTCTATATGGATCTTAGGCGTGACGACAATGTGCACCGGCATCTGCGGGTTTATATCCCTGAACGCTATGCAGTATCTGTCCTCGTACACCTTGTCGGACGGTATATCACCTTTTATTATCTTACAGAATATACAGTCGTCAGAAAGCGTTTCATTTTCATGCGTTTTACACATAGCACCTTCTCCTCCGCCGTTAAATAAATTCGTTTACCTTTGAGAGCATCTCATCTATCTTCTCAGGCTGTTTTCCGCCCGCCTGAGCCATGTCGGGTCTGCCGCCTCCGCCGCCTCCGCAGACGGCAGCGGCCTTTTTAACTATGTTGCCGCAATGAACGCCTTTTGATACGGCATTTTTTGTCGCGGCTGCCGTTACGGAAGCCTTGCCGCCGAAGGACGACGCGAGTATCACGACGCCGGTATCCAGCTTGTCTCTTATATTGTCCGCCAGCTCTCTCAATGCAGCGGAATCCAGCTCGTCAAATCTGCCCTTTACGACCTTTATACCGTTTATCTCATCGGCGCCGCCTATGAGTGCGTCCACATCCGAAACAGCGCGTTCCTTCTTTAACTGTTCGAGTTCTTTAAGAGCAGCTCTGTACTGCGTGTACATGCCCGCCGCTTTGCTGACTATATCCGAATAATTCGCCTTGAATATCTCCGAGACATCGGAAAGCACGGCTTCCTCTCCGAGCAGGACTGCTCTTGCTCCCTCTCCCGTGACAGCTTCTATCCTCCGCACTCCCGCAGCCACGGCACTCTCGTGAAGTATCTTGAACATTCCTATCGATGACGTGTTCTTTACATGTGTTCCGCCGCAGAACTCAAGGCTGAAATTGCCCATTTCAACGACACGCACCGTGTCTCCGTACTTTTCACCGAACAGAGCCATCGCGCCCAGCTTTCTGGCTTCTTCTATAGGAAGCACTTCAGTCTTTACGTCGTACGCCCCGTAAACGGCCTTGTTCACTATATTCTCGACTTCTCTTATCTCGTCCTTCGACATTGCCTGCATATTGTTGAAATCGAAGCGCAGCCTTTCGGAATTGACACTCGAGCCCGCCTGATGAACATGCTCGCCCAATACCATCCTGAGCGCCCTTTGGAGAAGATGCGTTGCGCTGTGGTTCCTCTCCGTGGCGAGCCTGTCGTGTCTGTCAACGCTCATGGATGCCTTAGCTCCTACGCTCAAAGAACCGTGTACTACATTTGCCATGTGTCTCCATTTTCCGTCGGATGTCTTGGTGACACCCGTCACATAAGCAACGCCGCCTTCCGTCTCTACGGTACCCTTATCGCCGGCCTGTCCGCCGCTTTCCGCGTAAAATGTCGTCCTGTCCGTCACTATTATGACATCGTCGCCCTCATCCGCTTCCTGCACGCACTCCCCGTCGGGGCGAATGATATAAAGTATCTCACCCTCCGTGATGAGCTTCTCATATCCTTCAAATACCGTAGCCGGGCAGTCTGCGGGCACTGATATCTCATTGTTCGCCCATGAGCTCTCTCTGTTCTTGAGAGCTTCTCTCGCCTTTGATTTTTGAGCGTTCATTTCGTTCCTGAAGCCCTCTTCATCGACGGAAAGGCCGTAATCTTTAAGTATATCCTTCGTAAGATCTATCGGGAATCCGTACGTATCGTGCAGTCTGAAGGCGATCATTCCCGGTAAAACGTTCTTGCCTATGCCTGTATCTTCCTGTATCTTCTTTATATATTCGGAAAGCATTGCCATGCCCTGTTCGACCGTGGAGGCAAAACGCTCCTCCTCAATGCGTATTACCTTCTTTATATAATCTCTCTTATCTATGAGATTCGGATAAGCGCCGCCCGAAAGCTCTATCACGGTATCCGCCAGCTCCGAAAGGAACGTGCCCTTTATGCCGAGCATCCTGCCGTGCCTTGCCGCGCCTCTCAGAAGTCTTCTGAGCACATAGCCGCGCGCTTCGTTCGAAGGCACAACGCCGTCGCTTATCATCATGACTGTACTTCTTATGTGGTCTGTTATGACACGTATCGAGACGTCCGTTTTCCAGTCCTCTCCGTACGTTTTGCCGGACAGGTCACACACGGTATCAAGTATTTTACGAACAGTGTCCACTTCGAAAAGATTGTCCACGCCCTGCATTACGCACGCCAGGCGTTCGAGACCCATTCCCGTATCTATATTGGACTGCGCCAGTCTCTCATACGTGCCGTCCTCCTGCCTGTCAAACTGCGTGAACACGAGATTCCAAACCTCTATATACCTGTCACAGTCGCAGCCTACTCCGCATGTGGGCTTGCCGCAGCCGTATTTCTCGCCGCGGTCAAAATATATCTCGGAGCACGGACCGCAGGGTCCTGTACCGTGTTCCCAGAAGTTGTCCTCCTTGCCCATGCGCACTATGCGGCTTTCGGGCACTCCTATCTCGTTCATCCATATGCCTGCAGCTTCGTCATCCTCTTTATATACCGATATATACAGCTTATCCTCGGGTATCTCCATCACTTTTGTAAGGAATTCCCACGCCCAGGATATGGCCTCCTTCTTAAAATAATCTCCGAATGAGAAGTTGCCGAGCATTTCAAAAAATGTGCCGTGACGCGCCGTTTTGCCCACGTTTTCTATATCGGGCGTGCGTATGCATTTCTGACACGTCGTAACGCGTCTTCTCGGCGGAACCTCGGCCCCGGTAAAATACGGCTTGAGAGGCGCCATTCCGGCATTTATGAGCAGAAGGCTCGCATCATTCTGAGGCACGAGCGAGAAGCTCGGAAGTCTGAGATGGCCTTTGCTTTCAAAAAACGAAAGATATTTTTCTCTTATTGTATTCAAACTTAAAGGTTCCATATATACATGCTCCTGACAAATATTTAGTGCGTTCTAACCGTTCATAAGTATATCACCCGGTGAAATAATTGTCATCTGAAATTTTACCGTATGCCGCACGCGGGAGCCTATGCAAAAATTTTTAATGTAATTAAATCGATTTCATGCTATACTGTATGGGTGTATATTTTCTGAGGTAAGGCGAATATGGATATCAAGACAAACGTGCACCGCGTTTTGGACAAAAAGAAAATCAAATATATTTCACACATCTATGAAGCTGCCGAAGCCGTAAGCGGCGCAGAAGCCGCAAAGAAAATGGGGCTGCCCGCAGACAGAGTTTTCAAAACGCTTGTGACATCGGGCAGATCGGGAGCGCATTATGTGTTCGTGATACCTGTAGAAGAAGAGCTCGACCTTAAGAAAGCCGCATGCGCGGCCGGCGAGAAGAATATATCCATGATACCTCAGAAAGACCTTCTGCCTCTTACGGGTTATGTGCACGGCGGCTGTTCGCCGATAGGGATGAAGAAATTTTTTCCTACATTCATACATACCTCCGCAGAGAAGAAGGAAACGATAACATTCAGCGCAGGCAGAATAGGCAGTCACGTTGAGATGCCTCCTTCCGAGCTTGAGAAAGTGATCGATCTTAAATACGCCGATCTGATCTCGGCGTCAGAATCCAAGGGGGACGTTACAAAATGAACATACACGAATCCGGCGAAAACTACCTGGAGGCAATACTGATGATACGCAAAAGGACCGGCGCATGCAGATCGGTCGATGTGGCGCGCGAGCTCGGATTTTCCAAGCCGTCAGTGAGCATAATGATGCGCGAGCTCCGTGAGAACGGGTATATAGAGACAGACATATCGAATGACATAACGCTTACGGATAAAGGCAGGGACATAGCCGAGAGCATATACGAGCGTCACGAGATAATAGCCCACCTTCTCATACGGCTCGGCGTGCCGGACGATACTGCATATTCGGACGCGTGTAAAATTGAGCATGATCTGAGTCCGGTCACATTCAACAAGATTAAAGAGTATTATAAAAACATAATACAGATGTAGGGTTACTGTTCAGAGGTATCTAAACGAAACATAAGTGATTCATCACCAACTTAAATAGTGATGCGTGAATCCGTAAG
>CANQOI010000012.1 GCA_947625435.1 uncultured Clostridia bacterium | reverse complement strand
CGGCAAAAGCAGGAGGAATTTGAAGCTGTTACGGAGAACATGGCCGAGGGTATTGTTCTCTTGAACACAAAAGGCGTGATTTTAGGGATCAATCGAGCTGCAAGTACCCTTTTCGGAACGACCCGAAATTCCATCGGCAAATATATTTTATCGGTTAATCGCAATCTTGAAATATCGGAGCTTCTTTCGGGAATAGAAAGCGGTGTGCAGACAGAGAAGATCATAGACTTGAACGGAGGAAAATATCAGCTTGCGTTGAACCCGGTCAGAGAGAGTGATAAAATTTCCGGCGCAGTGCTTCTCATGCTTGATGTTACGGAAAAAGAACAGGCGGAACAGATGCGTCGGGAATTTACGGCGAATGTATCCCATGAACTCAAAACGCCGCTGCATACTATTGCGGGGTGTGCGGAGCTTTTGGAAAACGGCATGGTGCGCCCCGAAGATACGGCAAGGTTCTATTCTCAGATTCGCGGCGAAGCCGGTCGCATGATCGCTTTGGTAGAAGATATTATCCGTCTTTCCCATTTGGACGAGGGAGCGGAGGACATGAAGCGGGAGTGCGTCGATCTTTATGATCTGGCTGCCGAAACAGTGAAGTCACTTTCCCGTGAGGCAGAAAGCGCCGATGTTTCCGTCAGCATTGAGGGTCAAAGCGTCATTGTATATGGTATCCCGCAGCTTCTTGAAAGCATTGTTTATAATCTTACGGACAATGCGATCAAGTATAACAGGCAGGGCGGAACGGTTAAAGTATCGGTAGAGCCTCTTTCGGATGGTGTCCGCCTTTCGGTAGCCGATACGGGGATCGGTATTCCGCCGGAGCATCGGGAGCGCATTTTTGAGCGTTTCTACCGAGTAGACAAGAGCCGGTCAAAAGAGCTTGGCGGTACTGGTTTAGGATTATCTATCGTCAAACACGCCGCCCGCTTGCATAATGCAAAAATAGAATTACAAAGCACAGAGGGTAAAGGCACGATCATGACCGTCATCTTTCCTGACAGTGAAAAATCCACATTCGACACAGATCTCGACCCGAGCAAATAAAAGAGCCATACCCGGATCGATCTCCGAGTATGGCCGCGTGCTTGCTGTCAATCAACTTACTCTATCCTGAGCGCGTATATAGTGCAGCCCCTCGTTCCGAGTACGAGTATGTTGTTGTATATAGCGGGTGATGCCTCAATGTTGGCATCCATTTCAAATGTATCGAGTATTTTACCGGTCAGGCCGTCTATGAAGAAGAGATTGCCTTCGGAATCGCCCTGTATCACATATCCGGCTCCTGTCTTTTCATCATAAACAAGGGAAGGGGAGCTCCATATGTAATGCTCCAGCTCCAACTCCCATACCTTTTCGCCCGTGTGCTTATTGAGAGCCACGAGTATGCCCTGCCAGCGTCCGGGGGTACGTCCCATGGGGATGTAGACTATATCCTTGAGCGAGCCTGTGCCTGCGGCGAGAGAACCCTGCGCTCCGCCGGAATTTCCGCTCACGGTATAACATTCATAGTCTGTCCGCCATACGATCTCACCCGTCTCGGCATTGATCTTCCACACGGGTATAGGGGCCGTTGCGTCCGCGTCGGCTCTCCAGTCCGAGTGAAATGATGTTGACATGTATATGTATGGCTTGCCGTCCTCCACTTCAAGCACGCCCGTACAGTTGGTGTCATCCAGCACATCCTGTACCCACACGAGCTTCAGAGTGTTGATGTCTATGCACATCATGTGCCCTCCGTTATCGGGGAGGAAAAGGTAACCGTCATAGGCGATCACGCTGCTTTCAAAGCCCAGCCAGAATTTATTGTTTACGGCGCTCCTGCTGCCGGAATACCGCCATCTCACTATATTTGAAGGATTTATAGAAAGAGTGCCGGCCGCTTCATCGTACTGCGTGCCGAGCTTCATAAAATATATGAGTCCGTTTTCACCGGGGCATATGAGAGTGTCCGTTTCCGCGTCCACGAGAGTCCCGCTGTCGAAAGCGCACCACGACCTTCTCGCATACGGATCGTCATTTCCGAACTGATACATTATCTCGTTCGTTAAGAGATTTATTATGTAAAATCTCGGCGACGAATACGATGTGTCTCTGTCGCCTCCGCCGACGTACATTATGGGTATCCCGCGCGGGTCGAGCGAGCCCGAGCCTTTAAAAGTATACGGAAATACCATAGGATTTCTCGTGACCTTACCCGTTTCAAGCTCAAAGAAATATATGCACCCGTCTTCTGTCGCATAAATGACTTCCGTAAGTGTCTCCTGCTCCTTAGCCCAGTCATACATGGCCATGTGTGAGCGGACGCTCTTGGGCCATTCGGTTATGAGGGGCTGTCCGGTCCAGCCGCACCCCGACCAGTAGCCGGTGCCTGCCATTATGGATGTCGTCTTCTGTTTCCAGAGAGGCTCGTCCGCAAAGCCTTTCTTCGTTATGTTCTGCGTTCCGTAAACGCCAGATGTGTTCCTGTAATTGTTGCCGCGGAATGTGATGACGCCTTTAACATCCGTGTACTCGCTGCCGTCTCCGAATGTTATCTTACTGTCTCTTGAATATCCCGATACGATCTCGTCGTTTATTATTATATCGGTGCGCACGCCCAGACTGTCGGGCTCAGTGCCCGATACGGAATGCGGCTCAAATGGAGTCGGAACGGGTGTGGGAGTAGGTGTAGGCTCCTCGGTGGGTGTGGGCGGCACTTCGGACGGGGTCGGCAATGACGGTGACGGCGTCTCTGTCGGAGGCGTCACGGCTCCTGTCAAAGAAGGCGTGGGCTTCTGAACATCATCAGTTCCGTCACACGATGTTAAAATGCAGAGCGCCGCCGCGCAGACGACTGCGCATGCGGCAGCGCACAGTATTATGATCATCTGCCTTGCGATATATTTTGATCTCATGGTATGTCCCTCCGTATATGATAATATCATCATTATATCGTTTCATCATTCGAATTCAAATTTGTTCGCTCTGTCAAACATAGCGGTAAGAGCATGATCCGGATCCTCGTGCTCGAATATCATGGAATATACGGCTTTCGATATGGGCAGCTCCACATTATATATGCCGGACAGCCTGACCATTGCCTTGGATGTATCGACACCCTCGGCAAGCTTTGCGGATCTTATGCCGCGTATGAAATTCTCGCCGTAGAGTCTGTTCTGGCTGTATTCCGAGAAAAGTGTCGCCTGATAATCGCCGAGATGCGAAAGACCGTAGGCCGTGAGCTCATTGCCGCCCATCGCTCTGATGAGCCTCGAGACCTCTCTTGCGCCTCTTGCCATAAGAGCTCCTTTAAGACCGGGGCAGTTTATGCCGTCGAGCATACCGGCGGCTATACCCATGACATTCTTGGCCGCCGCGCCTATCTCACAGCCGAGGAGATCGTCGCTGTAATAGAATCTTATAAGGCTGCTGTTGAAGATATCGACCAGGTCTTTTGTGAGCTCTATGTCTTCGGAAGATATTACCATGCAGCTCGGACGTCCGGCGTAGAAATCCTGAACGTGTCCGGGGCCGACCCATATGGCGACATTGGAAGTGCTTCCCATCTCACTGTGAAATACCTCCGTAAGCCTTGAGCCCGTATCGCATTCTATGCCCTTCATGCAGAGTATGAACGTTTTCTTCTTAAGGTCGACCGATGAGGCGATCTCTCTGTTATCCTTCAGCTCTCTGAGAAATCCTCTGAAACGCTGAGCCGGCACGGAGATTATTATGTGATCCGATCTTTTTACGGCGAGAGCCAGATCGTCCGTTATCTGTATCTCATCGGGCAGCACCAGATATTCATTGCGCCTTTCACTCCGGAATTTTATATATTCGGGAGAGCCGGCAAGACCGTAAAGTGTAACATTCAGCTTTCTGACGCTGCTGCAGTACCATGCGATGCAGCTGCCCCACCGTCCCATTCCTACAACGGTTATATTCAATGCGATGCACCTCTGTGTTAAATGTCGAACGTGGGATATAAATACAGGATTTATATTTACCCATGGCGCTAATATAGCATAAAACATTTCAAAAGACAAATGCAATTGTGTCATCATTTTACCGATGAGAATAATATGAAATTGAAAGGAATTTTTTATACGGAGGTAATCATATGAACGACTTGTGCAATTCTCCTTTCGTGACGAAGCCTCTTGACGACCCGTCAACTTTCAAATCGAACTGTGAAAATGAAAATAGAGCATATGCGACTTTGTCGGTGCCGTGGCAGACGCCGGGAAAGCTGTATTCTGCGTGCGAAGGACTCAGAAGCGGAACTGTTTTCGCAAATCTCGATCAGCCTTATGCATGCGGAAAATGTGCAAAACCTGTTAAGGAGGCGTGTGACTGTGGATAAAGAAAAATTAAAATATGAGCTTACCGCGCTCGATTTTGCGCTTGCGGATCTTAAGCTCTATCTTGATACGCATCCGGACTGCAGCGATTCGGTCAGGCTTTACAATTCCGTTGCAGACAAGCGAAAGGTGCTTTTCGACACTTATCAGTCCCTTTACGGGCCGCTTACAGCCGAAACGTACTCAGGCTCAGAGTCTTCGTGGGATTGGGTGGATGATCCGTGGCCGTGGAACAAGTAAGATGTCTTGTAAGATTTTGAGTAAACGGAGGTTAAAATATGTGGCTTTACGAAAAGAAACTGCAATTTCCCATAAATATAAAGAAACCCGATCCGCGCATGGCTAAGCTCATAATAACGCAGTATGGCGGTGCGGACGGCGAGCTTGCCGCCTCGCTTCGCTATCTGAGCCAGCGTTTTACGATGCCAAACGGTGAGACTCGCGCCACTCTCAATGACATCGGCAGCGAGGAATTGGCGCATCTTGAGATGATAGGGACCATGTGCCACCGGCTCTTAGACGGCGCGGACTGCGAACTGCTCAGGAAGAGCGGATATGATACGGACTATGTCGAACACGGAGTCGGCGTCTATCCTCAGAATTCGGCGGGAGTGCCTTTTACCGCGGCATATATTCAGTCCAAGGGAGATCCCATAACGGATCTTATCGAGGATCTCGCCGCCGAACAGAAGGCGAAGCAGACCTATGAATACCTTATCAATATGGCCGACGATCCCGACGTTATAGAACCTCTGCGCTTCCTGAGAGAACGTGAGGTAGTCCATTTCCAGAGATTCGGCGAAGCTCTCGAAATAGTAAAACGTCTGAACTCAGGCAAAAAATATTTCTGAGATCCGTAAAATGTATGCGCCCCGCCGGCACGAGCCGCGGGGCGTGCCCGAGGTGTTTCCTCGGGCAAAATTAATTGTCTATAAATCAATATATTGTATGCTGAGCAGATATAATTAAATATCCAAAATCAAAATATCCAAACTAGACAATGTATAGTTTTGACAAAGAAATTTAAGATTGTATTATATTAAAAACTGTTTACCGTAATCATAAGTTAAGATATACGGTGGCAATTTGAAGTTAATGTGTATTTATTCGATTATATTAGGAGGTATTATGAAATTATGAAAATGGCTCTTCGTGTACTTGCATTATTTTTGGTTTTAGGCGGAATTTTTATGATTTTTTGTGCAGACTCAATTAAAGAGAACAATGCTCCTCGTGAAGTAAGGATCAATGATAGAGTTATAGGTTACCAAGGTGGCAACGAAAAAACAGATTCTGAGATGAATGCACTGACGGGGATTGGAGTTGTTGTATCTGTAATAGGTGTAATTGTATTCATAATATCACTGAAAGTTAAACAAAATCAGGCAAACTATTAGTATTATTCGGAGGTACTGTATATGGACGACATTTCTTTGAACGATATTTTTTTGTTCTTGATGATCTTGCTCGGTGTGTGTGCCGTGGTGTGGATTTTTGTGGCGATTATTCGCGGACAACAAAACGCATCTAATGCATTACAGCCGGTCAGAAAAGAATGGGCAAAGGTGGTAGATAAGCAACAGATACCACCGAATGCGATCATATTTGAAATTTGGGTGATGTTTGAATTGAAGAATGGGCAACGGCTTCGTCTTCTCGCAAAAGCTAAAAACAGCCTTATCATTGGTGATGAGGGGATGTTGACATGGCAAGGCAACAAATTACAGAATTTTGAAAGGAATCTGAGCAAAAGCTAAAAACAGCGAAGCCCGTTTTTACGGATATGATGTATATAATGAGGAACTGTTTGATATGTTTGATAAAAAGGAAACGGCTGAATACAGCGGTAACTGTAACACAGCAACGCTTTTAAGACGTGCAATTATTTTCTTGGAGGACGGCGACTGGGATTCTGCAAATGAATACTGTGAAAGAGTGTTGGACATGGATCCTGAAAATGCTCAAGCATATTTGTGCAAACTAATGTCTGAATTTCAGGTTCATCGGCAGGAAGATTTACAGTCATGTGCCGACCCTTTTGATACAAGCAAAAATTACCAAAAGCTACTCCGCTTTGCCGACGACGATATGAAATCGATGCTTGCCCGCTGTATAGAGCAAATAAATATACGTAATGAGAACGCACGTAAAGATGAAGTCTACAAGAAAGCACAGAGTGCGATGCTATCAGGAACAGAATATGATTATAATAATGCCGCAAGGCTGTTTGCAAGCATTGACGATTATATGGATTCACCCACTCTTGCCGAGAAATGCCTTAGAAAGGCAGACGATGCAAAAAAAGATGCCATTCTTGCAAAAGCAAAGAACAAAATGACAGGTGATTTTATATCTGATTATGAATTGGCGATTCATCTGTTAAAAAGCATATCGGGATGGAAAGATGCTGATGAGACAATTGATATATGCAAAAATAAGATAGAGCAAATCAACGCTGAAGCCATAATAAAAGCAAGAAAGAAAAGAAGAAAGAAAATAATCAGGGCACTTATTATTTTTCTTATTATTACATCAATTATTCTTCTTACACAAGTGATAATACCGAGCATACGGTATGACAAAGCCATGAAGTTGTATAATGCCGGTATGTATTCCGAAGCAGCAAAAGTATTTGAAAATGCGAATTATGTTGGAAAATAAATTTATAAATGATGCATTTGGGCAAAAGTTTCGGGAATTGCAGGAATTGATTGCTCTGACTTCTTCAGGCAAAGTTTTTTTGCTGACCACGACGGAGGCACAAAGATATTTCAGCAGTGACAAAGCAAGAATATGTACTCCGACAGCATATGCTAAAGCACATGAAGCCAGTGTATTCAATAATGGAGCATGCAATTGGTTACTGAGTTCGTCTGATCACTCTTTAAACTTTGTAGAAGCATTTGACGGTCTTATTTGCAACATCAGTGGGAGTCTGCCAAACCAAGATAATTCCTATTGGTCTTTACGGCCGGCTATGTGGATTGTTCTTAATCCTTAAATAAAATCGTTATTTTACATATTTGACTGTACTTTCATGCTATGATATATTACCGCAGGATAAGTACAAGGCGGAGATACATATGAAAGGCGTTTTTAACAGCAAATGGATAACTGCCCGCGAATTTGCCGGCAGACAGGGCGCGGATATAAAAAATTTTCACATGAGAGTACGCAAGACATTTTACTCGCCCGAAGATCATACGCGCGCTATGATAAGGATCACCGCGGACGATTACTACAAGCTGTACATAAACGGGAGATACGTCTGTCAGGGGCCCGCTCCCGGATATCATTTTGCCTACAATTACAACGAATATGACATAACAGATTTTATTGCGGAAGGGCGAAACACATTGGAGGTGTCCGTTTATTATCAGGGCCTTATAAACCGCGTGCATGTGAGCGGGGACGAAAGGCAGGGTATGGTCGCCGACGTGTATTTTAACGGCGCATATGCGTTCGGAAGCGACGAAAGCTGGGAATATACAGTTGACAGGAGCTTCATAACAGGCAAGGTGGTAGGTTACGATACCGCTTTCCTTGAGGACAGGGACATGAGGATAAAGCCGGACGGATACGTAAAATGTGTCGCGGCAGAAAATGACGATCATATATTCGCGGACGGACCGGTTCCCGTGCTCAGCGTCTACACGGTCAGGACGGAGCCCGAAAAGGAGGATAACAGATATTTTTATGATTTCGGGCAGGAATATGCCGGAAATCTGAAAATACGCGTTCTGTGCGGCAACAGCGGCGGTAAGATCATAATACACTGCGCGGAGGAGCTCGAAAATGACGGAAGTGTGAAATATAAGATGCGCTGCGGCTGCGATTATGAGGAGACCTGCCTGCTCGACGGGGGCGAGAACATCATCGAGCAGTATGATTACAAATGCTTCAGGTATGCGGAGATAATGACCGAAGGAGAGGTGCTCGCCGTTGAAACGGAGGCTGTTGTGCGGCACTGGCCTTTTCCCGAAAAATACACGGATATAAGTACCGACAACGCCGTACTGCGAGAAGTTTTTAATCTGTGCAAAAATACGGTAAAATACGGCGTGCAGGAAACCTTTATAGACTGCCCTTCGAGAGAAAAGGGGCAGTATCTGGGGGACGCTTACGTGACCGGCAGGGCTCATATGCTGCTCACCGGCGACGGAAGAACGGTGAAAAAGGCGCTGGAGAACTTTGCTCAGTCGATCGTATACGGCGGCACGCTGCTCGCCGTAGCGCCTTGCGCACATAAACAGTGCATAGCGGATTACGCGCTCCTTTATTCCGATATGCTTTACGATTATTATAATTACACGAAGGATGCGGAGACTCTTTCAAAGCTCCTTCCCGTGTGCGTATACATAAATGAATATTTTTCGAAATATGCCGGAGAAAACGGGCTCCTTTGCAAGGTCGACGGGCAGTGGAACCTCGTGGACTGGCCCGACGGATGCAGGGACGGATATGATTTTGAGCTTACAGATCCTATAGGAGAGGGCTGCCATAATGTGATAAATTCATTTTACATATTCAGTGTCATGTCGGAAGAACGCATACGTAGCGCTCTGGGGGAAGGAAGAAACCCGGAGAAGGAGGCGCTCATCAGAAAGCTTATAGAAAGCTATAACGGGACATTTTTAAACAAAGAAACAGGGCTTTATACGGACAGTGCGGTGAGCGCACATTCCTCAGTGCACTCCAATATGCTGCCTTTGGCTTTCGGGATATGCCCCGAGCAGCATAAGAGCGGTATAGCCGATTTCCTCGTACGCAGGGGTATGCGGTGCGGAACATATATGTCCTACTTTTATCTGAGCGCGCTCTGCGCGGCAGGTCGGTACGGCGACGCCGTGAATGCGATAGTTTCAACATCTGAAAACAGCTGGTATAACATGATAAAAGAGGGCGCCACCACATGCTTTGAAGCGTGGGGTAAGGACAAAAAGTGGAATACAAGCCTTTTTCACCCGTGGTCGGCGGCACCGGCGGCGGTGCTCCTTGACGCTTTGGCCGGTAAAACGGACGAATTTACTGTCATGCACAGATGATGCGCCGGTGAAATATCACATTTCATTTTATATCTTGAAAAGAAACGGTCAAGGCTGTATAATATTTTCAACATTTACGAAAGGGTGTGGCATATGAAAAGAAGGATATTATCTTTAGGTGCATCTGCTCTGCTGTGCATGGTATGTATAGCAGTTGCCGTGTCTTCGCTCGGAGCCGCGGCTCCTGCTCTTGCTTCCGGCACGCTGAGCGGCGAGGGCTCCCGTACGACCGAGGAGCTTACATATAACGGCATTAAGACAGGCGTTGTACGCACTGAGATCAAAATACCTGCGACGAGTGACTACGGACTTAATGTAGTCAACACGATAGAGTTCGATCTCAAAAATAAAAATCTTACTCTTGAAGCTATCAATAACGGCGAATACCTCGAATCCCGCAAGACGGTGAGAGTCGCCGCAAATGATTTTACGGCGGAGAATGACGGAAAGACCGTTCTGGCTGCCGTAAACGGTGACCTTTACATGACTGCCGTTCACAGCCACGGTAAGGTTAATACCGGCGGAACGTTCACTATCCCGAGAGGCGTTCAGATAATCGACGGAGAGATATGGTCGTCGCAGGAGATCAATCAGGAGGGGCTCGAGGCTACGAACGCAGAAAAGGGCAACCCCGCTTCGCCTAAGTGGGCTCTCGGAATGACGAAGGACTTTCAGCCTGTGGTGGGCGTACCGAAGGTGACTATAACAATAGAAAACAAGACTTCCGGTAAGACGATCAAGACCGACGGACTCAACAGACTACCGGCCAAGAACGCTCTCATAGTATACAATCAGAGAGTCGCCAGCAGCAGAGCTCTTTCGGATGCCTGCGAGGTTGTAGTGGAGGTTGACGACGATGCGTTCCGTCACGGAAGTGAAATGACGGGCAAGGTCGTAGCCGTGTATCCGAAGGGACAGGGCGGCACGGCCGCTATAAGCAAGAATCATCTGGTACTCAGCGCAAGAGGCAACAGAGTCAGCAGGATAAGCGGCCTTAAGGTAGGAGATGTTCTTACGATATCGACACAGATAACATCAGATACCAATGAGGAGCTTTGGCAGAACTGCGTTTCCGCGATATGCGGCCATATGCCGATACTCGTAGACGGAGCGCCTGCTACCGGATTTGACGGAACGAGATGGCCCTATACTCTTGTAGGATATAAGGACGACGGAACAGTCATGATAACCGTAAATGACGGAAGACAGAGCGATTACAGCCGCGGCGTTCCGGCCAATAAGCTCGTGGATTTCTGCAGAGAGCTCGGTTACAATACGGCCTTCTGGTTCGACGGAGGCGGATCGACGACACTTGTCACATACGACGATACGGATGATACATGTGTCGTAAGGAACAGACCTTCCGACGGAAGCGAACGTGCCGTCGCAAACTCAATGGCTGTATGCTGGAATGATACGCCCAGGGGCGAACAGGGCTCCATGGATCACATAAAAGTTCCCGTAGTATTCAATCCTATAGACATTGATTTCCCCAAAGGAATGGATTCATCATTTACAAACGGCAACAATGCCGCAGCTTCCGTTCAGGACGGCAATGTCATAAGACTTACGGCCACGGGAACAACGGATCCGTACATAAGCTTCAATTTCACGAATGCGGAATTCCCGCTCAATGCGAGCGAATACAAGTACATAATAATGAGACTCAGGACGTCGCCCGGAGCAAGCGCGTCAAAATTCCAGCTGTTCCACTGTGCCGGCACGAATCTCGGCCCGAGCGAGGTCAATTCGGTGCACTTTGACATGAACAATGACGGAGAATACCAGATAATAAAATTGGATCTGAGCGATGCCTCGGGATGGAAGGGTAATCTCAATTTCTTCAGAATGGATTTCTTTGACGGAGTTCCGAAGGCAGGCGATTATGTCGAGATCAGCAATATGTCATTTGCGAAAACGGCGGATGAAGCCGCTCTGATAGAGGATAACTTCGCCAAGGGAATATACCATATGTGGGATTCGGGAAGCATAACGACTCCCGCTACGCCCGGACACGACGGCGTCAAGACTTACACCTGCACCCATTGCGGAGCCAAGAGAACGGAAAGCATACCTGCGATCGAAGGCATGCTCGGCGACGTGACTCTCGACGGCAATGTAATGACTGACGATGCCAGCTGCACGCTCCAGCATATAGCCGGATGGCAGATAGATGCGAACGCGGATATTACTTACGCCGATGTAAACGGAGACGGAACCGTGGACACCAAGGATGCGACACTCATACTGCAATATATCGCAGGTTGGTTTGACACTTTCCCGAACGGATAAAGGCAGTCTGACATTAAAACGGGATCCGATGAGACACAGCAAGATTGGTGTCTCATCGGATTTTTTTTATATATACACATTTTACATGTTTTGCATGATATCGGAAAAAATGTAAAAATATAGAAAATAACAAAAATTTCGATATTATTTCCCGGGAAATAATATCGAAATTTGACAAAATTCACTTTTAAACGTATAATGCCGCTGAAAACAAAAGGAGGTGACCGTTATGACAATTCACAAAAGGAGGAGGTGTTATTATGGAATCTCAGAGGAAAAATACGCTGGTACGTACGATCGAAGGCAGGTTCGGGATCATAAACAAAACGGATCAGAACAATATCGAGATAAACATAATCAGATGGAACAACGGACCCAAAAAGCTTGATATACGCATGTGGTCTGTTGACGGGCGATATCCGCAGAAGGGCATAACTCTCGACAGAGAAGAGTTCTTACTCTTTATGGATATTCTCAACAACATAAATCCGATGCTCATTGATATGAAAAAGGGCAGTGATCAGCATGAGTATGAAGGCGACATAAAAGAGAACGAGGCTGAAAATATACAGGATGCTCAGGAACCCTTTATGTCTCCCGAGAGTGATGCGGCATGCGATTACATGGAAACCGATGAAGGCGAACAGGCATCATGACATATAACATTATAATCATAAATAAAATAAGATAATATCATCTCGATCACGACCATAACACAATACGGAGCCGGTATGAAATGTGCCGGCTCCTGCTTCAGGCATTTATTAGATTGATTTTTCCTCATGTCTTTAGTAAAATATACAGGTAATAAAATCAATTGTTCGGAGGCAATGAAATGTTTTCATATAGAGGACCTGTAGTTACTGTAGTTATGGACGGAGTCGGTATAAGACAGAGCGAGGAAGGTAATGCCGTAAAGCTTGCGTATACTCCGGTGCTTGACAGACTTTTTCAGAATTATAAGCACACATCGCTTAAGGCTCACGGTACTGCCGTAGGACTTCCCACAGATGATGATATGGGAAATTCAGAGGTGGGACATAATGCCATAGGGGCCGGCGCCGTATACAGTCAGGGAGCGAAGCTGGTAAACGAATCCATTGAATCAGGCAATATGTTCAGAGCCAAAGGTTGGACAGAGATAATCGCCAATGTAAGAAAAAACGATTCAACACTTCATTTTATAGGACTCTTTTCCGACGGCAATGTACATTCGCACATAAATCACCTTAAAGCAATGATATCGCAGGCCAAGGAAGAAAAAGTCGGCAGGGTGCGTATTCATATTTTACTTGACGGAAGAGACGTGGGAGAAACGTCTGCCCTTGATTATGTATGTCCGTTTGAGGAATTCCTGAACGGTATAAGATCCGACAGCTTCGACGTGCGTATAGCGAGCGGCGGAGGACGTATGAACATAACTATGGACCGTTACGAGGCGGATTGGTCCATGGTGGAGCGGGGATGGAACACACATGTATTGGGAGAAGGCAGGCAGTTCGATACAGCGCAGCATGCGATAGAAACATACAGAGACGAGACAGGCTGCATAGATCAGGATCTGCCGCCGTTTGTCATAGCTGACGAAAACGGCCCTGTAGGTACTGTAGAGGACGGAGACTCAGTCATATTCTTCAATTTCAGGGGAGACCGTGCGCTCGAGATAAGCAGAGCGTTCGAAGATAAGGATCTGAATACATTTTCAAGGAAAAGATTCCCGGACGTATGCTATGCCGGAATGCTCCAGTATGACGGAGACCTGGGCATACCTTCAAGATTTCTCGTAGAACCGCCTTCTATAAGCAATACGATGGGAGAGCTGCTGGCAAAGAACGGAATACCGCAGCTTGCCGTTGCGGAAACACAAAAGTTCGGACACGTGACATATTTCTGGAACGGAAACAGGAGCGGCAAATTCAGCGAGGAGCTTGAGACATATATCGAAGTCAAGTCGGATGTCGTACCGTTTGAGCAGAGACCGTGGATGAAGGCGGCAGAGGTCACGGATGCGCTCATATCCGAGATAAAGAGCGGTAAATACAAATATGTAAGAGTGAATTTCGCAAACGGCGATATGGTGGGACATACGGGGAACCTCGCGGCTGCCAGAATTGCCGTTGAGACGGTCGACCTGTGTCTTTCAAGGATACTTCCCGTCATAGATGCTCTGGGTGGAATGGCCATAATCACTGCCGATCACGGAAACGCGGATGAAATGTACGAGATCAAAAAGGGTAAAGTAGTACTGAGCAAAGACGGAACTCCTAAGGCGAAGACCGCACATACTCTGAATCCCGTTCCGTGTATATTCTACGATAACACGGAGAATAAAGATAAATATACCGTTAAGGACGGCAATTTCGGACTTTCGAATATAGCTGCTTCCGTTGTAAAGCTCCTCGGCATAGATAAGCCGGAAGGATGGGATGAGAGTATAATAGAAAGTGTGTGACCGCTTCGAGCATGATATTCAGCAGTATCCGGAGGTTTCAGCATGCCTGATAATAATGAAGAATATAACCCGTTTATGTTTGATGATGCCGATGAAATGATGGTGACGGACGAAGCGATAGCGGTAATGGCCGGTGTCGCGGCTTCCGAAGTTAAAGGCGTCTCGGGAATGAGCGGCGGATTCGCCGGAGGTATTGCCGAAGTATTCGGAAGACGCAATCCGTCAAAGGGTGTTAAAGTCGTAACAAAGAACAATGTCACGACCGTTGACTTGTATGTGGTTGTAAAATACGGATACCGTATACCGGATCTCGCATTTGAAATACAGGAAAATGTAAAGAACACTATAGAATCTCTGTCCGGAATATCTGTAGACGCAGTTAATATACACATACAGGGTGTTGATTACAGCAAATATGACGCTGATAAAGAATGTGAGAGTGATGACAAATGAATCTGTTTTACAGGATACTCGTGGCGGTGTATGCTTTTTTTTCCACAATACTGTGCGGAATAATAATGCTTGCCCCGTTTTCAGACAAAAAAATACTTGTTACCGTACTTGACTACGTTGATGTCACATTTAACAGGTCCAATCAATACGATGCTATGCTTTTTGTTTTCGGCGCTGTTTTCTTAGCTTTAAATGTCGCCGTTCTGACATCGGGTATAAAGGGCAGACGCTCAAATTCGTATTATTGCACAAATAACGAAACAGGTGTTATACGTATTTCTGCCAATTCTATAGAAAACATAGCGCTCGCTCTCTCAAAAAGGTTCAGCGGCGTCAAGGATGCAAAGTCAAAAGCGAGATTTACAAAGCGCGGCGTAGAGATAAATGTAAAATTATCCGTATATCCGGATGTTCATGTTCCTAATCTGTGCAGGAGCGTGCAGGACAGGATAAAGGAATCCGTGGAGAGTACAATGGAAATATCGGTATCTCTTATTGATGTAAATGTGGACGGTGTTTCTGCGGCCACAAAGACGGAGGAATGAATATGCTAAGAAGGATCTATAAATTTTACAGACAGCATTATTACGCCATAAACGGCGCCGTTATAGGTATACTCGTAGGCTTTTCGTTTGTAAAGCTCGGTATAATACAGACGTTGTTTGTAGCGTTCTGTGCGGCAGTGGGGATACTCCTCGGCAGACAGCTTCAGAAGGATAAGATGTTTCTTAAGAATCTTCTCGATAAAATACTTCCGCCGGGGTCATACAGATAAATACAGTATTTGTCAGGAGAAGATCAATATATGAGCAGACGTGATTCAAGAGAAGCCGCAGTTAAGATAGTGTTCCAGAATATGTTCACGGACAGTAGGCTCAGCATCTCTGACTCTCAGGATCAGGGGGGCGGCAGTCTGTCCGACGCAAAAGATTGCAGCGAAATGATAGATGTGTATTATGACAGCATATCGGAAGACAGGGAAGCGGCTCTTGACAGAGTTTATATACAGAATGTGCTTGAAGGCGTAATAGAACATGTCTCGGAAATAGACAGATATGTTATGAAATACTCAAAAGACTGGACGATAGACAGGATGTCCAAAATGGATCTTGCCATAATGCGTGTGGCTATTTTTGAGATACTTTTCAGAGACGATATACCGGTGAGCGTTTCTATAAACGAGGCTGTTGAGCTTGCCAAAAAATACAGCCACAAGGACGCCGGAAGCTTTATAAACGGCATATTGGGGAGCGTATACAGTGATTCCGATACGTGATCCCGAAAAGGTGTTGTCCGTATCGGGTGTAAATCAATATATAAAAAGTCTGATAGTGTCTGATATGAATTTATCGGGCATATATGTCAGCGGTGAAATATCAAATTTTAAGATATATAATTCGGGACACGCGTATTTCAGCCTGAAGGATCAGGGCGGACTGCTTAAATGCGTCATGTTCTCAGGCTATGTGCGTCAGCTGAGATTCATGCCGAGAGACGGCATGCGCGTTATAGCATTCGGGAATATATCGGTATATGAAAGAGACGGGGTCTACCAGCTTTACGCGGAATCGTTGCTGCCTGACGGAACGGGTTCTCTGTATGCCGCTTTTGAGGAGCTTAAGAAAAAACTTGAAGCCGAGGGCCTTTTTGATACATCACGAAAAAGACCTCTGCCGCTGCTGCCGTCGTGTGTAGGAGTAATAACTTCAGAAACGGGCGCCGTTATACGCGACATAAAAAACGTGATAGAAAGACGTTTCCCCACTATGAACATAACGCATATACACGTTTCGGTCCAGGGAGAAAAAGCATCCCCGGAGATAGTGAGGGCATTTGACTATATAAACAGTACAAAATGCTGCGATGTCGTCATTGTGGGACGCGGCGGAGGGTCCATAGAGGATCTGTGGGCATTCAATGAAGAAGCCACTGTAAGAGCGGTGGCTGCATGCAAGATACCCGTAATATCGGCAGTGGGACATGAAACGGATTTTACACTCACTGATTTTGCCGCAGATCTGCGCGCGCCTACGCCTTCCGCTGCCGCAGAGCTCGCAGTACCGGTGCTCGCCGAAATGAGAGAACGCATTGACGGATATAAGCGTAAAGTCTCGGCTCTCCCCACGGTGAACTGCCGTATCAAGCAGATGGAGCTGGACAGGCTCATAAGCTCGGCATGTATTCAAAAGCCGTTTGAGAGAACAGAAAATGAAATGATTAATATTGATTCATACTCGGCCAGGATACAAGAGCTTACGGATATGAACATACATCGCAGCGTTGAGAATATAAAGGCTTTGAGCGCGCATCTGACCGCACTGGATCCCAAAGCGGTACTGAAGCGCGGATACAGCATAGTGTATAACATAAAGGGCTTGCCTGTATTGTCTGCAGGCGAGATAAAAAACGGCGAAGCCATTGATATACAGACAGGAAACGGACGCTTTGCCGCCGTTCGCACGGACTGAGAATATGGGGGATGGATAAGAATGAATGATGACATTTTACGGGAAAATATGACATTTGAAGAGGCCAAATCGCAAATTGAAGAAATAATCAGGAAGCTTGAGGGCGGAAATCTGCCCCTTGAAGAATCGATAACACAATTTGAAAAGGCGTCACAGCTCATAAAATACTGTCAGGACAAGCTGGACGGTTACCATAAGAAAATTGAGACTGTGAACATTGACAGGAATATTCCGAACGGAGCTGATAATAATGAATGAGGAATTTATAAAGGAGCTTAACAGTGTGGCCGAACGCGTAAATAAGTATCTTGACGACACAGTGCGCGTGTATGATAATCCGCAGAAGATCGTTTATGAGGCAATGAGATACAGCCTTCTTGCCGGCGGCAAAAGAATAAGGCCGGTGCTCGCCGTTACTGCGGCGGCTGTTTTGGGAGTTTCCGAAGAAACGATAATGCCTTTTGCATGCGCTATAGAAATGATACATACTTATTCGCTCATACACGACGATCTGCCGGCAATGGACGATGACGATTACAGGAGAGGAAGATATTCGTGCCACAAGCAGTTCGATGAGGCGACGGCGATACTTGCGGGAGATGCTCTTCTTACAATGGCATTTGAAGTGGCCGCCCGCGGCGCCGCCCAGCTTAACAAGCCGCGCTGCGGCGCAGAAGCCATAAAGGAAATAGCCGTCTGCGCCGGCACCGAAGGTATGATAGGCGGGCAGATAGTCGACCTTGATGCCGAGACACGTAAAATATCCGAGGAAGAGCTGCGATATCTTTGCAAATGCAAGACGGGAGCGCTGCTGCGTGCTCCGATACTGGCGGCAGCCGCCGTATCTGATACAATGAATACCGAGAAGGCAAAGCTGCTCATAGAATATGCCGACACGATAGGTCTTGCATTCCAGATCAAAGACGATATTCTCGATGTGGAAGGCGATGAGCATCTTCTCGGAAAGCCTGTTGGGAGCGATGTTAAAGACGGCAAGACCACTTTTGTCACATTGCTCGGCATAGAAGAAAGTAAAAGAATACTCGATTCACTTACGGAACACGCTCTGTCCGTATGCGATATGCTCGCAAAGCTGACAGGCGATGCGGATGAATACGATAAATCTCTTAAGTCATGTACATTTCTTAAAGAGCTCGCTGTATTTTTACTGGAGAGAAATTATTGATGCTTGAAAATATCAAGACACCGGCTGATGTTAAGAATCTGTCATATAAAGAAAAAGAACTCCTTGCAAATGAGATAAGAGAAAGACTCATAAATGTCGTTATGAAGAACGGCGGGCACCTGGCCTCCAATCTGGGCGTTGTTGAGCTCACTATCGCGCTTTACAGCGTGCTCGACCCCTACACCGATAAGATAATCTGGGATGTAGGTCATCAGTCGTACGTGCATAAGATACTTACCGGAAGGAACGACGAATTTGATACACTTCGTATGTTCGGAGGAATGAGCGGCTTCCCGAAGCGCGATGAGAGCAAGGCCGATTCTTTTGAAACGGGACACAGTTCAACATCAGTATCCGCCGCCATAGGTATGGCAAGGGCGCGCGATATACGCGGAGAAAAATACAAGGTGGCCGCTGTGATAGGGGACGGCTCTTTTACAAACGGTATGGTGTACGAGGCCCTGAACGATGCCGGCAGGATGTTCGGAAGCGTTGTATTCATACTTAATGACAACGGCATGTCAATATCGAGAAATATAGGAGGCATGTCAAGATATCTCGGTAAAATAAGAACAGGCAAGTCATATATAAGGATGAAAAAGGGCGTAAAACAAGTACTTGGCAGGATACCGCGCATAGGCAATTTTATTATACGCAAGATCAAAAGAATGAAGACTGCGTTCAGGGTCCTGACAATACCGGGGGAATGGTTCGAAGAAATAGGACTTAAGTATATAGGACCGGTAAACGGGCACGATATAGAAGAAACAGAAAAAGCGATAGAAAAAGCGTTTTACATGGACAGACCCGTCGTACTCCATATCATAACGAAAAAAGGCATGGGATATCCCGAGGCGGAGGAGGATCCCAGCAAGTATCACGGAGTGACGGCATATGCCGACCGCGCATCCGCAAACAAAACGGAATGTGACAGATGTGAAATGAAATATTCCGATGTATTAGCGGAAGAGCTCTGCGCCTTGGCGGAAAAGGACGATAAAATAACGGCAATAACGGCGGCGATGCCGTCCGGTACAGGACTTTCAAAATTTGACAAGCGGTTCCACGACAGATTTTTCGATGTGGGCATAGCGGAGGAACATGCCGTTACGATGGCTGCCGGCATGGCGGCAGCGGGACTTAAGCCGTACGTTGCCATTTATTCTACGTTCATGCAGAGGGCATATGACCAACTGCTTCATGACTGTGCGCTCCAGAAGCTGAAGGTGACGATAACTCTTGACAGGGCAGGGATATCGGGACGCGACGGAAGGACACATCACGGAATATATGACCTTGCATACCTGAATACCGTACCCGGAATATCCGTTTGCGCGCCGTCATGCGCCGAAGAGCTCAGACAGATGATAAGCATGTCTGCAGACATCAGCATACCGGGGCCGTTTGTGATAAGATATCCCGCAATAGACTCTTACACGTGGGACAGGAGCATCACGGAAAGGTATCCGGTAAAATACGGGAAAGGTGCCGTCATATACAGGAGCGGAGAAGATACGGCGCATAAAGATCGGGCGAGAGTACTTATTCTTTCGATAGGCCGGATCACGGACAGCTGTATAAAGGCGGCTGAAATACTCAGGAGCAGGAATGTCAATGTAAATATAACGATATTCAATGCGCGTTTTTTAAAACCTCTTGACGGTGACGGAATATTGGGCGAAATAGATGCAATGAAACCCGATCTGATACTGACGGCCGAGGACGGCGTATTGAGCGGAGGATTTTCACATTCCGTGGCTATGCTTTTGAAGACCGAAGGAAACACTACGCATTTTACAGCCGTGGGCGTGCCGGAGGAGCCTGTAGAGCACGGAAGCGTTGACGAGCTTTATAAGATGCTCGGAATGGACGGAGAAGGGATAGCGCAAAGAATAATCAGCTGTATGGAAAGAGGCTTTTCATGAGGCTTGATGTTTATGTGACCGGGAAAGTGCATTATGACAGCAGAACGAGAGCGGTGCGCGCCATAAAAGACGGATGCGTCAAGGTGAACGGCATAGCATGCACAAAGCCTTCGAGAGAGATCGATGAAGATCGCGATATGATAGAATGCATGCCTGATCCCTTACAGTATGTGGGAAGAGGCGCACTGAAGCTGGAGTCCGCTCTGGACAGGTATGCGATATGCGTAAAAGACGCGAATGCCGTAGATATAGGCTCTTCCACAGGCGGTTTTACTGATGTGCTTTTGAAAAGAGGCGCCGCGCATGTGTCGTGCGTTGATGTCGGTCACGGTCAATTGGCGATCCGGTTAAGAGACGACAGCCGCACATCTGTATATGAAGATACTGACATACGCGATTTCAGAGAAAATGAAGGCGGATACGATATTGCCTGCGCCGATGTATCTTTTATATCAATAAGACTTATAATACCCCATATACACAGATTGCTTAAAAAGGACGGGATCGCAGTCTGTCTTATAAAGCCTCAATTTGAACTCGGCAGAAAGGCGCTGAACAAAAAAGGCATAGTAAAGGACAAGGCTCTCGCTCTGAAATGTGCCGAAGATATACAGATATTCATGGCTTCATGCGGCTTTGAACCGTACGGATATTACGAATCTCCCGTAAAAGGCGGAGACGGTAATACCGAATATCTATGCGTCTGCAGGCGGTCATAACAATATGGACGTATTTTGCGGAATGATGTATAATGCACGAATAAAAGGTGTTTCGGCGGTGTTTTTATGACGGTGGTTATTTTATATAACAAAAATAAAAAAGAGAGCGAGCATTACGTGAATCTGCTCAGAAATTCCATAACGGAAATAAGTGCGCGCGAGCAGGGAGGCAGACCGTGGACCGTGAAGGAAAGCGCGGATTATAACAGTGCTGCCGCAGAGATGCCGGATATGCTCATAAGCGTCGGGGGAGACGGAACGTTCCTGAAGGCTGCCGCAGCGTCGATAGAACATGAAACGCCCGTTTTAGGATTTAATCTCGGCACACTCGGTCTTCTTACGGAATTCGACAAGAACGATCTCGAGGGCACGATACTCCGCCTTGTTAAAGGTGATTACATTATCGAGGAAAGAATGACGCTTTCGGTAAGGGCCTTAAATTCTGACGGAGATGTACTGTTTGAGGGGACTGCCCTTAATGACTGCGTACTTTCAAGAGGGCCGCTGGCAAAGGTCGCATATATAGATCTTTTCATAAACGGCACTCTTGCGGACACTTATCCGTGCGACGGCATAATAGTTTCTACACAGACCGGCTCCACGGCTTATTCGCTTTCGGCGGGAGGTCCTATAGTCGAGCCCGGAAACGATGTGGTGGTAATAACCCCCATATGCGCCCATTATACAGACGGCCGTTCAATAATAGCCGGCAGCTCGAGTAAAATAGAATTGAAAATGCGCAGACCCCACAAGCAGATGTTCATTTCTGTGGACGGATACGACAATTTTAAAATAGAAGATGACACGGTCGTAAAATGTGAACGAAGCCCCAAAAAGGTCCGTATAATACGCATAGATCCGCCTAATTTTTACGAGGCGCTCCGCAAAAAAGCCTCCGAGAGACGGGAGAGGATAAGCAATGAAGAATAAGAGACAGGAAGCTTTACTGCATATAATATCCGAATACGATATAGAAACACAGGAAGAGCTCACCGAAAAGCTGTCAGATGCGGGCTTCAGTGTCACACAGGCTACAGTGTCGCGGGATATAAAGGAACTGAGGCTTGTCAAGATAAGCAGTCACGGCGGTGGTACCAAGTATGCAAGACTTTCTGGACAGAATCTTACTATACCGCAGCAGCTCATGCCCGTTTTCACACACGGCTTCGTATCTGCGGACTGTGCCGGCAATCTTGTGATAATAAAGACTCTTCCCGGAATGGCGCAGGCGGTGGCATCCGCAGTCGATTCTCTTAAACTTTCAGAGCTCCTCGGCACCATAGCCGGCGACGATACCATACTTACAGTGTGCCGGACCGATGAATATGCACTCAATGTTGTTTCAATGCTTGAGGAATTGGTAAAATGAAAGGCGGCGCTTTCTTATGCTGGTGCTTCTGAAAATACGCAATATAGCCCTTATAGACGAGCTTACGATCGAGTTTGAAGACGGAATGAATTGCCTGACAGGCGAAACGGGAGCAGGCAAATCCATTATCATAGACTCAATACAGTGCATGCTCGGATTCAGGACATCGAAGGAGCTTATCAAGACAGGATGCGAATCTGCCTACACCGAAGGCGTTTTTTATACAGAGGACCGTGCGGTATCCGAGTTCCTTAAGGAATTGGGTATAGAAGAGGAGGAGGATCATACTCTGATACTTCAGAGAGAACTGTCCGTTTCCGGCAGAAATGTATGCCGCATAAACGGCCGCCTCACGGCAGCTTCCATGCTGAGACAGCTCGGGTCGCTCCTTATCGATATCCACGGCCAGAATGACAATCAGTCTCTCATGAAATCCTCATCGCACATAGCGCTTCTCGACGCTTTCGGCAGGTCTGAGCTTGACGCTCAGAAATCCTCATATCTTGAAATGCTCGGAAAATTTAAGGATTTAAGATCGTCTTTGAATAAATTTTCGGGAGATCCGAAGGAACGACAAAGACTTGCCGATCTGTATTCGTATCAGATAAATGAAATAGATTCATCGGATATTTACATAGGCGAGGATGCGGAATTGAATGAAAAACGTATGATACTTGCCAACAGCGAGAAGATCACCGAATCGCTGAATGCATCGCGGAGCATAATAAGCGGAGATGACTATTCGGACAGTTCTGTTACGGATATGCTCTCATCCGTTAAATCGCTTTTGTCATCCATAGCGCCTTATTCGGAGGAATATGCCGGCATATTGTCTCGTGTTGAGGAAGTATTTTACGTCATAGAAGATATAGCGTCCGATATACGTTCCGCGGCAGATAAGGTGGTATTTGACAAATCCGAACTGGAGGAAACAGAGGAACGCATCAATAATATAAACAGGCTGAAGCGCAAATACGGCAGTGATATCGAACAGATACTTGAGTATGCGGACAACACGCGCAGGCTCCTTGAAGAGCTCCTGTCCGGAGAGGAAAATGTTGAAAAGATACTCAAAGAGCTCGAACGTATGAATGAAGACATGAAGGCCGTGTGTGAAGATTTAAGCTTTGCACGTGCTAAAACAGCCAAAATTCTTGAAAATAAAGTGGAAAATGAGTTGGAAAGTCTCGAAATGAGCAAAACTAAATTTAAGGCCGATATCATTTTCAATGACGACAGGGACAGCGACGGATATTATGCTTTTACGAATGACGGATTGGATAAAGTAGAATTTATGATATCCGCAAATCCCGGCGAACCTCTTAAGCCTCTTTCCAGGACCGCATCCGGCGGAGAGCTTTCAAGGATAATGCTCGCCGTCAAGACAGTGCTTGCCGACGTGGACGAGATACCGACTTTGATATTCGATGAGATAGATACCGGCATCAGCGGAATAGCCGCTAAAAGTGTGGCTCAGAAGCTCAGAGCAATATCAGAAAAGCATCAGGTCATATGCGTGACCCATCATGCTCAGATCGCCGCAGCGGCGGACAATAATATTTTAATTAGCAAGAGCTTTAACGGTACAGGCACCGACACGAGCGTAAAAACTCTTGATTATGAAGGAAAAGTCCGTGAAATATCGAGGCTGCTCGACGGTGATACGGAATCCGAGATAACTGCGACACACGCAAAAGAATTGATTTCCAAATTAAGGTCTAATTGAATTATGTAACAGTATATAAAAACAGCTTTGAGGACAACTTACGATACAGAAAGCATTCTTTCGGGGTTTGTCTTTCTGAATTTTTTGTAAGGGAGGTTCAATCATGAAAGCACCTCAAAAGATCAGGGCTGTTATAATGATCTTTCTCACGGTATGCTTTATGTTCAATGCGGATGTAACGGCCAATAACAGCTGTACCGGTGAGAAATGTACGCCTATGTATGTTGTGGTATGCGGTGTGCCGGTAGGCATACGCCTGTCGTCATACGGTATCACGGTTACAGGATTCATGGGCTTTATGACAGATGAGGGTTTGTATGCTTCTCCTGCAAAAGATGCCGGGCTATCGGAGGGCGACAGAATAGTCGCCGTAAACGGCAGTCAGGTCAACAATGTCTGTGAAATGCAGGCAGTACTTGACAGCTTGGAATCAAAAAATATTTCCATGGCAGATATAACCGTTGAGAGGTCGGACGGTGTTCACGTAAGAAAAATGAAACTGTGCCGTGACAGCGAAACAGGAAAGTACAGAATGGGAATATGGGCAAAAGATACAGCCGCAGGTATCGGCACTCTTACTTTCTACAGTGAAGATTACGGAATGTACGCAGCTTTGGGACACGCCATAACCGACTGCGGTAAAAAGTACGAAATATCAGGCGGCTCGCTGCTCAAGGCTGATATAACGGGAATAAAAAAAGGTGTGCCGGGAACGCCCGGAGAATTGAGAGGTTATTTTAACGAGGCTGAAGGCCGTGTAGGAACTGTTATCGAAAACTGCGAAACAGGCGTATACGGATATATAACTGAAGAGGATACAATTTTCGGAGAATTCCGCAGACTTGCTGTTGCAGACAACTCGGAAATACACAAAGGAAAAGCAAGTATACTCACGTCGGCGATCGACGGAAAACAGGAAGAATTCAGCATAGAAATAACTCATATTAATAATGAATGCAGTGACGGAACAAAAAGCTTCAATATAAAAATAACAGACAAAAGGCTGCTCGAACTGACAGGCGGCATAGTGCAGGGAATGTCAGGAAGCCCTATAATACAGGACGGAAAATTTGCCGGTGCGGTAACTCATGTAATGATAAACGATCCGGAGACAGGATACGGAATATATGCAATGTCGATGCTGAGTACAATGTACAACTGCTTCCGTTGCCGCGATGCATTATCATTTGCGGGTATGACTGCCGCATGAAACAATATGATATAAAAACGGACTGCCGCAGGCCAATGCTCATAGCCTGCGGCAGTCCGTTCAACATTTCAAATATGACCTTAAGATTTAACCTTCAAGACCTGAGTTCACATACGCGTCGTCCGCAACCGCCGCACCGGCAGGTATTGATACAGACTTGATATTCAGGCATCCGTTAAAGGCTCTGCTTCCCACGGAAGTAATGCTGCCGGACAAAGTAAGCTTTGTAAGCTCCGCACATCCGGAGAAAGCATAATCAGGTATAACCGATACAGAAGAGGGAAGTGTCACGGATTCTATCATGTTGCTCACGAATGCTCCGCCCACGATAGACTTGACATTACCGGAAACAGCTATGTTCTCATCGGTGGCCGTCACTTTAAGCAGTATGCCGTCTCCCACTACGAGCTCACTGTCGGTATTATAATAGAACCAGTCTGTATTGGTAAACGCAAACTCCCCGATATAAGTCACGGACCTAGGTATCTCTATGTCGCTGAGTCCGTAGCAGTCATAAAAAGCATAACTGCCTATCGACTGAAGAGCGGAAGGAAGCTTTATCTCTGTTAAAGAACTGCATCCGTAGAAGGTATAATCTCCTATTGCGGTGATCTGATCCGGAATGTTTATGACCTTAAGATTCTTACAGCCGTAGAACGCCTTATCGCCTATGCTCGTGACAGAATCAGCTATAAATACAGTCTCGAGATTTCTGCAATAATAAAATGCATAGTCTCCTATAGACGTGACACCTTCGGGTATCGTAATGCTCTTCGGGAGAGATGAATTGTAGAATTCTCTTTCGCCTATCTGTCCCCAGTTTGTGAAAGTAAAAGCAGCTATTGATTTAACATTTTCGGGGATGACGATATTGCTGTTATCGACGATATCGGCTTTGATGAGGACTCCGTCACCGTAAATATGGAACTGATTCTCAGTGGGAGTACTGTCGTATCTGCTCAGATCATCATACCACTTTGTATTGTCAAATGCCTGTACTCCTATATTTGCGAGCTTGAGCGGTATCACTACCGATTCTACATTCGAACAATCTCTGAATGCGTAATCTCCCAGATCGGTTATGCTGTCGGGAAGAGTCACTGCCGTAAGAGAAGTGCATCCTTCAAAAGCCGAGTCTCCTATAGAAGTTATATCATCGGGCAGGTATACGGATGCGAGAGAACGGCAATTGTAAAAAGCCTTATCTCCTATGAATGTAAGACGGCTCACGATGCCTATTTCTTTAAGATTGGTACAGCCGCTGAATATCTCGTCATTTATGACTGTCACCTTAGTCGGAAGAGTGATCGCGTTCAATCCCACCGCATTTTTGAATGTGCCGTTTCCGATATTTACAAGATTACTGCTCGCCCCGAAGTTTACTTCTTTTATCTTACTTATACAATGCTCAAAAGCTCCCGATGCGATACCGTATACCTTGTCCGGAATGTTGAGGACTCCGCTGCCGTCATCTATGTAATATATGACTATATCTCTTCCCACTATTATGTACTTATCCGAATCATCCGCCGCCGCATCCGATGAGGATCTTGCCTTCGAAGCGGAGCTTTGAGTTTCAAGCTGATTCTTGAACCATGCCGTGTCATTGAAGCACATGTAACCTATGGTATCAAGAGCTCTCTCGAAAGTGATGTCCGCAAGGGCGGCGCAGTCTTTGAATGCGTAATCGCCTATAGCCGTTGTCTTTGGAGGAAACTTGAATGAGGCAAGACTCGTACAGCCTTCAAAAGCATGTTCTCCTATACCGGTTATCTCATTGTCAAGATTTACTTCTTTAAGAGATGTGCACCCGTAGAACGCGTAATCCGGAACAGTGACCATTGTCTTAGGTATCACTACCTTCTCCAAAGAAGTACATCCTTCAAATATATGCGTTCCTACCGTCATAGGCCTGTTCTGAAGCGTTACTTCCGTTATGCCGGTACATCCCGAAAATGCATAATCGCCGATATTCGTAAGGTTGGACGGGGGAGTGAACACACCGCTGAGTCCGCTGCAGTTCTCAAATGCTTTCTCACCGATGGAAACAACATCCTTTGTAAACTCAACGGATGTTACGTCGGAGCGGCCGCTGAATGCCATATCGCCTATGGCGGTCACCTTCTCGGGTATCTTTACGTCGCCGCCGGCACCCGTGTATTCGATTATCGTCGTATCTTCGATATAGAATTCGTTCTCGTCATAATCGATCTCGACAACCGGTCTGAAATCGTATATGGGAGCCTCGGACGGCTGCGCCGTCGGAACGGATACAGTGTCTTCACCGTCGCTGCATGAAGAAAGAGCCGCCGCAAGCAATGCGATTGTGAATATCACAGCTGAAACCTTCATGACCGATAAAAAGTTCTTTTTCATAGATGTCATTCCTCCAGGTTATATGAGTGACCGATGATAAATCAGTAAACATACATTAGCGCTCTCATTATAATTCCTGTGCACGATTAAGTCAATAAATTTTGAAGTGTTCTGACTATTTCTCCGCTTATTTCTTTCCCGTATTCTTCGCTCATACTTTCTACATATATTTTAAATGCGCTGCTGTCGTCGCACGCGCATACGCGGGCCGAACAGGAACCGCTGCGTATGCATACTCCGTCGTTGAGCTCAAATCCCTTTTTCGCGATATCCGTGTTTATGAATTTTCTTATTATCTCGGATTTATTGGCTTTTCCGCAGTCTATCTTCGTTTCAGACGTATATAACGGTATGCGTATGAGCTCTTCCGCGTCGCTGTCCGCTTCGTCTGAAATAAAACCGTCGATACAGCAAAGGCCGAGGTCAAAAGCAAGATCGTCGAAAAACATGAGATATTCGGCGTATACTCCGTTGATATGCATGAATTTCTCCATTTCCGACATTATGTCTCCGTCCTTTTCTCCGCACCTTATAGTGTATCTGTCATACTTTTCCGCTATCTTTCCCGCCGCCATAGAATCCGACGCAGGCAAAAAGACAGGAGCGTCCGGGAACATTTTTACAGTCAGATACGCCGCGGCAGCGATCCTCTGACTCCTTGTAAAATGTCTCCCGATATAGTTGAGATTCTTATGGGGACATCTGAATATATCGAGAAGGGAGGAAATATAGTAATCCTCCGGGCTGCTGATATTTTCAAACGGATGCACCGAACTCTTTCGCACCGGCGCAAAATCCTCCATATTGTAGACCGATCTTAACTTTCTGCGCTCGCTTTTACAAAGATCGTCACCGAATCTATTCAGAAAATGTATCTTGATCTCCCCGTCATCGCATATATAGACGGCACCGTCGCATACTCCCTGCCTGCATATCCAGCGCACGACCGACAGAGATACGGGCTCTGCCGTTTTGACCGCAATGCCGGTAGAAGCCAGAGCGGATTCCATGCCTGCGCATATCATGCAGCCGCTTCCGCTCCTGTCCGCACATACGAGACATGATGCGTTCCTTCCGAGGAACGTCCCGAAAGCACGTCCTATGCGCAGTATATTTTCGGGCGAGTAGCTCGATGCCGATGAGCCGGATTCGCGTATGATACCGTTTACCGTACTCTCCTGTAAAATATTCACATTGTTCCATATTTTAGCGCCTTTGTTTATTCTGCATGAGCGGCCGATATGTGCTTTCTCGCCTATGACGCAGCCTTCCGCATATGTGCCGTCTTCGATAACGGCTCCGGGACATATTATGCAATCCCTGACCGTACACCATTGTCCTACAGACACATTCTGCATTATCACGCTTCCGGAGACCGCCGTTCCGGATCCTATGCAGGCTCCGTGACATATAACGCTGCCCTTTACATCGGCTTCGGGTGACACTGCGCAGTTTTCTCCCGTAAAAGGCGCATAGCGCATATTGACCGAAAGATACGACTCACTGTCGCCTATATCGCACCAGAAGGCATCTGTGCAGTAAGCAGCTATATTTTCGCTGAGATCGCTCACTTTAGAGAAAATATCTTTCGCAAAGTCGCACTCGCCCTCGCCCGGACACAGCTCCATGAGCTCAGGCGTTACGATATATATTCCCGTGTTCACTATATTGCTGACCGCCTCGCGCCATTCGGGTTTTTCAATAAAACCTGTCACCGTGCTGTCTTTTCCGACAAGTACGACTCCGAATTCCGTGGGAGTCTCAACGGCTTTTACGGCAATAGTCGCCATTTTACCCCGGGATCTGTGAAAATCCTCCATTTCACGTATGTTTATATCCGTCACGGCATCGCCGCTTATTATCAGAAAGTCCTCGCGCGCGCCGTCGAAGCACACTTCTATGCAGTTCCTCACGCTGCCCGCAGTGCCGAGAGGCGAGGTTTCGGTGCAGAAACGCACGTCCGCGCTTATTTCACCGCGTGAAACGGCATTTTCGATTATATTCTTTATTTCTCCGGGCATATATCTCAAAGTGACCGCAATGTCGGATATGCCGTTTTTCTCGAGCAGATCGATGATATGAAGTATGACGGGTCTGTCTTTTACGGGAACGGCCGGTTTGGGCATGCCGCATGTGACAGGCCTCAGCCTCGCGCCCTCGCCGCCGGCCATAATGATAGCTTTCATTTTAAAGAACACTTCCTTTCGCTCGGAAATATTGTTCTGAAAAACGAAAGCTTTTATACTTTGGTAAAATATGGGCTCTCGGTGTGATAAATCGTCAGTCTATATGGAGTATCGATCTTCTGAGCATATCGAGTGCGTTCACGACGGAAAGCACCCGTATCCTGTCTCTGTTGCCGGTGAAAGAGAATTCCTTCACGTTCTGGCATCCGGGAGATATCATGCCTATGCAGACCCTGCCCACGGGTTCGTCGCCCGCCGCGGGCCCCGCGTAACCGGTAATGGAAACTGCCGTGTCGCTGCCCGACATGTGCGCTATGCGTTTTACCATCTCGAGTGCCGTCTCCTTGCTCACAACGCCGTATTTTTCTATTATATCGCCGTCGACTCCGAGTATATCGGTCTTGGCTGATGTCTGATACGTCACCATACCGCATTTAAAAACGCGCGATGCTCCGGGTATCGCGGTCATAAGCTGGGAGAGCATACCGCCCGTGCAAGATTCGGCGCATGAAAATGTGAGACCCTTTTCGGAAAGGAGCCTTAAAACTGTATATTCGAGGTCCTCGTCTTCATCCGTGTACACGGCGTCTCCGAGAATCGAGCGCACCTTGCCGCACATGTCTGATACGAGGAGCGAAGCGGGTATGCCCTTTTCATCGTGAGCCGTGACTCTTATCGTTACGATGCCGTCCTTTGCGTACGTGGCTATCGTGGGATTTATCTGGCCGTCAACGAGAGAAAAAAGCTTTTTCTCCACCATGGATTCTCCTACTCCCACAACACGGAGAAATTTTGAAGTAAGGGGCGTGAGGCTGCTGCTTTCAAGGTACTTTAAAACGTGCCGATTGAACATGGGTATGAGTTCCTTGGGAGGCCCCGGGAGCATTATGATGCATTTGCCGTCCTTTTCAATGATACATCCGGGCGCGGTACCCTCATCGTTTCCTATGATAACGGAGCCCGACGGAAAATACGCCTGTCTCAGATTGTTTTCGGACATCGTTTTCCCGGACTTTTCAAAATATCTTCTGATAGAGAGCTCGCTCTCTTTATTGAGCTCCATGCCGAGCCCCAGAGCACCTGCAATGACTTCCTTTGTAAGGTCATCCTGCGTGGGGCCGAGTCCGCCCGTTGTTATGACAACATCGCTCCTCGACAGCGCTGTAGCCAGACATTCTCTGAGTCTTTCCGGATTGTCTCCCACCACGCTGTGGTAAAATACTCCGAGTCCTATCTCGGGCAGTCTTTTTGAAATGTACTGCGCATTTGTATTTGCTATCTGTCCCATAAGCAGCTCAGTCCCGACAGATAATATTTCAACCTTTCTGCTCATATAAGGCATCACTCCGTTATTTTTATTTTGATCTGTCAATTATACAACCGTAAGAGCCGTATGGCAAGCCGCATGAATATATTCATTATTGCTTAATTCACAGTATTGTTATAAAATATACGGGAATTTCGGGGGTGAAATATTGGCGTCACTTAATACTAAAGAGCAATCAATGGGGAAGGGATTTGTTGTTTTATCCGCCGCGAACATAGCGGTCAAGCTTATTTCTCTTCTTTTTATACCTTTTTTGAATAAGATATTGGGCGGCGAGGCCGGCTACAGTATATATTATTCCGCCAATCAGGTATTTGCTTTCGTTTATGTTCTCACGACTGCCGGACTTCCCGTGGCGATCTCGAAGATAGTGACGGAGCTGACATCGACCGGAACACGTAAGCAGGCACAACAGGCATTCAATATGGCCCGCTCTCTCATGGTGGCGATAGGTATCGCACTTTCAGTCATAATGGCGGTCTTCGCAAAACCGATAGCCCGTTATATGAACAATGAAGAGAGCTGGATGGGCATACTCACTCTCGCTCCTACCGTGCTGATATGCTCGCTCCTTTCCGCATACAGGGGCTATCTTCAGGGAATGAAGAACATGACGCCTACGGCAGTATCACAGGTCGCGGAGCAGATAGTGCACGTATTTGTATCTATAGTGCTCGTGCTCGGATTGAGATCCAAAGGAATAGTATGGGCGGTGGCGGGTGCTTCTGCCGGTACGGCGGTCGGCGCCGCCGCAGCGCTCTTGATAGTCATAAAATACAACAACGAATATAAAAAAGATATGCGCATACTCCACGCCGGCGAAGGGGAGCGCCCTGCCGCGAGGCTGACGAACAAGGAAATACTGAGGCGCATCATACATTACAGTCTGCCCATTACCATCAATTCAGGCATACAGTACGGCGGGAATATGATCGACGTTTCAATAATGAAGGGAAGGCTCATGAGCGCGGGCCTCAGTGAGTACGAGAGCAGGAGGCTGCACGGAATGATGGGGGTAACGAGGCAGCTTCTTAATGTGCCTACGGCGCTCATCACGTCTCTTTGCGTGAGTCTGCTCCCTGTGATAGCCGGCCTTTACGCACAGAAAAAATATACGGAGACGCGCGACAGGGCAAACTATGCATTCAGACTTTGCTATATTGTGGCCGTTCCCATATCGATCGCCATGTGCGTGTACGCGGAGCCTATATATGTAATGCTCGGACTCGGCTCGGGAAGCAGGCTGCTGAGCTATATGTCGTTCAGCGTGCTCTTTATGGGCGCCGTTCATCTCCAGAGCTCAGTGATGCAGAGTGTCAACGAGCTTTACAGCGCTACGGTATTCATGGGTATAGGAGTGGCCATAAAGGCGGCGCTGAATTACGTACTCATCGCCATACCGTCACTTAACATATACGGAGCGGTGATAGCGACATATATATCGTATATAGTGCCTCTTGCGCTTAATCACTACTGCCTTGTAAAGAAACGCGGACTTCACATAAAGCTTTTTGAGACCGCGGCTCTTCCCGCCATATGCGGAGGTATAATGCTGGCCGGCAGCATGCCGGTGTATATGATAATGAATTTCATTCTCGGTAAGATATCCGGAAATTATATCACTGAGTCCGTATCCCTTATATTTGCGGCAATTGCCGGCGTACTTTCTTATCTTTATTCCATGAAGAAGACCGGCGGTATGGAGGATGAGGATTTCGACCTGATATTGCCTGCCGGATTAAGGAAAAAACTGAGACTGTGATATACTTACGATACGAAAGGAGCAGATCATGAAATTTCTGAAAAGCATAAACAGGGGACTTTTCGTCATTGTACCGCTCGTGATCGCGGTCGCGGCATATTTATTGGCCGTCAACATAAAAGTGAAGCATATGGAAGATCTCGCAGACAGCAGGATCGAAGAATTCCTGGAAGTGGACAGCCGTCTGAAGCAGATACCGCGCGAATACCGTAACAACGAGGAGGAGTATGTAGCAAAAATAGCCTCCGAGGCGCGCCCGTTCTTCGAAGACGACAGTGCGTACGATTATTATATAGCCAATAATATATCATCTCAGTACCGTACGGGAAATTTCTGTGAGCGCTGCAATGTGGTCAATATCGAAAAATCGGATTACTCATATAACAACGGCATATTAAAATGCGAATATTATATTGAAAGCTCACTGGCGTGGAGCGGAAACGCATCTTATGACAACAGCAACTATGTTTTCGGGACATTTTCTTTCATATACAAAGACGGTGATATCATGATACATTATCTCAATTACGGCTTCAGTACCGATTACGGCTCGATAGGGATCATTGATGATTTCAGCGGCATCGTTTATTAAGATCGAAGGTGAAACATATGGAAACGGTATTAAGTGTTCATAAACTCAATAAATCGTTCGGCGCAAAGCACGTCATACGCGATATATCGTTCGATGTGCCCGAGGGTGAGATATTCGGGTTCCTCGGACCGAACGGATCGGGCAAAACGACGACTATCAAAATGATAATGGGCTTCCTTTTCCCTGACAGCGGTGAGATATCGATATGCGGCATGAATGTAAAGCAAAATTACGAAAAAGCCATGAATCTTGTGGGAGGAATAGTCGAAAATCCTGAAATGTATAAGGATATGTCCGGATATGACAACCTGCGCATGTATGCCAGACTACATGACGGAGTGACTCCGGAACGCATCGCATACGTTCTCAGACTCGTGGGAATGGAAAACAGAGCCGGTGAAAAGCTCAAAAGATATTCGCTCGGAATGAGACAGAGAATAGGACTCGCACAGGCCATAGTACACAGGCCTAAGCTCCTCATACTTGACGAACCTACAAACGGACTCGATCCGGCCGGTATCAGAGAGCTCAGAGATATTTTAAAAAAGTTGGCGCATGAAGAAAAAATAGCGGTGCTCGTGTCGAGCCATATGCTTGCCGAGATGGAGCTCATGTGCGACAGAGTCGCGATAATAGACAGAGGCACCTTGATAGACGTAAAGCCCATAGACGAACTCCTTCATATGGCATCATCCGGCGAGACATACAGATTTGAGATCGATGCCGATAAAATAGAAGCGGCGGTATCGCTTGCCGTAAAATTGTTCGGAGAGAACGCGCTGTACGGGGGAGGACATTTTACCGACGAAAATTCGGTGCAGCTTGCCATATCAAAATATAAAATACCGTCGTACAACGCGCTCCTTGTACAGAACGGAATAAATGTGTACGGCATCATGCGCATGGAAAATTCGCTGGAAGATGCGTTTATCGCCATCACGGGAGGGGGACTCACAATTGCGTAGGATATGTGCTTTATATACAAATGAAATGCTGAAGAGCTTTAAGAAGATATCTGTGCTCGTGCTCGTTATCGTCATGACAGTGGGCATGGCGGGATGCTCCACGATACTGAAGATCGCCAACAGCTTCGTTGAGTCCTATACCAATGAAGAAACCGATCCGATCGTGTCGGAAGGCGACCTTGAATACGCCGAAAAACTTAAAGAGACGATAAAAGAATACGAAGAACGATATGATAAGGCCGAGACCGAGGAGGATAAGTCTGTAATATACGATGAGCTCATGAATTATAAGGAGGAAATGATATGGTACGATATATTTGTGTATATGGTCAAGGATCACAATATACGCACTCTTTCGTACAGGTACGACATCCTCGGTGAAATGTTCCGGATCAGGAGCAGTATGCTTTCGATCGAAAGAGGAGGATATCAGGATTCGGATGACTACAGACGGTATCAAGAGCGGTACGATGAGCTGTACGATTATATAACGAAATACGATTACAAAACTTATATTGAAAACGAAAATAAACGCATAGCCGAAAATGATGATTACAGCGATGCTGAGAAGGCGGCGGCGATCTATTATAATGATGCAATGCTCTCACTCAATCCTACCGGAGAATTTGAGTCGTATACGGCAAAGTCGGATGCGACGGAGATACTTAACAATGTAGCAAAAATACGGTCATCTCTTGAGAGCGGCGTTGATCTGGCTCAGGGAGGAAATCTGACCCCGGAGAGAAGAGCGGATATTGAAAAGGATCTGGCGATATATGAAAAACGTATCGATAACGGATATATTGAACGTGATCCCGACGACTCGCCCGGAGGTCTGTCTTTCTCAATGGCCGCTGTGGTGGGAAATATGTTCTCCGTTATAATAATCATATTGCTGTCAGGCAGCATAATGTCTCATGAGATGTCTACGGGCACCATTAAATCTCTTATAATAGCGCCTGTGAAACGTTGGAAGATATTTACCGCGAAATATATGTCCATTATGACGACGATCGTTTTCCTGTGTATTTATAACTATGTATTTTCGTTCTTGGTAAGTATCATCTACTACGGATTCACGGGCTTCTCGGACAAGATCGTGTACATCGGAGGAACGGCGCTGCAGATAAATTATTTCCTGTATCAGTTCATCTTGTCGCTGGCAGGAATCATCCCGCTCCTTGTCATAGCGACATTTGCATATATGCTGTCTGTCCTGACTAAAAATACGGCGGCTTCCGTATCGATCGCAATGGGAGTATACCTCGGAGGGAATATCGTGCATCTGGTGCTCGAAAGCCTCCTTAATTCATATCCGTACGTAATTAAATTCCTGCCTTTCAGCAACATAGATATAGCCGGCAGAATATTCTATACCGGAAGCGGAATGTCGGGCGGCACGGTGAATATGGGACTTACATTCCTTGCGGGAGTGGGAGAACAGAACCCGTCTCTCATTTTTTCTGTAATATACATTATCGTGATCTTGATATGTATGGTCTACAGCGCACTGGACAACTTCTGCAGGAAAGATATAAAATAGCAATACAGCAGTTTGCAGTGATGCAGCGAGCAAAATATATTAAAAACGAAAGGGTGTTGACATTATGAAAGAGCTGAGCGAACAGATCGCCGAGATCGCTGAGAGGATCAAAAACTTAAGGGAAATTGCAGACATGACGCCTGAGGAAACGGCGAGAAGGCTTAATGTGCCTGCCGATGAATATAACAGATATGAAAGCGGAACATACGATATACCAATGAGCTTTATATTTGAGATCGCAAAGCTCTTTAATGTAGATATGTCGGATATTCTCTCGGGCGGCCAGCCGATGCTCAAGAATTTCACTTTTGTCAAGAAGGGAAGAGGTATACGCATAGAGCGCATGGAACATTATGTTTACCAGCATCTTGCATATAATTTTGCCGGCAAGAAGGCAGAGCCTTTTCTCGTTACGGTAAACAGCACGGATGACGAAGAAGTACATCTCAATATACATGAGGGTCAGGAATTCAATTACTGCGTTGAGGGCAGGCTCATGATACTCATAGGCGGTCAGGAAATAATAATGGAGCCCGGAGATTCTTTGTATTTCGATTCAAGGCAGCCTCACGGTATGAAGTCTCTTGACGGACTCCCGGCAAAATTCATTGCAGTCATAATGTAGTATGTGCTATGTATCACGTCATGTGTAAAATGACAAATTTGTATTGCAATTATATCTGTAATGTGATAAAATCACGAGAGCGCGTCGGAAAGATGTGCACAGAATTGGTTTTTTGGAGGTGAATAGAATGCCGAATATTAAATCAGCAAAGAAAAGGGTTATCATATCTGAGAAGAAGACGGCCAGAAATGCTTCTGCTAAGTCATCTCTGAGAACATCAGTAAAGAAAGCGAGGCTTGCTATTGCTGGCAGTGATGCGGGATCAGCTGAGGCACTTAAAGCTGCATGTATTAAATTAGATAAGGCGGCGGCTAAGGGTCTTATACACAAGAATAAAGCTGCACGCACGAAGTCAAGAATGACGAAGGCTCTGAACGCAGCCAATGCTCAGTAATTTAACATTCCGGATTTTATCCGTGGCAGTTATTTTTTGAATATCTGCTACGGATTTTTGTTATTTATTTTAATTTTATTATCGGAAATCGGTGCTTATTATGACTAAAGAAACATTCAAAGTGAACAATTCGGATAAATACAGATTGGATGTATACATTCAGGATGAGTCGAATGAAATAACATTGTCCCACAACCGTCCTTTCGTACTCGTGTGCCCCGGAGGAGGGTATGCCATGACATCTGACAGGGAAGCGGATCCTATAGCTTTCGCGTATATGGCGGACGGATTTAATGTCGGCGTGCTCCGCTATTCGGTAGGTGAAGACGCATTCTGGCCGTCGGCAAATGCGGATCTGTCTGTTGCTATAAGATTGATACGTGAAAATGCTTTAAGATGGCATACTGACCCGCACAAGATCGCCGTATGCGGTTTTTCGGCGGGAGGGCATCTTGTGGCAATGCAGGGCGTACACTGGAACGATCCCGATGTAATGAGGCTTTCACATTCCGCAAACGGAGAGAACAGGCCCGACGCTGTCATACTGGCATATCCCGTTATAACATCGGGCGGTAAAACTCACGCGGATACCATAAACACTGTCCTGAGAAAGGTCTTAGCATCAGGTGACAGCGAAGAGATCTCACGCATGAAAGATTATGTTTCCGCGGAGAAAAATGTGGGAAAGCACACACCGCCGACATTTTTATTTCACACATGCGCCGATCCCGTAGTGCCTGTATATAATTCACTTGCATTTGCATCGGCTCTCGAAAGCTGCGGTATTGATTTTGAGATGCATATATTCGAACAGGGGACACACGGGCTTGCAATGTGCAACCATACCACAAACCTGAAAGGTGCGGATTTTGACAATCCGGATGCAAGCGCATGGATAGGAATGAGCTGCAGGTGGCTTTGGAAACATTTCGCAGACTGACGATCGGCGACAGAACGATATATTAATTACTGAATAAAGAACAGGCTGCCTCTTAATGCGGCAGCCTGTTCTTGCACGATGATAATGTGATGATATGTTGTTATTTATACAGCTTAGCCCATGTCTCGTTGCACTTTGTCTCAAGCTCGGCGAACACAGTCTGCACATCCCGCGAGCCGTTTATGATGCTCGCAAAAGCAGTAGTCATTGCCTCGTTGGAAAGTATCGCAGATATTTCACTCGGCATGCTTCTCGAGAATGTCGCATCCGGATATGAAACAAATGCTTCGAAATTCTTGTCGCTCCACTTGCTGTCGGGCATTCTCCAGAAAGATTCGCCCGCGATAGATTTAAGAAGCGGTACATTTCCTCCGCTCGTTCCGTGGTATGCTCTCTGTCCGTCCTCCGAAAGGAAATACAGAGCGAATGTCGCTGCAGTGTCTGCATTCCTTGTTCTGGCGTAAACAACATAACCTGTCGCTCCCGCTACGACTTTATGTGTCGGGAACTCGGGGAATGAACAGAAGTCCCAGGCAATATTGGCATTATCGTATGCCTCGCCGTAAGCCGTTATCCACTGAAGATCTCCGAATGTACGGAATACATAATCAAGATCGGAAAGTCCCTTATATTTGTCAGCCGCAGCTCCCGAGTAAGGAGTGACGTCTGCCTTCATCCAGCCTTCCGTAAGAGCGTTTACAAGCTCGTTTATACCGTTCATGACTTTATCGTCTGATACAAATGATATCTTCTTGCTCTCGGTATCGATCCATGTTCCGCCCCAGCCTTCTGCAAAAGCGGCCCAAACGGGTGACCACCATACCTTGAAGCTCGCGCCTACCTGCGTGTATGTACCGTTCTCCTCAAGAGTCAGTTGTCTGCATATATCCTTGAAATCGTCCCACTTTATCGCTTCTCCGCCGGAAGGGATCGAGATATTTGCCTGCCTCAGCGCATCGCTGTTGTATATCAGTATCTGCTGTCCTATGTTTCTGGGAACCATGTAAAGACGTCCGTCTATCATTCCGCTCATGAGCGCTCCGGAAAATACATTGTCTATGTCTATGCCGAGGCGATCCCTGTAATAGTCGAGCATCATGAGAGCATTATGATTCTCCTTGTAATTGCGCGCGTCGTTTCCGTCGCACCAGAAAACGTCACCTATCTCACCGGAGGATATACGTGTAGGATAATTTCCGCGGTTATCTTCGTCTACGTGAACGGTAACGTTGGGGTATTTCTTCATGAAAGCATTCGCGAAGGCTATCGGTGCGGCAGCCTCCGAACGTGTGCCGCTCTCGTTGGATATGGTGAATGTGATCTCACCGCCTATGTCGAGCTCGTCATCATCTTCGAGTATTCCGCTCTGTATGGGAGCAAGTTTCTTATATGCCGATACGCTGAAAAGAATCGCTGATATGATGACTATAACAGCGGCCGATTTCAGATATTTCAGAATGTGCTTTTTGTCTCTGAACATAAAATATTCACCTCAGCAACTTATGATTGATAGCGTTATGTTAACACAAAAAGGTAAAGTATGCAATATACGAATATGCATTTTCGGTATGCGGCCGCGGCCCTTTCAAAATAACAGCGGCCGCGGCCCTTTCAAAATAACAGTTGTGTTTTCACCTCACATGATGTAAAATATATCGAAAACTTGTTTTTAATTTTATTGGAGGTTAACACATGATTTCTGCAGGAGATTTCAGAAACGGAATTACTTTTGAAATGGACGGCAATGTCTATCAGGTAATAGAATTTCAGCACGTGAAGCCGGGCAAGGGAGCGGCTTTTGTAAGGACAAAGATCAAAAATGTGATAACGGGAGCTACGGTAGAGCGTTCCTTCAACCCATCGGACAAGCTTCCGAAGGCGCATATCGAAAGAAAGGACATGCAGTACAGCTATAAAGACGACGATCTTTATTACTTTATGGATATGGAATCATTTGAGCTCGTACCTGTCAATGCGGCTACCGTGGGAGATTCGCTCAAATTCGTAAAGGAAAATGACATATGCAAGATACTTTCATACAAGGGAAGCGTTTTCGGGATCGAGCCGCCTATATTTGTTGAGCTCGAAGTCATAGATACAGAGCCCGGATTCAAAGGCGATACGGCGACAGGCGCCACAAAGCCCGCTGTGGTTGAGACGGGAGCCAGCGTTAAGGTACCTCTGTTTGTGAACAAAGGCGAGAGGATACGTATTGATACAAGGACCGAAGAGTACATGGAGCGCGCCTGACAGGTACGCTCAATACAGTGAATAAGGAGGTTTTCGGTATGGGTTATTTATCTGAGAGGGTTAATTATTTAAGAGGATTTGCCGACGGACTTAAGATCGACAAGGATACGGATATGGGTAAGCTCCTCAATCTCATCATCGATGTCATTGACGATATCGCTATTTCCGTTGAAGAGAATGAAGACACACAAAATGAGATCCTCGATAGTGTGGACGAAATTGACGAGCGTCTTTCCGATGTAGAGGAATGCCTGGACGGGGACTGCGACTGCTGTGACGACGAAACGGAATATGCAGAGGTAGAGTGCCCCAATTGCGGCGCTGAGATAGAGCTTGACGAAGCTGTGATCGATGACGATAAAGGCGTCATAATTTGCCCTAACTGTAAAGAAGAAATACAGATAGAGTGGGTTGACGACTGCGATGACGACGGCTGCTGCTGCGGACATGAACATCACAAGCATCATGATCATGATCACGGTCACGATCACGATCATCACGATGATGAGGAATAAAAAAACGGCGGTCATGTAGACGGAAACATATGCGGCCCGGCATCCGGCCTTGAGAAGGCTCGTGCCCGGGCCGCATTTTTATGTGGTGCGCCCGGCGGCGCACGTTTATCGATCGGAGTCCAATAAAGCGGCCGCGTCGGCAAGACTTATATTATTGGATCTTGCTATGCGCGACAGGTCGTCATATTCATATTTTGAACGTTTCACTCCGTATCCGTAAGAGATCTTACCCCTTACGGTCCCGAACGGCGTATCCAGTGTCTCGGCCTTTCTGTCAAGTATATATCTTTCCTTTTTCGATTCGCGTATGCCTATCGTGCTCGTAAGACTGAACATCATGCGCACTATATCGTGTTTATCGGATTCCTTGCATAAAACGCAGATGAGAGTGCCGGGACGCGATTTTTTCATGCCTGCAGGCACCGTGAACACATCGAGCGCGCCGGCTTCCATGAGCCTGTCGCATGCAAAGCCTATTGCTTCGGCAGTCATATCGTCCACGTTGCATGAAAGCTCGGTCACAGAATCCGTACTTCCCGCGGTTTCTCCTATTATCGCGCGCACGCAGTTTGCCGTATCAAAATCCATATTGCCCATACCGTATCCGACAGCTTCGGGAGTCATAAGGGGCATTTCACCGAATCCGGACGCGAAATGCTTAATGAGAGCGGCTCCGGTAGGAGTGCAGAGCTCATGCTCTGTTTTACCGGCGTATATCGGGACTCCCCGTAAAATATCCGCTGTAGCCGGCGCGGGGACGGGAAGTATGCCGTGGGCGCATTTTACATGGCCGTATCCCGTACATACCGGAGATACGATGATCTTATCCGGATCGAGCCTGTTTATCAGAACGCATACTCCGGCGATATCCGCTATCGCGTCGGCAGTGCCGACTTCGTGAAAATGTATATCACATACAGGCACGCCGTGGGCGCGGCTTTCGGCTTCGGCTATAAGCGTATAAACGGCAGTGATATCATTTTTAACGGCATCCGGCAGATTCAAATGGGATATTATGTGCCCGATCTCGTGCATTGACGCATGAGCATGTGCATGCGTATGTGTATGTGTATGTGTATGCTCGTGCTCGTGCGCATGTTCATGAGCATGCATGTGCGATATCTCATCGGTGCCGTTTATGCTGACAGAGATATGAGTGCCGGTAATACCGCATTTTACCGAAGGCTCTTTTGAAATATGTACTCCGGGGATACCGGCTTCATTCATTTCACGTATAAAGCCCTCCTGGTCCGCAATCAGCTCCGAAAGAGCGCCTGTGAGCATATCTCCGGATGCGCCCATTGAACAGTCAATGTACAGAATTCTCATTGTTTTTAACCTCCATGTGATTTATCATGCCGGCGATATATCCTCCGCCGAAGCCATTGTCGATATTTACGACAGACACACCGCTGGCACATGAATTGAGCATAGAAAGAAGAGCCGCAACGCCTCCGAAGGACGCGCCGTAGCCCACGCTCGTAGGCACTGCTATCACGGGGCAGTCCGCAAGGCCCCCAATCACGCTGGCAAGAGCTCCTTCCATTCCGGCGACTGCGACTATGACACTTGCACTCATAATATGCTCTTTATGAGCGAGGAGCCTGTGAAGCCCCGAAACACCCACATCGTATAAGCGGACCACATTGTTTCCGAGAAATTCGGCAGTCACGGCCGCCTCTTCCGCGACCGGAATGTCGCTCGTGCCTCCCGTTGCCACAACAATGCTTCCTATGCCGTCGGGAACAGGCATTTCACCAATGATGCCGCACCTCGCGTCTTCGTAATATTTCAGCTCATGAGATCTGCCTATCTCGTATGCGCTTTCTTTTGTTATGCGGGTGATCAGTATGCGCTCCTGTGAGTTTTTCTTCATAGTGCTTATTATGCCGGATATCTGAGAGGGCGTTTTGCCGCTTCCGTATATGATCTCGGAGGCTCCCTGACGTATATTTCTGTGAAGATCCACTTTTGCGTATCCTATGTCTTCAAACGGGGCAGATTTAAGCCTGACAAGCGCTTCGTCCACTGAAACGTCTCCGGATCGCACGCCCTCGAGAAGTCTTCTTATCTCACTGTTCATAATTCGGGAAATCCTCCTTCTTGAAATAAATTCACATCAATGTCTGCCGCTGTCATTATATCATTAAGCTGCGCGGTGTTCGATGCGCCGCATACGGGGAATACCTGAAATCTTTTGGACAGAAGCCACGCTATCGACAGCGCGTGCACGGAATGACCCGTTTCCTCCGACAGCCTGATGAGCATTTTGTATTTTCTGACATTGTCTTCATTGTAATATGCATCGTATATGTGGCGCGGCATATCTTCGCCGTATCTGTTAAGCTTATCGAAAAAGCCGAGTGCGGTGGAAGAGTAGGGGACAGCGGGCAGACCGGTGGCTTCATGCATTTTATATTCATTTTCGTCGAAAAGCACGAGAGTCGGATCCCTGTTTATATTTCTGTCTCTGTTGACGGACGCCATGCTCCATTGATTCGATACCGCATAAGGCCCGTTAAGACCGGCCGAATTGAGATATGCGCGTGCTCTCATGACGCGCTCTGTCGTGAAATTCGAGAAGCCGTAATATCTTATCATTCCGTCTTTCCTGAATTCCTCGAGTGAGTCCGTGATCTCTTCGACAGGCCTTTGCGTGTCATCTCTGTGGAGCCAGTAAAAATCTATAACGTCGGTGCCGAGCGCTTTCAGACTGTCTTCAAGGTCGCTGCGTATCTCACTTTTTGAAAGACGCGGCGTTCTGTAAGCGTCGTCTATCGTATAATGGGCTCCCTTTGTGGCAACCGTTACCTTGCCGTACATTTTCCTTGATCTGAGCCAACGACCTATTATCCTCTCGCTGCAGTTTTCAAGTCCGGGCACCCACCTGCAGTATACGTTGGCCGTGTCTATAAAATTTCCGCCGCCGCCCACAAAAGCGTCGAGAAGTGAGAACGTATCCTTTTCGCTCAAAGTATTACCGAAGCCTGCTCCGCCGAGGCATACACAGCTAAGATCAAGATCGGTATCTTTCATTCTTATATATCGCATCTTACAGTTCAAAATAGGAAATAAGCTTGGATATCGCGCCTGTTTCCATTATCAACGTACCGCGCTCTTTCAGAAGAGGCAGGAATGTTTCGGCGGGCAGATATGTGGCATTATAGTCGATCACGAGAGACTCGAGCCTGTTCAGCATATTGAGGTTCCTGCTGTTAGGCTTGAGTACGAGATAATAAGCGCCCCTGTATGAATAAAGAGAAGATGCTATGCTCTTGAAGGATTTGTTGCGCGAGAAAAATTCAAGCATATCGTTCATCTCGGGGAATATGAGCACATCCCAATCGGATGCGGCGGTATGCCTGCCCGTTACATTTGTGAATTTAACGGGTGACAGCGATTTCTGATCGGGCGTGGCAGTGCGGCTTACGTCGGCACGCTTACCGCCGGATGCGGCCTGCTGACCGGGAAGCTGCGAATCCTGTACGATCATATTTATCCGCCTGAGAAGCTCTTTAAGTTCATCGGGAGATACGTTGAGCACGGCCGAAATATGCCGGTCATTGCCTCTCATATCATCGCTCTGCTGATTATTGTCTTCGAATTCGGCGCCGTCCTCATCGAACTCCTCATATGCATCGTATGCGCCGTTGTCGGCATATTTATCGGGATATATGCTGTTACTGCTCCTCAGTATATTTCTGAAATATCTGTCTATTTTTTTGTTGGCGTTATTGTTCGGGTCTTTGATATAATCTTCGTCGCCGTATGACGATTCCGCATCGTGCGATATGGTGAGCACCAGGCCGCCGTTGCCGTCATATTTATTTACTATGCTGAGTTGGCGGTCTTCGAATTCATGTCCGAACTCTATATTTGCATGATCTATCGCATCCCACACGAGCTTGTCAAATTCATGTGAATCTTCTTTAAGAGTGTCCGCCGCAAGATTTCTTGAGGCGAGATCCTTCTCGCTTAAATATATGTTTATCGCATTTTCGGCTATCCTGACGATCCTCATATAGCATGCCTCCTTTGGATAACGGATATATTATACTTTAAAAAAACATAAAAGAGAAGAGTAAAATAAAACCACGGAGCAGAGCCCGCCTACATCGTTACTGTTCAGAGGTAGCTTGAATTAAAATACAGATGGCCTATACTGTTTATTAGCAAATGGCCATCGGTTTCTTT
>CANQOI010000011.1 GCA_947625435.1 uncultured Clostridia bacterium | reverse complement strand
GCGCGAAAGAACGTTGCGGTAACAGAATAAGTATACAGAAAAAATCTGCCGCATGCAAATCAAAAATCAGGATCACCGCCCAGATCCCTCCGCCAAAGCGCGCTGACGTCCAAATTTACCCTGTCTAAAACTGAGCAAACATTCGTTATCGAGCAAAAATCTCTCTTAAAGTCTTTATTGCTTTTGCTGTGCGTCAGCTCAATCACGCTTTTGATTCCACTGCACCTGACAAGCTCATCTTCCAAATTCAACACTTGCGGCAAAAATACCAATCTGACTTTTGAACAAAGCGTCCTCAAACGACTGGTATTCTCGCGCAAAAATTCCGTATTCTGCACATCCGTATCGAATATAAGAACAACCGTCGTGCCGGTTTGGATCGTGACAAGCTGAGATTTAGGGAGCAGCTTTTGAACTACATTGAAAACTTTAACACGCCCCGACTGTATTTTCTGAGGATTCTCCTTCAGCGCGGCGAGTAACCGTTCCTCACATTTTCCCTCGGCAAAATAGATGCAATTATTCTTCATCGTCGCACCTCATTTCAAGTTCGTCAAGGAGCGATTCATCTGACAGAGATGAGAAAACGTCGTTTTCTACCGCGCACCGAATCGAATCGGTATTCCTTTTCAGAATATCCGAGGCATATGTCACACAGACATTATAGCCGTCTTCCTCTTTCTTTCTGAGGAACGCAAAGCAATGTTTCGGCAGATTGAGGCCAAGCATATCGGTGTTATGCGTTGTAAAGATAAGCTGACCCGAACGTCCCAAATGTTCAAGCATTAATCCGAATATCCTTTTTTCTATATCGCTTTGGATATAGGAAAAATGCTCGTCACAATAGTAGAATCCGTTTCGCTCCGACATAAGCAGCGCAAGGAAAAAGGCGATATCAACGCCCTCGGCGGTTCCGCTGGACAGCGAATCCCTACCAAGCAGTTTTCCGTCCTGTATGATGATTTCCTCTTTGTTTCCGCGAATGATAAACGAGTTCCTCAGATCCTTTGAAATACTTACGTCGGTCAGCGTCGGGTCGAGCGTTCCGATTACTGCTCTCAAAGTTTTTAGCGCGACAGACTTTTTTATTTTTGCCACTTTTGCCGTAGGCTTGATGTCAGGGCAGGAGAAAGTATAATTTATCTTGCCGATTTTGTTGTATATCTGTGTCTCGTCTTTCGACTCAAAAGGCGTCAATTTTTCGCAGCACATTTCATATGAATCCTTTGGCATTATTTCCGCATAGGAATAGGACACAAATGATTTATTGCCGTTTTCCGTTTCCTTAAGCCTGACGCCAACTCGGTGGAGAGTAAAGCCGTCGTTTACAAAATCAATCTGAAAAGACGCTTCGCTGTCAGACAGTGCCAAAGCATTCAGCACAGTAGGATCACCGCTGTTAAAATAATTCACGATGCTTAGCAGCGCTTTTCCGAGACTTGTCTTTCCGGTAGCGTTTGCTCCCATCAGGATAACCGCTTTCTTGTATCTGAAATTCGGCCTTCCCTCCAAATACTCATCCTCGATCAGCGAATTGACAATCTTCTTCGGATAGGAGAAATCAATACTGAAATTTGAGAAGCCGTATATATTGTTCAGTTTTAGATTCAAAACAATCATCGCGCACCTCCGAATGTTTGTATTATATTAGTTCGTATTTTACGAAGTAATTACGTCATATTCTGTTCAGAATTGCAAGAGATATTAAAAGAATTTACAATTCAAAGAGGGAAAAGTTTCGGCGAGGTGCCGAGTGCAGCGAATGAAATATGTCCCATGGATCCTAATAATGTCCCATGGATCCTAATAAGTTATTGCGATATATCAGTTTCTGTGATAGACTTCCGGTGATCAGGTTTCAGATACTCGCGAGGACTGAGACCGAGGGAGGACCCGAGGGTCCTCTTTTTTTAGAGATGAGGATAATATATGAAGCATTAAAAGCGCTGTATAATTATGGCTTTTTAGAATTCGGAATTCAGGAAATATCTGCAACATGGACATTAGCAGATAAAGAAGAACTGACTCCGTCAGAAAAATTAGGAATGAAAATTGTCAATACCTTTACGGCAGATATGAGAAAAAACAATAAAAAACGCTGCAAGCCACATGTTCTGGAGCTTACAGCGCCGATTCTGGCGTTCCAGGAGGGGCTCGAACCCCCAGCCCTCGCCTTAGAAGGGCGATGCTCTATCCATTGAGCTACTGGAACATATCATGCAAAATATGGACATAAATGGAGCGGGTGAAGGGAATCGAACCCTCACAATCAGCTTGGAAGGCTGATGTTCTACCATTGAACTACACCCGCTCGAACCGTGACATGAGGAGCCATGTGTGCGTTCACCCCCGAGTCAACGTCGTAAGTATACACACGCGAAGCTCCCCTGTCAAGGACTTTTTTCAGCGATCACACACGATCTTTTTTCAGCGATCATACACGATCATACACGGCTGCGGCGGTATGAGGTCAATGCTTTACAACGGCAAGGCGCGCATTGAGGCCGTTTATATTCCAATCCTTGGAATACGCGCTTACGGGTACGTCGCCGCCTTCGCATACGAGCTTGTCGGCAAGTACCTCGCTGCATATCTGCGACTTATTTGCGAGCATATATTTGCGTATCTCGTCATCGCAGCTGCAATAAACCTCAATGTGATCCATTACCTCAAAACCGGCTTCCTTGCGCATAGTCTGTATCCTGCTTATTATCTCACGAACGAATCCTTCCTCCACGAGCTCGGGCGTGAGCACAGTCTCTATCACGACAGTTATCCCTCTGTCCGAAACAGCCTCAAAGCCCTCCGTCTGAGCAGTGTCTATGAGAAGATCGTCCTTTTCCAGAACGGCCTCTTTATCGCCCAGATCAAGGGTCAAGGTACCCTTTTCATTCAGCTCGCTCATGGCCTTATGTCCGTCAAGAGACGAGAGCGCGGTGCGTATCTTTCCGATATCGCGTCCGAACCTGGGTCCGAGAGTCTTGAGCTGGGGCTTGAACGTGTAAGACGTATAAGAGCTCACATCATCCGTAAATTCGATCTCCTTGATATTGAGCTCCTCGAGAGCCACCCTCGAATAGAATTCATTCAGCCGCTCGTCGGCTTTAACATACATTTTACGGAGGGGCTGTCTGTTCTTGAGGCTAGCGTTGTTCCTCGCGGCGCGCCCCAGCGCCACTATCTCGAGCACCAGCTCCATGTTCTTCTCAAGCTCCGCGTCTATGAGGCTTTCGTCCGCTTTCGGGAAATCGCACAGATGTACGCTCTCGGGAGCATTTTTGTCGACGCTGCATACGAGATTGCGGTATATGTCCTCCGTCATGAAAGGGATCATGGGGGCGGCAAGCTTTACAAAAGTTACGAGCACCGTGTACAAGGTCATGTAAGCGTTTATCTTGTCCTGAGGCATATCCTTCACCCAGAAGCGTTCGCGGCTCCTCCTCACGTACCAGTTGCTGAGCTCATCCGCAAAATCCTCCAGCACCTTCGATGTTTCCGTAATCTTATACGCCGCCAGATATTCATCCGCAGTCTTTATGAGCGTGTTCAGTCTTGAAATGATCCACTTGTCTATGACAGGCAGCTTATCATATTCAAGCTCATGCTCAGTCGGGTCGAACTCGTCTATATTCGCATACAGCACGTAAAATGCATACGTATTCCACAGCGTTCCGAGGAATTTCCTCTGTCCCTCGGTGACCGCCCTCGCGTAAAATTTATTCGGAAGCCAGGGCGCGCTGTTCGAGTAAAAATACCAGCGTATCGCGTCCGCGCCGAATGTTTCGAGAGCCTCGAAAGGATCTACGGCATTTCCCTTTGATTTGGACATCTTCTGTCCGTTCTCATCCTGCACGAGTCCGAGTACTATGACATTCTTATACGGCGTCTCGTCGAATATGAGCGTGGATATCGCCATGAGTGAATAAAACCAGCCTCTTGTCTGATCTACGGCCTCGCTTATAAAGTCGGCAGGGAAATTTTCCTCGAATATGTCCTTATTTTCAAAAGGATAATGCCACTGGGCAAAAGGCATAGCGCCGGAGTCGAACCAGCAGTCTATGACCTCCTTAACGCGCGTCATGACGCCTCCGCACTTCGGGCAGCGTATGGTGACGGCGTCTATATAAGGTCTGTGGAGCTCTATGTCGTCGGGACAGTCATCCGACATGGACTTGAGCTCTTCTATCGAGCCTACGGCGTGCCTGTGACCGCAGGAGCATTCCCATATATTAAGAGGCGTGCCCCAATATCTGTCGCGGCTTATGCCCCAGTCCTGAACATTCTTGAGCCAGTCGCCGAAGCGTCCCTTGCCTATGGACTCCGGTATCCAGTTTACCTTATCGTTGTTCTTTATGAGCTCGTCGCGCACATCGGTCATTTTAATGAACCACGAGTCGCGCGCGTAATATATGAGAGGCGTGTCGCATCTCCAGCAGAAGGGATACGAGTGCTCAAAGGGTATCACCTTAAAGAGCAGCTCTCTTCCCGTAAGATCCTTTATTATCTCCTTGTCCGCGTCCTTGCAGAACATGCCGCTCCACGGGGTTTCGGGAGTCATTTTACCCTTGTTGTCCACGAGCTGCAGGAAAGGAAGACCGTATCTGCGTCCCACCTGTGCGTCGTCGGCGCCGAATGCGGGAGCTATGTGAACGATACCGGTACCGTCCGACGTTGTCACATAGCCGTCGCATGTGACATAATATGCCCTGCCGTCCGGCTCCTTGAATGAATAAAGAGGCTCATATTCCTTATTCTCAAGCTCGCGTCCCGTATAACCTTCCAATGTCTCGTATTCGCCTTCAATGTTCGCGGAAACGAGATCCTCGGCGAGTATATAGCACTCGCCCGACTGCGCCCTGACCTTTACATACCTGACATCCGGATTTACGCAGAGCGCGACGTTGGAGGGCAGCGTCCACGGAGTCGTAGTCCACACGAGAAAATATGTGTTGTCCTCGCCCTTTACACGCATCTTGACCGTAACGGACTTGTCCTTTACATCCTTGTAGCCCTGCGCCACCTCGTGGCTTGAAAGAGGCGTTCCGCATCTCGGGCAGTAAGGCACGATCTTGAAGCCCTTATAAAGAAGGCCCTTCTCCCATATTTTCTTGAGAGCCCACCATTCGGACTCTATGAAATTGTTGTCGTATGTCACATAAGGGTTCTCCATGTCGGCCCAGAAGCCCACTGTATCGGAGAAATCCTCCCACATGCCCTTGTATTTCCACACGCTCTCCTTGCACTTCTTTATGAAGGGCTCGAGTCCGTATTCTTCTATCTGCTCCTTGCCGTTTATGCCGAGCAGCTTCTCAACCTCGAGCTCAACGGGGAGTCCGTGCGTATCCCAGCCGGCCTTTCTGAGCACATGATAACCCTTCATGGTCTTATAGCGCGGTATCATGTCCTTTATTACTCTCGTTAAGACATGCCCTATGTGGGGCTTCCCGTTTGCCGTCGGAGGCCCGTCGTAAAATGTATACGTTTCTCCGCCGTCGCGAAGCTCTATGCTCTTTCTGAATATGTCGTTATCCTTCCAGAATTTCTGCGTTTTCTTTTCTCTTTCTACAAAATTCAAGTCTGACGATACTTTATCGTACATATATACCTCCACCAAAACGTACTCCCGTTAATGATACTTTTTCTTTCGGATTTGTCAATATTTTAAATCATTGCTTCCTTATATCGCTGTATTCTCTCTGAAGCTCCCTTATGACCTTATCGAACCTGTCTCTGAGCCTGTCAATGCCGGAAAGATCGCTGTTCCCCACTTTATATTTTACGGAAATACATTCGTCGAAGCAGCCCGTGCGCTTTATCTCGGATACGGGCACGCCTATCCTCGTGAGTTCCGTGCACCTTTCGTACAGGAAGAGTATCAGAGACATCATGGCGTACTGTTTCTCAAGGGGCACGAACGTATCCGTCTCGTGAAATGCGTTCTGCTGAAGGAATCCCGCGCGTATCACGCGCCCTATCTCGAGTATGAGCTTCTGATTCTCGGGCATTACGTCGGCGCCCACGAGCTTGACGATCTCCATAAGGTCATTTTCCTCCTGAAGGAGCTTCATGAGCTCTGCTCGCATTTCCGTGAAATCGCTGCCTATATTCTCCTGATACCATTTTGACATATCGGCGGCATATTCACTGTAGCTCGTGAGCCAGTTGATGGCGGGATAATGTCTCGCATACGCCAGCTCCCTGTCAAGACCCCAGAAGCACCTCACAAAGCGCTTCGTATTCTGTGTCACGGGTTCCGAAAAATCTCCGCCCTGAGGCGACACCGCCCCTATTATTGAAACGCTTCCGGACAGGCCGTTGTAGCTCACAAAGCGCCCCGCTCTTCCGTAAAATTCAGACAGCCTCGACGGAAGGTACGCCGGGTACCCTTCTTCCGCCGGCATTTCCTCGAGACGCCCGGATATTTCACGAAGAGCCTCCGCCCACCTGGAAGTGGAGTCGGCCATTATGGCGACGTCATATCCCATGTCCCTGTAATATTCTGCCATCGTTATGCCCGTATATATAGAGGCCTCTCTTGCCGCGACAGGCATGTTCGAAGTATTGGCTATGAGAACTGTCCTCTCCATGAGGGACCTGCCGTTCCTCGGGTCCTTAAGCTCCGGGAAATCCTCAAGCACCTCTGTCATCTCGTTTCCGCGCTCTCCGCAGCCTATATAGACTATTATATCGGCGTCGCACCACTGAGCGAGCTGGTGCTGCGTCATCGTTTTACCCGTTCCGAAGCTGCCGGGTATTGCCGCCGTGCCGCCCCTCGCTATCGGGAACAGCGTATCTATCACTCTCTGACCCGTTATGAGAGGCTCCGCGGCGCTCACTCTCTTGGCGCACGGTCTGGGCACGCGCACCGGCCATTTGCTCAGAGCCTGTATCTCATGCCTGACGCCTTTATCGTCGGTCACGACCGCAAGAGTCTCGGTTATCGTGTAATCTCCTTCGGGCGCTATGTATTCAACGATGCCCGAAGCCGCGGAGGCCGCTCCGGAGGCAGGCACAGGCACCATTACTTTATGTATAACGGAGCCGGTTTCGGGTATCTCACCTATCACTGAAAGCGCTTTCACGGCGTCTCCCGGCTTTACACACGGCGTGAAATGCCATTTTTTCTCCACATCGAGATTCTCCGTCTGCTGTCCCCTCGTTATAAAATCTCCGCTTTCCTCATAAAGCTTTGAGAGAGGACGCTGTATGCCGTCGAACATATTCCCTATTATTCCGGGCGCAAGGCAGGCGGAGAGGGGCTGCTCTGTGGATTCCACCGGTTCTCCCGGCATGAGGCCCGATGTGCTCTCGTATACCTGTATCGTGGCCTCGTCTCCGTCGACGCTTATTATCTCACCCACGAGGCGTATGTTCCCTACGTACACCATATCCTGTACGGAAAAATCGTCGTCTCCGCGCGCTTTGACTACCGGTCCGTTTATACGTGATATATATTTCATAAAAGCCTCCCTGACGTCACACGGACAGATGGCTCCAAGAAAGGAAGCGCTCTCTTTCGAGCATTATGTCGCTTTTCATGGAATTGTCTATTACTCTGCCTAAATTCGGAAGCCGTACGATGCATCCGCCTATAAAATCCGTTTCACTCTTGTGAAATGACACTCTGACTCCGCGCCCCATGAGCCTCTGCGCGGCGCTCCCCGCCAGCTGTATGCGGTTGTCATAATCGTAAGGCGCAAAAACGAGCTCTGCTTTTCTCGGTATGGACGAAAGAGACAGAGCGGCGTTTACTGCTTCGTCCAGCTTATCCGTAAAATATTTTTCGTATTCCTCTCCGCGTACATATTCCTTCAATTTGAGTTCAAGCTCGTTGAATACGGAATCTATTATCTCGCTCCTTTTTGAGACAACGCTGGACTGTCTCGCGTTCTTTGCTTCCGAAATGATCACGCGCGCCTCTTTGCGCACATCGTCCATCTCTTTTGCGTACATGGCTCTCGCGCTCTTTGTATATGTGACCCTCAGCTCGCCGAGGCTCTTTTTGGATTCGGCTTCAAGCTCGGAAAGGAGCGTATCTCTTTCCGTTTCCGCTTTGTTTATTATATTGCTTTCAAAGCGTCTCAGCTTTGAATCAACAGTGCTCATTATGCTCCATCTCCTAAACAGAATCTGCCGTCAGTCTATCGTGACGAGCAGCGGAAGTCTCCTGTCCTTCATTTTACGTGAGATCGTATCGCCGCACGACTCACATATATCGCGCGATATGAGCAGTACGCCCGTTTCGCCGCCCTCAAGGAGTTCATCGAGACACTTTTCGAGCTGCTCCTCATTCCTGACATTCGTGCCCTCGACGCCGCCCAGCCTGAAGCCGGCAAGAGTATCGTTGCTGCCGCTTATAACGTGCATTTTCATTGCGATGTACCCTGCCCGTGTGCGTTATACTTTGTTCAGTATCATTATGGATATTATAAGTCCGTAAATCGCAATGCCTTCGGCAAGTCCCACGAATATGAGCGTCTTACCGAGAAGCTTTGAATCCTCGCTTATCGCTCCGAGAGCCGCAGAGCCCGCCACCGCCACCGCGACGCCCGCGCCTATCGTGGCAAGACCCGTTGAAAGTGCGGCGGCTATGTATGCAAGTCCGTCGGAGGAGCTTTCGTCGGTCTCTTCCGTATTTTCGGAGGCATCCGCTTCCGCCTGTGAGACGGCAGCAGCATCGTTATCCGCGGCCTTTGAATTTATCACCGCTCCCGAGAACAGGAATACGGACGCCGTGAGCACGAGTGCCGCCATGAGACCCATATTGAATTTAAGAGCCGTTTTCACTGTTCCGGCGCTCTTTGTTCCCGTCTTTATGCGCGACATGAAAATGCCTATGCACACGGTCACCGCTATTACAAATATCATTGTTCCCAATATAAATTCCAACATAAAAACAACCTCCGGAAAATTATTGATGTTAATGTGTTTTCGATATCACGGGAGTGTACGGTATGCCGTCTCCCGAATAGAATCTGCTGAACAGCTCGTAGTATACGAGCCTCAGTCCCTGTATGCCCACTATGAGTCCCTCAAGGCCTATTATGAGTACGTTGCCCACTATCATGATGATGACCTTGCCGACGCCTCCGGTCATATCCGAAAGTATCAGGAACGCCATTGAGAGTCCCACGTGATTTATGGCAAACGCGCTGAGCCTTACAAATGATATAGTGTTGCTGGCAAAGCTCAGGAGCATATCCACCATTTCAAATATCGTCTCTACAAAGAACCCGCCCTTCTCCTCCGGCATCGCTTTTCTTTTATTCAGTATGTTCTCCAGCGGCTTCTTGAAGAATATGAGAAGGAAAGGCACGATTATGAGTACCGCTACTATACCGGCGGACGTCCAGAGCTTTCCGTTTAACAGAAAGCCCACGGCGCTCCCTATTATTACGAGGTAAAATACCATGCCGGCTATGCCGTTCCTGTCGAAGAATATCTTACCCTTGTCATGGGATTTGATGCCGTTGATCACGTTTATGACCATGCCCGTCACCAGCAGCACAACGCCTATCGCTATACCTATTATGAGCATAGTGTTGATGTTGGCGCTCTCCATGGGATTCATGAATACGGGCTTTATTACGTCCTCGAGCGAAAATATGCTTCCGTACATGAAGCCGAATATCATGGCGCATATGCCGCCTCCCAGGAATACACCCGCAAGAGACGAGCCCTTTTTCATCATTACGGCGCCGGCTATGGCGAATATCAGTCCCTGTCCCACGTCTCCGAACATGAATCCCGTCATGAGGCAGTATATAACGGCTATTATGGGCGTCGGGTCTATCTCGTTATAGGCCGGAAGTCCGTACATGGTCACGATGGGCTCAAACGGGCGGAACAGGAAATTGTTCCTGAGCTTAGTGGGCGGCTTGACGGACTCGGGCAGCTTGTCATTGTCGTCGACTATCGTTATCACGTTGGGGTCTCTGTCTATGAGAGGCTGAAGGTTCGCAAGCTCCGCCTCGGGCATCCAACCCACGATATAGAATGATTCCCTGTTGAAAGCGGCATATTTCCGTATCTCGAATATCTCATCTCTCGCCTTTACCGTCTTATAGAGCTGCACGGCCTCCCCGCCGCATTTTGCGGAATATTCGGATATCGTTCTGCCGAGCACATCGAGCGCCTCAAGTTTTTCGTTTATTTCACCCGTATATCTCGCGCATATCTCGGCGGGAGTGCCCTTGAGCGCGTTACCGTCCGCGTCGTTGTCCGATATCTGTATCCTCTCGAATTGGAGGCTGTTGAAAAGGCCGTCCACCCTCACCTCGTAATCGGCGGGCATGAGATAGAGCACATATTCGTAATCCTCGTCCGATGACACGTGAAACATGATGACATCCAGTGTATTGAGGTATGACGACACTCTGCTGTATGTATATCTCGGCATCCTCCCGAAACGCATTTTGAAGAATTTCAGGTGAAAAAGGCTCGAAAGCTCCACATCCATGTCTCTTATCTTGGAAAGCTGCTCTACGGCGTTCCTGCGCTCCGAAATGAAGTCCTCAAGCTCCTGTTTCTGTTTTCTGAATTCTTCGCTGTGACGTTCCAGCTCCGAAAGGCGCTCTGATATGTCGTCATACGAGAGCACGGCATATTCTTCATCCGCGGGAGCGTCATCCGCCCTGACTCCGAGAGTGTCGAGTATACCGTCAAGCCTCCTGAGAAGCTCCGTGCAGGGATTCGTGCCCTTGTATGCGTACAGTCCCCTTACGTTCTTAAGAGTGCTCATAGCGTATTCAGGCTGCAGCGCATATTCGCCGGTCATGTATTTATTTACAAAATCGTCAAGATAATCCTTACCGCCTACAAAGTTGACGTGTTTCATTTTCTCAATGCCCATTATGATCACCCAATATCAGATACTCTTCTATACGGCGCGGTTCCATTCCGTAACGAACGCCTTCCACTATTGTTATTATATTCTGTATGTCTATCTCTTTGAGGAAGAAATATGCCACTATGGACGCGAAGCTGTATTCTCCCCGCTTTGTCTCGCTCTTGAACATATCGCAAAGATAATCCGAAACGCTGCTGTCCCAGTGGAACTCTCCCTTTGTAAAGAGCCACTTGTAACCTGTTTCCGACACAGCCTGTTCAAATTCGTTTATATCCGCCTCCGCGATGCGCTTTATATGCGCCGGTTTAAGCTTTTTGCCCGCGGGCAGGAGGCGCGTCATTATCTCCTCCTCGGAGAGATCGTAGTATTTCTTGTATCTGTATATCCATAAAATATTTTCCACATCGGCTTCCGTGTCGAAAAAATTCTTTGTTATGTTGTAATCTCCCTTTGTGAGATATTTTTTGGCGCTGCTGAGCACCGTCTTGAAATAATACTCGTCCAGCGCTTCCTCCATGTTGAATGTGCTCTTTATCTCACCCTGCACGTAAGGCTCTATCACTTTATCGTAGCCCGAGCCTCTCAGCGCCTCTACGAGCTGTGCAAAATCCTTAGCGCGTATGCACTTGTACGGGTCGAGATATCTGTTGCTGGAATACGTTTTGCGCGAATAGAGTCTGTATATGTTCCTTTCCGGCACGGGAGTTCCCGTGTACACGGCTCTTAAAATGCGCTTCAGCATCCTTATCTCGAGGCGCGTCATAAGGACCGTGAGCATGGCCCTTCCGTTCCTGCCCAGCATGTGCCTGAGCTTCGCCGCGTCGTCTATGAGGGCATTGTCGAAGGCGCTTTCGAGCACGTTCCTGTGCACGGACGTGTCGCTCACCTGTGAGAGCGCGCTCCCGTAGCCCGGACTCGTCTTGAGCCAACGCACTATGTCTCCCACGCGCGTCATGGACATGAGCGTGTCATAATCGCTTTTCTTAAGTATTCCCGTATACATGGCGCGCATCTTCGTTATGACCGCGCCGTACTGTAAGATTGACACTGCCGACATGTTATCTGCTTCCCGTTATGCGTCCGTACAGCTCCCCGAGCCATTCCTCTCTGTGGAGGCGTGCAAATTCTTCCATTTCCGATATCTTGGCACGTGCTCTCGATTCATGCTCCGCAGCCTCACTGTGCGCTTTATTTAAAATAAGTACTTTTTCGTTTTCAAAACGTTTTGCTTCGGCATTATATATGTTCTGCCGCATTTCCTTCTTTCTTGCATCAAGGGTCTCGTCAAACGCATCGCGTTTTTGTTCCGCTTCCCCCACTATCTCCTGCGAACGCTGTTCAATCTCAAGTATCTTTGCAATAATCGCATCCATAGAAGTCAGATTTCCTCTCTTAATAACGGGACGTCCCGCCTGGCGGGACGTCTCTTCGTTAAACGGGAATATTGTACCCCTTTTACGGTCATGTTGCAACTTTAAAATGCGCTCATTTCTTCGCGCGCTTCCTCTTAATGAGCACTGCGCATATAACAGCGGCCGATATTACAACGATGCCAGCGCACACGGCTATTATGATGATCTCGGAAGTCGCGAGTCCGCCGCTTTCCTTTGAGGCGGCAGGCGTCTGAGTACCTGCGGGAGCGGATGTCACCGGGGATGCGGTGGGCTTCTGTGTGACCTCAGGCGTTGCCGAAGGCTCGGGCTCGGGCGTAGCCGGCTCCTCCGTGGGCCTTGCCGCCGTAAGCTTCTCAAAGTCCTCATGCTTGTATGCCTCCGCCGCTTCTGTGCTGGCGAAGAAGAGTATATAATCTATAAGGTAGCTGCACGGCTCATTCGTGGCCCCTACTATGTCGAATCTCAGGCTTTGGAGCATGCCGTTAAAATTCTTGTTGGACTTAAGGTTTACTATCACATTCTGCCACTCGGTCGTATCCTCGTATGCTACCACAACAGCGCCTCCCGCGGCGGGTCCCGGGAATTCGTCGGTGGAGAAGAACATTTCACCGTTGGCGACCTTTCCCGCCGTCTGCTTCATCCTTATGAGCATCACCGGGTAGTCGTCCCTCGAGGGGCCATCCACCCAACCGGGTATGTTGATATAGAACTGCGGATCGTTTCCTTCGGCGACTTCTACCGCGAGGTACCCCTCATCCGTTATCTCGAGGCTGTCTATGAACATGGCGTTATCCATCGTAAAATATTCTTCCGCGCCCTCGTCCGAGAATTTTAATATGACGTCGAGGTCCGGCGTGTAATCGATATTTTCGTTGCCTCCCTCGGGCGCGCTCACGGTAAGCGTACCGTAGGGTACCTCGGGCTCTGTTTCCGTTAAGAATTCAACGGCCATTCTCATGGACAGAGAGGGATTGTACTCGCCGTTTTCGTAAAATCTCTGTCCCGCGTACGGCTGCTGAGCCCATATTCCCACTCCGGATCCGCCTTCGCCCGCGTCATCCGGCACGGCATCCGACGCCTGTATAACGTATTCGCCCGCTTTGAGAGGACTTCCCTCGGGAAAGCTGAAGCCCAGGAATGCGTTGTCCGCGTAATTTACGAATTCATGCTTTACTATCGGCTCCGCGGAGACAGACGTTTCGTAATCTTTATTAAAAGCGTACAGTGAGAGCGTAAGGTTTCCTTCGCTGTCCGACCAGCTCGGACATGATACGCCTACATATTTTACATCGGCGGCTAACGAAAAATGAGATGCCGCGACGTCGTCCGGATTCATGGGATACGCCATACTGTCCTCGCCTGAAAAGTTGCGCTTGACGTCCGAATCCTTCCTCTCGACAGCTTCAGCCGCAGAAGCGGAAGCCGCGCGCACATTTACCGGCCGCATGCCGCCGAATACGATGCATACGACAGTCACAGACATGATACAAAATGAAATGAAATTCTTTGTACTGTGCTTTTTCATGTGAAATACCTCCTGTGTTTTTTATTGTGTAAATTCGATATGTCAATATTATATTAAATTTTACTTTTTTTCAATCTTTTATTAATATTTTACACAGAAAATCCTCGTGAAATTTTTTACGCGCAAAAACGCTTTGGGCACATTGCATAAGACAGGCTGAAAAAAATTGTCATTTTTTAGTATTCCATTATAAGGATCAAAGTGGTATTATTTAGTGCACAATCAATTAGGAGGATCGTATTAAATGGCAAGTGTTGTACTTAAGAACATCTACAAAAAGTATCCGGGAGGCGTTACCGCCGTTAACGACTTCAACCTCAATATATCGGATAAAGAATTTATAGTGCTGGTAGGCCCTTCGGGATGCGGTAAATCCACCACGCTGAGAATGATAGCGGGACTCGAAGAGATCACATCGGGCGAGCTGCTCATAGACGGAAAGCTCGTTAACGACATAGCTCCTAAGGACAGAGATATAGCGATGGTTTTCCAGAACTACGCTCTGTACCCGCACATGACGGTCTTTGAGAATATGGCTTTCGGCCTTAAGCTCAGAAAGACGCCTAAGGGAGAGATAAAGAAGCGTGTTGCGGAAGCAGCGAGGATACTCGAGATAGAACACCTGCTCGACCGTTCCATAAAGGCTTTGTCAGGCGGTCAGAGACAGAGAGTTGCCCTCGGACGTGCCATAGTACGTGAACCTAAAGTGTTCCTCATGGACGAACCTCTTTCAAACCTCGATGCCAAGCTCCGTGCCCAGATGCGTACCGAGATCATAAAGCTCCACCAGAAGCTGCAGACAACGATCATCTACGTTACGCATGACCAGACGGAAGCTATGACGATGGGTTCGCGTATCGTCGTTATGAAGGACGGATACATACAGCAGGTTGACAGCCCTCAGGTGCTCTACGAGAAGCCCGTCAATATGTTCGTTGCCGGATTCATAGGCAGCCCTCAGATGAACTTCATAGACGTTAAGGTGGAGAAGCAGGGTAAGGATATCTTCCTCAGAATGGGCAGATGGACGGTCAAGCTCCCCGAGCAGAAGGCCGAGAAGATACTTGCCGGCGGATATGTTGACAAGACTGTTGTCATGGGTATACGTCCTGAGGCGGTACACGACGAGCAGATGTATCTTGAAGCTTATCAGGATTCTCAGATCGAATGCAAGATCGAGGTCGTTGAGCTTCTGGGCGCCGAGTCTCTCGTATACATGATGCTCGAGAATACGCTCTTCGTGGCAAGAGTAAAGCCGAGGAACAATATTTACGTAGGCGATACGATGCGCTTTGCTCTCAACCCCAACAAGGTTCATATATTCGACAAGGAAACAGAGAACATCATATGCAACTGACAGACAGCAACTGATATCTGCGCATAATATTGACCGGCGGCGCCTTACAGAAAGAGCGCCGCCGGTTTTTCAGTTATTTTAATTTTAATTTTATATGATCGGATCACGCGAGCCTTGCGGCAACAGCGTTTAAAAATCCGTCCAGATCGAGCACTTCCGCATCGGGAATAGAAGTCAGGAGAGCAAGATCGCCTGTCATTTTACCGGAAGCGACAGTCGCGAGCACTGCATCTTCTGTGCGGCGCGCAAAATCCGCCAGATCCGGAAGACCGTCGAGCTCGGCACGCTTTGCGAGAGCGCCCGTCCACGCGAATATCGTCGCAATAGGATTGGTAGATGTCTTCTCGCCCTTCAGATATTTATGATAATGTCTCGGTATCGTACCGTGAGCGGCCTCATACTCATAGCAGCCGTCGGGCGAAACGAGCACGGACGTCATCATGGCAAGGCTTCCGAAGGCGGTCGCCAGCATATCCGAGAAAACGTCTCCGTCATAGTTCTTGCACGCCCATATGAATCCGCCGCCGGATTTCATGACTCTTGCTATCGCGTCGTCAACGAGAGTGTAGAAATATGTTATGCCTGCCGCCTCAAATCTCTCTTTATATTCACTCTGATACAGCTCCGCGAATATATCCTTAAATCTGTGATCGTATTTTTTGGAGATGGTATCCTTTGACGAGAACCACAGATCCATCTTCTCCGAAAGCGCATACTCAAAGCATGTGCGCGCGAAGCTCTCTATCGATGAATCCAGATTGTGCATTCCCATCACTATTCCGTCGGAACCCGCGAAATCCTTTATGGGAAGTACTGTCTTTGCGCCGTTTTCCTCCGTTATCACGAGCTCCGCCTTCGCGCCCTTCGGTACTCTCGCATCTACGGCAGAATAAACGTCTCCGTAGGCATGACGCGCTATGACTATGGGCGCCTTCCACGACGGCACGAGGGGCGATATGCCCTTCACAAGTATAGGCGCTCTGAAAACGGTTCCGTCAAGTATCGAACGTATTGTGCCGTTCGGGCTCTTCCACATTTTCTTGAGGTGAAATTCCTCCACTCTTGCCGCATTCGGGGTGATCGTGGCACATTTTACGGCAACGCCGTACTTCTTAGTGGCATTCGCCGAATCGACCGTAACCTTATCGTCCGTGGCGTCCCTGTTTTCAAGACCGAGATCGTAATATTCGGTCTTAAGATCCACAAAGGGCGTTATAAGTATATCCTTTATCTTGCGCCATACCACGCGGGTCATTTCGTCTCCGTCCATTTCAACAAGAGGCGTCGTCATTTTGATCCTGTCACTCATTTTATTTCCTCCATACAATCTCGGCTGCCATCGCCGTACATATTCATATACATCACTCTCGCGCTTTCTGCGCTGTCGATGCCCGTTTTATTTTTCACCGGTGAAAATTCCTCCGTGCGCTCTATCCTGAGTATGCCCAATCTGTCGATCTTTGAAAAAGCGTCGAAAAGGAACAGCTCAAATTTATATCCGTCCGGTATCTCGGCATTCTTTCCCGTATCGGTGTCAAGATACTTCAGCTTTTTGACCGCCACGTGATAATCGAGACCCTCTCCCGCCAGCTCCTCGGCAAGATCCGTGTCGAATATATAGTTTAAAACATTCGTGTCTCCGTATGTCCATTCGCCGTCCTCATTCTTGAGCGCCGCAAGATCTTCGGGGATCTCCGTATATTCAATGACACAGGGATGCCCGTTTTTCATGCATAAAACGCCTGCTTTTTCATCGGCCGTACGTTTCAGGAATGATTTTGCGACGGCCCTGTAGCCGCCCGACACCTTGAATCCGAGGAAGAGAGGATCCGCCATCTTTACAAGGCAATTGTCTATACCGCACACGAAAAGATATTTAATGCCGCATTTTTTCATGTGATCGAAGCCGCCCGCCTTCTTGAGCGATGAGAACATTCCTCCGTTTCCGTTAGGGCTTTTGAGCACTGTGTGTTTGTCCTCGAGGAGCAGCCTGCCGCTTCTGTCAAGGGCAGGTATCTTCTCCTGTCTGAAGAATATTATATTTTCCTTTCCGTATCCGAAATAACCGTGCTCTCTGAAAAAGCTCTCTGTCTCGCTGTGGTTTATGTGGCTCGTCATTATGTACCACAGAACGGGCCGCCCCGCCTCCGCGGATATGCGTTTAAGACCGTCCGACTGTATTTCAAAGAGCGATTTATGGGACGGAAGTCCTATATCGTACGTTCCCTTTGGCCCGGTATGACCGAGGCGCGTTCCCTGTCCTCCGGCCATTGTGAGCGCGGCCATGCGCCCCTCCGAGAGCTCCTTAAGTCCGAGCGCGCGCATTTTTTCTTTTTGAGGCGCCGGCATGGCAGTTGAATCCACCCCGCGAAGAGGTGAGATATCGCATGTTCCTTCCTGCTGCATGTCATGCGAGCCGTGCTGCGCCCTGGCATACAGGCGCGACATAAGGTCAAAGTCTATACCGTCTATATCCTCAAGGAGCGCACTTTTTTCATGTGCGTCCAGATCACCGTAAAATGCGAGCAGGTGCTCCTGCCCGCATTTTACAAGCTTATTTCTTATTGTTTCCTCATTCAATGATGTCAAATGTTACTCCTCCCTTTTCGGGCGCCACTGTCAGCATTCCGAAATATTTGTGCGCGGCGTCTTCTATCTGAGCGGTGAGCTGTATATCGTCGGTCCTTATCTTACTCACATCGCCGCACTTAAACGTGACCCTGATCTCGACATTTTCAAGTGCGATCTGGTTGGAGACCACGTATCTGTACGGTACCGTTTCGGACGTGAGACTGTAAACGGCCTTTGAGTCCTCTATAGGACAGCCCGCGTGATACATCTGAATCTCAACGTATGCGTCTGCTTCGTCGCTGCCTTCGTATGAAGCGAGGAATGTGAGCTCCGCCTGATCTCCGTACTGAAGATTTTTTATGGGCGCCGATACGTATCCGCCTTCGCACTCATTCATTTTAACATTGTTTACGGTCACATTCGAGTGGAACGGCACAACATAAACGGAGCCCTCCCACGAGCCGTCTTCATTTACGGACTTGAGCAGCCCGTTCTTATCCGCATCGCCCAGCTGCACTATATTGTACGACTTATCTCCGCGTATGACGGCTTTGGACGCGCCCGTTCCGCCGGTAGAAGCCGTTCTCGGTGCATTATTCTCCTGAAGACGCGCTATAGCCTCAAGCTCGGCGGTGCGCACGAGCGTATATACGGTCTCCTTTTCGGCATACGGAACGATTATATGCGTAAATTTAACGCCGTTATCGAAAAGATACTTAAGCTGCGCATAGGCATCGGCCGGCGTCTGTGCAAGCGACGAATACTCGCCCAGCGTTATATTGTAGTGACCCGCTCCGTACGCAAGGCGTATGAAGTTGTTTACGTCATTGCAGAAATATCCGTATCTCGTGCCGCCGTAAGCCGTGCCGCATATCGAGACCACATCTGTGGGCGATATGCGCGTGTCCGCCTCTCCGAGGAAGCCGCTCACGGCATCTCCTTCAGGTATCTGATGCGCATTTATCGCCTCGGGCGGGAATCCGGCTATGAGTGCTTCACGGTACGCCTCTATGATGCGCTTATTTACGATATTTCTCGTGTAAAGGCTCCACTGAGTAAAATAGTCGCTGTTTCCGTATTCATCCCATTTTCCGCGGCTTTCCGACTGATTTGTACCTTCGGGATCGTATCTGGGAGCGTCTATATCGCTTTCGGAGGCGAAATCGGTTCCGAAGCGCTCATTTATGTTCTCAACGCTGCCGTATAGGCCCAGCAGATATTTGCGGAAGCCCTCTATCATTTTGGGGTTATAATCGCCCACCGAGCCGGCCACGTTTATCTCCTGTTCATGCACGGGTGAAACATCGATCAGACGTTCGGGCTCGCCGTTCTCTCCCCTGAATTCGGAAGCAAGCTGCTGGAGCATCGTGCGGAGAGGATATATCCTGAGCTTTGCAAGATCTATTATGCCGTCGGCATACGTGCCTACCAGGAACGAGCTGTCGAGCTCCTTGTAATCGCTGCTGAAATTGTCACGCCCTATTGACGCGTATTTGGGGAAATTCGTTTCGCTGTCAGTCACGGACACGAGGTTCTGTGTGGCCCTCACGGAATTCCATCTGTGCGTAAAGCACGGCTCCCACACGTTATACTGCTCATGGAATGTCTTCTTTTGTTCGCCGCTCAGCGTGTACTGCCAGTCATAGTACGAAGCATTCCTCATTATCTCCGTAACGGAGTTCATATCCTTCCCGGAATAATCCCCCACCGCGCCTATGACGCCGTTCGAAAGATCCGTCCTTATGTGCAGGAAGGACGCGTAATCCACATATCCGTCGGGGTTATCTTCCGCATATGTCGAGTAAAATCTGTTTTCTTTATATCCCACGTTCAGAAGGCTTCCCTCAAGTCCCTCCGACACTCCGCTCCCGTATATGCGCACATTGGAAAATGTATTTTCGCTGAGGGACGCTATAAGCCCGCCGTCAAATGCGGAGCCGTATACGCCGGTCGCGTTATCGTCAAGCTTTATGCCGGCATCTGTCCATTCGGAGCTTTCGCAATCTATATAGTAGACATCTTTGCTGTCAAGGAATGTTATGAGCACCCTGCTCCTGCCGCCGTTTTCAGAAGGCGCGATGTCGTCGAGAGTGATCCTCTGAGCCGATATCCTGCCTTTCGCGCCGCATTTCACATCGGAAATGAAGCTTCCGTCATCGAGGCTGTACAGAGAGTAATGCGTATCGCTTCCCGAGAATTTCGAAGCTACGAATATCTGCCGCTCGTTCTCGCCGCCCGTGAAATGTCCCACCTCTATCACATACGGAGGTTCCGTGTCCTTCGGTGTAAATGTATAGCGGAGCGTGCCGAATGTGTCGAAAACCTTTATACATTTTGCGGAATTATATATCGTGTCGAATGACGCCGCGACTATGAGCGGACTTCCCCCGGTCGATATGCCTGTCTTTACCTGTACGCCTCCCGTAATGTCCGGCGGAAAAGCGAGGAACTGCGCGGTGCACGCCTGCGATTCGTTAAATATGCGTATCAGCGTGTGATTTGCGCTGTCCTCTCCCTGCCCCGCGACTATCGCGGGGGCCTTGTCAACCTTCTCAAAGCCTGTATCGAAGCCGTCAAGCTCCAAAGAATACAATTCTGTCTGAACGCCGAGGTTGAGATTCGGCTCTGTGTAATACACCGAATTCGTCGTGCCGTTGGATATGAAATTGGGGAGCGTTATAAAGGCGTTTACTATATCCGCCTCGCCGGCTCCCGAAAGTCTCAGAGACAGCGCCTCCAATGTATATATATCAGAATACACGTCGGCAAAATCCTTCTTATATGAAAATACCGCGAGCCTACCGTCGTACACGACGTATTCGGTTCCCATTGCCTTTGCCAGCTCTTCCGGCGTCTTTGTGCCGTATATGTCGGTCGTTATGCGGAGCTCTCCGCCTTCTGATACGCACGGCGGCGTATCCGCCGTTTTGTACTCTCCGTTTTCGTAAAATGTCCCCGCATCCCTCAGATACGCGCAGCCGCCTTTATCGTCGAACATCGCTTTTATGGCGTTTTCCGGGAGAAAACGCGTGTAGTCCGGCAAGGGCTGTTCTTTATATATCCCTTCGCGGACTGTGCTCTTGTCTCTTGTCACATACATAGCCACACTCACCACCGCCGTACATATAACTAAAACCGCCGCCGATATTATCAATATCCTTCTGCTGCGCGGCGCTTTAAAAGTGTCAATGATCTTTTCTTTAATTCGCATCTTCGTATCCGCCCTTTTGATCGCCGCTCGCAAAGAATTTTGTTATGTTCGAAAGGTACCTCTTTATTTTCTTAGTCGTGGTCTTCTCAAATTCTTCTCTGCGTATGACTATCTTCTGTATCTTCTTATATGTTGCGAGCCCTTTGTTTACTTTCTTTACTTCCTTCCATATAAGATCGTGTATAGCCTGAGTGTCGTCCATTGAAAGCTTTGCCTTCTCTGTTATGGCTTCTTCCTTAGGCACTATCGTGGCGCATATGACGGTGTCGTCCTCCTTCTCGTCATCGTCGCCCCATACTACGCACTCGAGTATATACGGTATCTTCATGAGCTTTTCTTCAAGCTCCTCCGGATATATATTCTTTCCGGTCTTGTTTACGATCATGTTCTTTATTCTTCCGGTTATGTAAACGCGACCCTTTTTATCCATATATCCTCTGTCGCCGGTGTAGAACCATCCGTCTTCTTTAAGTACCGCGGCGGTGGCTTCGGGGTCTTTGTAATATCCGAGCATCACTGTGTCTCCGCGGGCTATTATCTCACCCCTGCCGTCTTTGTCGGGGTTGTTTATCTTCACCTCGATGCGCGGCATTGCCGGGCCTACGGAGGACTCCGCGTTGCCGTCATCGTGGCTCACGCACAGTATGGGCGACGTCTCGGTAAGTCCGTAGCCCTGTCTCAATTTGAATCCCATGCGGTTCATGTCCTTAGCGATCGCCGGATTCATGGCTGCGGCGCCCGCTATTATGAGCCTCAGCCTGCCGCCGAGCGATTCATGTACCGCGTGGAACATTTTACGCGGTAATTTTGTGCATCCGAGCCTCTGGAGGCCTCCCGATATCCACAGCATGCACCTGAACGCGGCTTTTTTCACCGGATTGGAGCCCGCCTGTTTCATTATCTTTGAGTAGACGTTTTCTATTATGAGGGGCACGAGCATCACTATCGTGGGACGGTATTCCTTTATGTTCTTTGCTATATATCTCAGTCCGTCGCAGAATGATATGCGCGCGCCTATGTAAAGCATTTCGAGAAAATCGCATGTGCATTCGTACGTATGATGTATGGGAAGTATCGAGAGCACCGAGTCCGTGCAGTCATTGTCAAGGCACTGCGTCACGCTTTCTATATCGGCGCATATGTTTCTCTGAGAGAGCATCACGCCCTTTGCGACGCCGGTGGTACCCGATGTAAATATCAGTACGCTCATAGCGTAGCTGTCTATTTCCGCGCCCGTGTACGAGGTATCGCCGCTTTCTGTCAGCTCCTTGCCTCTTTTGATGAGCGCTTTGATCGTAAAATATTTTATATCTGAGGCATCGCGGTCGCCGCCGCAGCATATTTCGTGTTCTTCTTCGTCCATGCATATGAGCACCTTCACGGTGCTGTTCATGGCAAGCGCCTCCGCCAGGTTCTTGTCGAACATTTTACCGGAGAAAACGATCGCGGAGGCTTCGGAAGTATTAAGTATCATTGCTATCTCATCCGGGTGGAGTTCTTTATCTATGGGCACGACCACTCCGCAGCCGCATGTGACGGCAAGGTACGAAAGGCACCATTCATATCTGTTCTCGCCCGTAACGGCTATCTTCTCGCCCTTCAGCCCGAGATCGACCAGGGCGGTGCCGAGTGCGTCGACTTCTTTTCTGAATTCCGTAAATGTGACGTGTCTGTATTCGGGGCTGTCTCCGTCGCGAAGCTTTACTATGAAAGCCTCGAGATCGGGGTGGAGCCTTACCGAACGGTCAAGCAGCTCTCTGAAATTGTTTATCCTGTCTTCTTCTTTGAGTGTGTAGTCTTTAATTTTCAAAAAATCATTCCTTTCAACGTCAAAAGGTGATATACTCTCTCTGCATACGCTTGCCGTCGTTATTATTTTATTGCTGTATTATAATAAAAAGCGGCTTTAAAGTAAACAAGTAATTTCCCTGATATAATATGTTTTCGGAGTAAAAAAAATGGATGATAATAAGAAAAAATTTGCTGATAATATACTGAACCGCATAAACGAATCCGATGACTCGTTCATGTCCAGACTCATTGAAACGCTCGCCGACCGCTCCGTCCTCGGCGGTATCATCAATTATGCAGTATTTATTTTCAATATAATAGGCGTGATAATCTATACCGTAAATTCGGGCCTCGGTCTGACTCAGAGGCTGCTGTACGGACTGCATTTTGATTCTATCGCTTTCAAGAGCTTCACTTTTCTTGAGGTGAGCGTGCTCATTTCTTATTTTGTTTGCTTCCTGGCAGGCGGTATCGTTCTTTTCATCGTGCTCAAAACGGGCTCCTCTATCGCCGAGCTGTGCGGGCTCCTGTATTCACATAAATTTACGCGCTTTATACTTTTTATTTTTATGGCCGTTCTGTCTGCCGGCGCTCTTATATTGATCATATCCGGGAACGGACTCCTTACCGTAAAGGTATGCAAATGGGCATCTCCTCTTTTTTCCGTTTCGGGCGGCCTCGTTGTTTACAGCATGTCGTTAAGACGCGTCGATATAAACTGACAATAGACAGATAACAGATAACAGGCGAAAGGCCGCGGAGCTTTTACTCCGCGGCCTTTTTGTTGCTGTTATTATGATATTTTACCGGCTCATCATTTAACGGTCACTGCCATGAGCTCTGTGAGCTGAACGCGGTAAGGCGTTGCGGCTGTTCCTTCGTCGGCAGCCATATTGCCTACCGTTCTTACGTTTATGCGTATGAAGCGCGCGTTCTGATCTCCCACGTCGTACGTCTGTACCATGTCGTTTACATTCTCTTCGAGATCCACTGACTTAACGGACTCAAAATTTTCACCGTCGTTGCTCACGAGTATATCGAATCCGAACGGGAAATTCGGCACGCCGCCGTCCGCATCAGGCGTATCTGTTCTCGGGAATAAAAGAACTCTGTTGAATGCCTTTGCCTCTCCCATATCCACATCGATAGTGAGCGGTTCCGTCACTTGGAGAGTTTCGTCATCTATGATACCGAGTGTTCCTGTTGAGAAACGGTTATTCAGATCTCCGTCTGTGAGCATATCCTTGCCCCATCTCGCACCGGAATTCTCTTCTGTAGGAGCAGAGCATGTGACTGTCGATCCTTCGGCAACATTTTCCGTAAACAGAGGCTCTACTTTAATCGTCAATCTGACGGAATTTTTGGACGGAACAAATTTGAGCGTTTCGCTGTCCGATGTGGCGTCTCCGCTCCAGCCGGTCACTTTATACGGAGCACCTTCCTGAACTACTGCTTTGATCTCTACCTCGCTGCCGTCGTTCGGAACGTTGAAATTGATCTCCATATCCTCTACTTCGAAAGCAGGATCGTTCGCCATCTGCTCTTTATACCATGTCTCCGTGTTACCGTTATATTCTACGTTCACTACGGACGTATAAATAAAATCTTCAACGGATATCGACACCAATGCTTCAGCCTGAGGCTCCGGAGTAGGCGTGGCGGGAGCAGGCGTGGGGGTTGCCTGTGACGCGGGCGTTGCGGTAGCGGTGGATCCGGAAGCCGGAGCTTTCGTTACGTCGCCCTGCTCAGACTCGCTTCCCGAGCACGCGGAAGCTGCAAGACAAAATACCATAATCATTGACAAAATCAGTAATATTTTTTTCATAAAAATTACCTCCATCTCAATTTTAAGATGGAGGTATTATACTCTCATGCGTGTTGTTTCGCAATATTTTTTTTACAAATTATGCACATCGGACACAATGCCCGCAGGTCTTATCACATTGCCGCGACTCTGGCCGCAAGAGCCTCATACTCTTTTTTGATCTCTTCGGGAAGCTTCTCAAAACGTGCGAGGTGAGCCTTCTGATCCTCTACCTCCTGCGTCCACGCTTCCTTGTCTATCGAAAGCAGTCCCTTAAGAACCTCAGGCGTGATATCCGTTCCCTCAAGATCGATATCCTCGGGCTTCGGCAGATATCCGATAGGCGATTCGACCGCGTCTACCTTGCCGTTGCAGCGGGCGAGTATCCAGAGAAGCACTCTGAGGTTGTCGCCGAAGCCGGGCCATATGAAGTGACCCTCGTCATCAACCCTGAACCAGTTGACATTGAATATCTTAGGCGGATTGGGTATCTTCTTGCCCATTTCGAGCCAGTGGCTGAAATATTCTCCCATGTTGTACCCGCAGAAAGGAAGCATCGCCATGGGATCGCGTCTTACAACGCCTACCGCACCCGTAGCCGCGGCTGTCGTCTCCGATGCCATCGTGGCGCCTACGAATACTCCGTGCTCCCAGCTGAATGACTGATATACGAGCGGAGCGACTTTCGCGCGTCTGCCTCCGAATATCATTGCCGTTACGGGCACTCCCGCAGGATTCTCCCATTCACTTGAAATGCAGGGGCACTGCTTCGCGGGGGCAGTAAAACGAGAATTCGGATGTGCGGCTTTCGTGCCTGAATCCGGAGTCCAGGGCTGACCCTTCCAGTCGGTCGCATGCTCCGGAGCCGGAACTCCCATGCTCTCCCACCACACCGTCTTTTCGGGCGTAAGAGCCACATTCGTAAATATCGTATTCTTCTGACATGTAAGGAGCGCGTTCGGGTTCGACTTCATGCTGGTTCCCGGAGCCACTCCGAAGAAGCCGGATTCGGGGTTGACGGCCCAGAGTCTTCCGTCAGGTCCTATCCTGAGCCATGCTATGTCGTCGCCCACTGTCCATACCTTGTAGCCCATCTTTCTGTATTTTTCGGGCGGTATGAGCATCGCCAGATTCGTTTTACCGCACGCACTCGGGAAAGCGGCCGTTACATACTGAATATTTCCCGTAGGATCCTGTATTCCGAGTATGAGCATATGCTCCGCCATCCAGCCTTCCTTTCTTCCGAGCCAGCTCGCTATACGCAGAGCGAAGCACTTCTTGCCGAGGAGCACGTTTCCGCCGTAACCCGATCCGATCGACCATATGGCGTTGTCCTCGGGGAAATGACATATGAATCTCTTCTCGGGATCCAGCTCGCCCTTTGAATGCAGTCCCTTGACAAAATCGGGTGAATCGCCGAGCATATCCATGGCGATCTTACCCATCCTGGTCATTATCCTCATATTTAAAACAACATATATGCTGTCCGTTATCTCTATACCGACTTTGCTGAATTCGGAAAATGCCGGTCCCATTATATAAGGGATGACATACATCGTCCTGCCCTTCATGCATCCGTTAAACAGCGTTCCGAGCTTTGCGTACGCCGCGCTCTTCTCCATCCAGTTATTCGTCGGACCCGCGTCCTCTTTCCTGGACGTGCATATAAAAGTAAGATGCTCTACTCTGGCAACATCATTCTCTGCGGTCCTGTGATATAAGCATCCGGGAAGCTTCTCCTGATTGAGCTCTATCATCTCGCCCGTTGAAACAGCCTGTTTTGTAAGTCTTTCGCGTTCTTCCTCAGAGCCGTCTATCCATACTATCGAGTCCGGCTTTGTCATGGCTGCCATCTGCTCGACCCATTCGTTTACATAAATGTTGTTGTACATGTTCGTATTCCTCTTTCCGCGATCCGTTATTTATGAAACCGGCAGGCTCTCATGCGCAGCAGATGATCTGCGGATCAACGCCGGGACACATCTTTGGCGAGAGCCAAAATTTCACTAATATATTATACCCGACGCGTAAAATTTGCGCAAGGCTTCTTTTGAACAAATTCAGCCCGTGTAAATGTCTTCAAAGGCAATGCCAAAATTTGTATGGCGTTCTAAAGAATGAAGATCCTTCCGGATGAATCTCCAACTGTTGAGGTAGTCTCCGGGCACGGAAATCTCAGGATCACACAGCAGTTTCAGAAATCCGGGTATGTTATTTTTATAACGTTTAGCAAACTCATAAGAATCATTTTCCTTTTCCTCGTCAGAACTGTTTTGTTTTCCGTACAGGGCGTGATCCAAATTGCACGACATATAGTAACACTGATACGGTATGTCCCAGATGCTTTTGCGACAGGCGAGCCTGTCCATAGCTTCCCGCTTGAACTCATTACGCATTATAATATTTTTCGGAACAGCCGTATGGATCTCAGTTTCGGTGTAAATAGGTTTTTCCACGGCAGAATGATCCTCAATAACATTTGAATGAGGTATGTATGCGCCGTCTGTATCGATCAAGTGAATTATCTGCTTAAAGTGTTCCTTATGATAATGGTTGTTTGCCGCGTAGATTTTAATAATATTTGCAACCTTTTTCAGGATATCAGTGCTTTTGTCGTTCCAATCCGAAGTAACGTCTCCGTGAGTGATCTCAATATGAACTGTGTTGCTGTCAAATATCCTGTTAAGGATGACTCCGAGAGCGGTATCGTCGGAAGATCCTTCCACTATGACGAATACTATCTTTTTACGAGCCATGAACCTCACCGGCCTCTCTGAACGCCAATGCTATCTCGGCATTGTTAGTAGGGGCATAAACTTCTTCGCTCTGTTCTCCGAGAACAATATCGCGAAAATAGAAATCGCGCAGATTGTTTGTTCCCTTTACGTTAGTAAATCGGATATATCTGTTAGCCGGGTTTGTCGTAGTGAACGCTATAAATCCGTTATCGAGCGTTTCAAGCGGACGCAAATTGTGCGAAGTGAAAATCAACTGTCCTTTGCCCTTTTCGGAAATGATACGAAGTAATTCCCCGAGCAGATACTCGAACACCCCGGAATCGAGTTCATCGACAGCGACCGTAATAGACGGCCGGTTATAAATGACGATCAGAAGCTGAAGAATCGAAATGATCTTCTTTATACCTTCGGATTCATAGCACAACGGGATATTTTTACCGTTTTTATTTGACATCAATTGTATTTTTAATCCGGTCGTCCCGTCCGGAAGCAACTGGGCGCCGAGTTCTTTCAAAGAAACCGTCAATCCCGGAACGATCTGTTCCAAAACGATGTTCATACTTCCGATTATTTTTCTTACAACGTCAGCGGCTTGCTTCGGAATCGTAACAGGCTGTTCCAGAGGAAGCATTAATGAACCTATGGCATTACTGTTTGCCGCCTCATATTTAAACACCAACGGCTGTGCATTCAGGCTGATCAATCCGGAATTAGTTGTATTGATAACGAAAAGTTCAAAGTTCCCGAAATAAACAAGCGCCTCAATCAAAGATGCGTAGACGCTATAATCAACGGATTCTTCAGCGCTTTTTTTTGCGTGTATCGCGTTCAGCAACTCTCCGGAGAAAACAAAGGATCTTGAAGTTGCCAAAGCCAATTTTTTTGCTACCAGAAGCTCTGTTTTTGTTTTCTGAGCCTTACCCACAAGAAGTTGATACTTTGAAGCAGGAACAAAAACACTGTCCGTATCGGTTTTTATGATAGGACCGATACGGTCACGCTTTCCGTCTCCGGCAAAAGAACAACTGAGCACCTCATCGAAAACTTCAACCATTAACTTTTCTGCCGCAACCGGAACCTCTTCACCTTGGTTCATATTCTGTGCGGAAGGATCTAAAGCTTTTTTTATTGAAAACTCATATTTCAGTTGAAATGAATCGATGTCTTTTTTGACATCAAAGCAAAAAACGAAACGTGCTGACGGAGCATCGATACTGATATACTCAGAAAAAACCGCAGGGATCGATTTCCCCATCAAGGCGAATTTCAACAATTGTATCGCATCTATGAGCGCCGTTTTTCCGGATCCGTTCTGTCCGTAAAGGCCCAGGATGTTTGCTTTATAGTTTTTTCGTTTGTTTGTCAGATCGAGCATTCCGTGTGAAACATTCTTGAAATTCTCAATAGATATCTGCGTTAAACAAACAGTCATTTCTTTCATGGACAGAACCTCCTGTAAATAATCACGGTTTTATTATAACACGAAGAAGAAAAAGGTCAATGTGAAAATAAATACAGGAATAAAATGTTCCGTTAGCGTGATTCGTTCATTCTTTTACTTTTTACTGCCCTGATTCAGCGCCGCCGCTCTGTACGTGTTCTCGGACGCGGCACGCTCCCGATCCCACAGGTCCTTCATATGCTCGTATACGCTGTCATCTATTTCAGGCGTACCCTTTGAAAAAGTGGGCATCAGCATATCGCCCGCGATCTTCGGGTCCGTGCAGGCCACATCATCTCTCCATTTTTCGCGTTCCCTTTTATCACGCAGATCGGGAATATCGACCGACTTATTTCCGGCAAGCACGGAACGGTACGCGAAGATTCCCGGAAGAGCCATGTCAAGCGCCTCATAAACATCGATAGTGTCGGCATCGGGATTTCCCTTTATTTTCTCGACGAAATTCCACATTGTGTAAAAATCCGATCCGCCGTGACCGAAGCCCTCGGCTCTGTCCTCCATGCCGTGCTTCGGAAAATAATCCGTATGCTTCGGGTTGCCGTAATCGCCCGAGAATTCATCATAATCCACATATATTTTGAAAATATGGCCGCTGTCCGGCACTTCTCTGCCGCATTCCATCCTGCCCTTGGAACCGTACATAGAATACCATATGGAATTTTTATACAGATCCCCGTGTACGCTCTTGATGATACCGCCGTTTTCCAGAGTGACCATTTCAATGCCGAATGCGCCGCTCTTTGAACCGGTGCGGAGCCGTCTTTCATTCTGCGTACCCTCAAAGCCCACGACGCTGACCGGCCTCAGGGATGTGGCGTGAATTATCGGCCCCAGCGAGTGAGTGCAGTAAAATGTCGCAAATACGTTGTTTCTCCAATGGTCGCGCTCGCCGTATGTGATGCTGTGCCAGATCGATTCGCAGTTATGTATGTATTCACATTCGCCGTATTCAAAATTGCCGATCTTACCCTGCTTATACAGCTTGCGCATTTCGTACGGCGCCGGCATGTAGCAGTAATTTTCACCGTACGCATACACGAGACCGGTCTGTTCAACCGTTTCAGTAAGCTCCACTGCCTCCTTCAGCGTCTGCACGGGGAGCACCTCCGAGAACACATGCAGGCCGCGCTTCAACGCTTTAACGGCAAAGGGCGCATGTTCATTCGCATAGTTGGCAAGTACTACGGCGTCCATGTCATGCCTGATGAAATCATCGAAATCCCTGTAAAATGCAATGTCGCAGTCCTTCGCGTTTTCCCTCTGCGCCTCCAGCGCATCCTCCGATTTGTCGCATATGGCGACCACTTCCGCATTGTCGGCTCTTTTACAGTAATTTATCATACTTGTCCCGCGGTAACCGCCGAGCACGCCTATTCTGATCTTACTCATATATATCACCTCTGAAATAAATATGGCAATAGTTTACATAACAAAACGTTTTTTTGCAACCTCGGTTTCAGAAAAATGTGTGAAATGCCGTTTGTAAAGCGAAGAAAAATGTGTTAAATTATATTCATATATGCAGCCTGATCGGAAGGAGTGAATCCGGTGAAACGGAGCGCCGTCGCAAACCTGATAAAATGGAAAACCGACAAAGAGCGAAAGCCGCTTGTCATACGCGGAGCGCGTCAGGTCGGAAAGACATGGCTCATGAAGGAATTCGGGCGAACCTGTTATGAAAGCTTTGCATACTTCAACTTCGACGAGGAAGACGGACTCAAGTCCATCTTTGAGACGAACAAGAATCCGCAGCGCATCATAGAGCTTCTGTCCATGATCGCAGGAAAGAAGATACTGCCGGGTGAAACGCTCATTATATTTGACGAGATACAGGAGTGCCCCGAGGCTCTGAACTCTCTGAAATACTTTAAGGAAAAGGCAAACGAGTATCACGTCATCGCCGCAGGAAGACTTCTCGGGACTCTTTTGGCAAAGCCGAAATCCTATCCGGTGGGAATGGTGAATCTGCTCGATCTCTATCCTCTGACATTCGACGAATTTCTCGAAGCAGTCGACCCGGCCTTGTACACCTATTACGGGAACATAGTAAAGGAACAGACGATAGAAGAGGTATTTCACAGCAGACTGCTTGAAGCCTACAACAGCTATCTCGTGATCGGCGGTATGCCGGAATGTGTCGCCTCCTGGGCCGAGCACCGCGATCCTTCAAGAATTTCACAGATACAACGCGAGCTTATCGAGGTCTATGAAAACGACTTTTCAAAGCACAACGGAAGCGTAAACAGCGGACGTATCTTAATGGTCTTCCGCAGTATCGTCTCACAGCTTGCCAAGCCGAACGAAAAATTTATGTACGGCGCAGTCAGAGAAGGCGGCAGAGCGCGCGACTTTGAAGAAGCGATAGAATGGCTCGTGTCCGCCGGAATGCTGAACCGCGTCTACAATGTCTCAAAGACAGAGCATCCTCTGTCCGCTTTCGATAAGCTCGACGCTTTTAAACTCTTTGTATTTGATACGGGTCTTCTCAAGCACATGGCGGGAATAGACAACGGCGCTATCCTTTTGAAAAGCGATTATCAGTTCAAGGGACAGCTCACGGAAAACTATGTACTGCAGCAGCTTCGCGGCCGGTTTGACGTCGAGCCGCGCTATTACGCAGACAAAAACTGCGAGCTGGACTTTGTTTTACAGTACGGTACCGAGATAATCCCGATAGAGGTAAAGAGCGGTGAAAATAAGTCTGCGCCCTCCTTCAAGGGATACGTATCCGACAATAAGCCGCAGCATGCGATACGCTTTTCGAAACGCGGCTACCGCAGGGACGGCCTCATCACGAATATCCCGCTGTACCTTGCATGTAAGCTCAAAGATCTTCTGTAAAATGTCAGACTGTATGAGATTTTTTCTCAATTATGTGTTGATTTTTTATTGTAGAAGGGTATAATAAAAGCAGGAGGTAAAGATTATGCTCATTCAATTCAGATTTAAAAATTTCAAATCTTTCAAGGATGATACAATTCTCGATCTATCTGCTACCAAAATTACGGAATATTCTGACAGAATAATTCAAGTAGGCGCTGAAAAGATTTTACCGACGGCGGCTATATACGGCGCAAATGCAAGCGGGAAGTCCAATGTGATTGAAGCATTTCGCTATATGACCACTTATGTAATGGAGTCGTTTGCATACGGCGGAGAAATCGACGATAAAAAATCAAAAACAAGAAAGCCCAAACTTACTCCGTTTTTATTTGATGCTGCAAGCAAAGATGCAGAGTCTTCTTTTGAAGTCTATTTTATAACTTCTGAGGACAACAGCTGCAAGTCATACAATTACGGTTTTGCGCTGAATAAAAACGGAGTCGTAGAAGAATGGCTTAATTATAAAGCAAAGACAGCAAGAGAATACAAATCTATATTTTACCGAAACGGGAATGAACTTGACTTATCCGGCTTGCCGGAAAAAATGCAGAACATTATAAAAGTATCTCTTTACGATGAAGCACTCATTGTTTCACTCGGTGCAAAGCAGCGTATCTCCAAACTCAAAATGATCAGAGATTGGTTTTATAATGTTAATTTTGCTAATTTCGGTAATCCGGTCGAGAATGCGTTCCTTTCATCATTGATTCCGAAGGGATTTGCATATGACAAGAATATCCAAGAGAAAGTAATAGAATATTTCACGGCCTTCGATCCGTCTATTATCGGATTTAATGTTGAAGTGATTAAAAGTGACGATGATGTTGAACATGTAAAAATAGATGCACTCCATCACGTAACAGGCTCTGATGATACGGCATCAATTCCTTTACAGGATGAGTCAGACGGCACATTGAAAATGTTTGCTCTTTATCCGGCTTTACAGGATACTTTAAATACAGGAAGTATCCTCTTTGTTGATGAATTAAATGCACGGCTGCATCCTTTGCTTGTTCGCAGCTTTTTGATCATGTTTCTGAATCCGAAGACCAATCCCAATCATGCGCAGTTAGTCTTTACAACGCACGATTCTTGGCAGCTATCCAATAATCTGCTGCGCAGAGACGAGATATGGTTCACAGAGAAGGATTCATCCGGAGTATCATCGCTTTACTCTCTTGCAGATTTTATCGACAATGACGGTACTAAGATACGAAAAGACGAAAGCTACGAAAAAAACTATCTTCTGGGAAAATACGGGGCGATTCCTACCCTTAAATATTTCGATATGTTTAAGGGGGAGTAAATATGGCAAGATCAGACAGAACCGGGAGAAGGAAATCCAGAGAAGACTTTAGAACGAGAGTCCCGGATCTCGGTTACTACTTTATCGTAACCGATGCCAAAGAAACTGAAGAAAATTATCTATATGGCCTTCGTGATTCCCTGCCTAAAGAGTTGCGAGGACGCATTATCATCAAAGTTTCCAGGGCAAGAACGCAGAAACTGGTTGAAACCTGTAAGGAGCAGGCCGCTCTCGAACCGCAATATGGACAGCCTTGGATCGTATTTGATAGGGATAGAGTTATGAACTTCGATGAAATCATTTCAAGGGCAAAGAGAGAGGGCGTCAGTGTCGGTTGGTCTAACCCTTGCATCGAAATATGGTTTGATGCGTATTTTGGCAAGATGCATTCTTATATTGACTCTGTGGTATGTTGCAGAAAATTTGCGGAAACTTATGAGCAGCGAACCGGTCAGGAGTACCATAAAGATAATCCGCAGATTTATACTATGCTTAATCGTTTTGGAAACGAAAGACAAGCAATCCAAATTGCAGAGAAAAGATTTCAATGGTACTCACAAGGCAACGAAAAAAGGCCGTCAGAAATGTGTCCATGCAGCACCCTGTATGAACTGATTAAAGAGGTTAAAGAAAAAGTTGAAAACAGCACTGTTTTGCCAAATACTGACTCTTTATGAGCATGGGTTGTCGGTGTGGTATTCTTAACTGTGCATGTAAGCTCAAAGATCTTCTGTAAAATGTCAGACCGGGCAGCTTTATGGGCTGCCCGGCATCTGAAAATGTCGTATTATTGTTTTTTTATTTTACGTGCGCTCCGCGTCTTTTCTTGAGAGCGAATACCACCGCGGATGACGCGATCATGAGCAGTATGCCCGCTCCCATGATAATCCACATACCCGTGTCTTTGTTTGCATTGCCCGTGAAAGGAAGCGTCGGCGCTTTGGCGTTTACGAAGAGCCAGTATACCTGTGCGCTTTCTTTGCTTACTGTGCCGCTTATGCTCCCGTCCGGATTGAGCTTCTGTATCTGCTTTTCATCCTTATCATACGGGTCGGTCGTGACATGCTCGAGGTTGTAGCCGCTCCTGCCGGTCTCCTTTACAACGTAATTCGTGCCCGTCGGTATGCCGTCTATAGTGATCTTCTCGCCGTGCTTCAGCGTGAATGTCGCTTTGAGAGCGTTAGTTTCAGAGTCCGCAGACCAGTCGACTGTTTTACCGTCCGGCGACACGGTGAGAGATTCTTTTGTTATTTCCTTGCCGTCAGGCGGCGCGAGCGTTATCTCGAACGTGAAATCCTTGCTCGTATCGGGGCTGTCGCCCATGATCTTTTTCTCGATCGTAAGAGAACGCGCCGATTTGACATTGGTGTACGGTGCGAGGTTTACAACGTGATTTTCGGCGTCCGGACTGCTTTTTGCAATGGTTCCGGATAATTCCGAACCTGTACCTGTACCGCTCTTAACGGGATAGTCGGGATCCTCGGCTTCCGTGACAGTGTATGTCGTGCCTAAAGGCAAGCTGTAGATCACGATGGATTCGTCTGCTTTTAGGGTAAATGAATAGCTGCCGTCCGTAGCTGTAAGCTTATCCGGAAGCTTGTTTATGGCATCGTAGTCGGTCGGACGCGGAGCGCCGCCCTTTAAGACATTTTCCTCGGAGACCGCCTTATTGAGATCGGCCGTTTTACCCTTCCAATAGGGGAGTCCCGAAGCGGGAAGAGATTCGCCCTTCAGCCAATCGGGAAGCGTGAATGTGACCGTATAGTTAAATCCGACATTTTTATCGTAGTCGTTTATGGATGTATTTTCGGCGGCTTCCAGCGACTTTGACACGACGAGCGCATCCGGATCCCATGTATTTATGTAATTTATCTGTTCCTCAAACGAGCCTGTGTTACCGTATACGGAATATACGCCGTTGTCGACACCGTTCTTTTGCTTGGTCTTATGTGTTTCAGCCTCCTCTATGTGATCGATCTGCTTGAGCGTATAGCCTTTAGCCAATTGCCCGTCCGTCAGCTTCTCCGTAAAACGGTATGTGATATCGTTATCCAGACCGGACAGCAGCAGACCTTCGCCGTATGTCAGTGTGAATTCCGCGGTGTTTTTCGCGATACCTGCAAGCGTAATACCGTCAAACGGATTCGACGGATCTGCATCGGCAGACGGAACGGTCCGGTCGTAAACCTCGGTTTGGTCTATGCCGAATTTCAATTCCAACGTCATATATTTCGAACGGGTCTTGAAGGGAGACTCGAACGCCGTCATACTCGTTTCACCTGACGGTCTCCTTATGACCAGCGTGAAAAATGTCAGTGAAACATGTCCTTCTTTTGTACACTCGGCACCGCCCTCCGATACTTCATGCGTCCACATACCGGGCGTTGAATTTTCCGCCTGAATCTCGTAGGCGGCACTGCCGTCAGTGACTATTTCATCGATCGCTTCCGCTTCCTGTACTTCCGTGATCGGAATCAGCTCTGCGTCCTGCGCCCAATAGGTGATGGTGCCGGCGGGACGTTTGGGATCGGTAGACTCACGGTAGCTGTCATTGTTACCCATGTCGGGAGCAGTGCCGGTATCTCCTTCCGGTCTTTGCCCGGGTGAATAAAATGTTGTTGTGCCGTTTTTTACGAAATTCGTTCCTTTTGGGTACCCGTCTTCCGCACCGTCGTAATCAGTATTCTGGTACAGTCTGCGAGTGTGCTGCGAGCTCGCGTCGTTTCCGTTGGAAGGAAGATAGAGGTAATAAAGAGGATTTTCAGGCGTTATCGTTACACGCTTACCTTCATCCACATTGCCGTCATCCCCTAATGGCAGTGTGCCGTCCTCGTTTGCCTCGTAGTACATCGTTTCACCGTCATCGTCAGTACCGTTTGCGATAACCTGCTTTGCGGTCGTAACTTTTGTGCCGCCGCTTCCGTCGATCTGAGTCTCTACAAACAGCGCTCGATTGCTGTTGTTGTCAAGCACAAGGTCACTGTTGTCTGTCAGAACGTCGATATATGCAAGCTGGCGGTCCCATGTCTTTGAAAACTCGTTGTACTGCGTCATAACGGCGTTTCGCGTGCCTGAAACACCCTGAATATAGATCTGATAATTGAATATTTCATTCTTCTGATCTTTTGTCAGTTTATATCCGCCGGGAGCTTCGATCATCTTAGTCACATGCAGCATCTCGTTTGATATTTCAAGATAGCCGTTGTTGCCCATGTAGTTATTTAAGATAGCCTGGTTGCCGATGCCGGAGGCGGCTGATACAACCGGGACATAGTAGTTCCGGGCGGTGCGGGTCACATTGTCGTCTTTTGCGTGTACGTTGTTAGCCATGTTTCCGGAGCGTATGCCGCCGGGTTTTGTTGCCACAACGAAAGAAAACGCTTTTTTGAATTCATCTTCGTCGCAGCCGTCCTCATTCTCGTCCGCGGCGCTCAATGCTGCTCTGATCTGCTCACTCCCCTGCAATTTTGTCCAATATTCGAGCTGATGCTGCAGAACGTTTACTTCCTTCGGATTGTCCGGACCTTCCGGCTTACTCGAGTCATATTCCGGATTGGGCATTGTTGAATCCGCACCGATTTTACAGGTGCCTGTCAGGTAGGTTTCCAGTGCTGCGCGCTCAAACGTCAGCTTCTGCCACGTAGGCTCGCCGCGGGTGAGGTCGCCGGAGTCTGTTTTAGAGAGATAGTCAAACTGCTCGTCGATGTCATTATTCATGGATACCCAGCAGAGCATGTCGCCGTTATATATTTTGTCGGATACAAAGCCCGAGCCGAACTCACTGCCTCGGCGGGCAACTACCCGCTGAACCATGCGCCCGGTGTGGGCGCCGAATATCACGTTTCCGTCGCCGTCTTTTACTTCTGAATCCGGATCCGGTACATAGTACTCAATAAGAATGAAGAAATAGTCTTCGGAGTTGAAGGACACGGAATCAGAGGTATAATTGTCCGAACCCGGTTCGGAGGTGACGTGATCCAATGCGTCTGCCTCAAGGAATATTATACCGTCGTCGACATACAGATAGGTGTTTTCATGGTCATCGGTGATGTAGCGTTTACCGTCAGCTTCAAGTTTAATATTATCCTTAGCTTTTGTAAAAGTGCTGCCGTCCTTATAAGTTCCGATGTATTCGCCGCCGGACCAGCTGCCTCCTCTCGCGCCGCCTTCCCACGCCGTTTTACCGTTGCCCGCGCCGTTAGGGTAAGCTTCCTTCCAATTCCAATCGCCCTTACCTACTGTGCCGCTTGCCCATTCGCGCCACAAGTCGTTGATATTGTCCACCGGCTTCAAACCACCGTCAGTATTTCGATACGCGTGAGCATAGAGCGGCAACGGTTTCTGGAAGATATAGTATCTGTTCTTAATGTTGGGCGAGAATGTTATTGTCGGGTCGCCGCGGGACGTTCCAGCCGAATCCTGAACATAATCGTCATATGTAGTGTTTGAAAAGTAGTTTGATATGAACCAAACGTAGTTCTCTTTTTCGGTAGTGTGCGCTGTTATGTATTCAGGTGAAATTTTGGTGAAATCCACGCCGATCTGCTTGCGCACGGTATTACCGTCGCTGTCTTTGGTCTCTTCCCAAAGTATCAGATCGTCCTCAAGACCGACGGCGTAAAACAGCCGGAAAGGTGTGGACTGAGCCGAATAGTCTGCATAGAGCTTTTTGTCATCCTCCGACAGGGAACCGTAGTCTATTTTTTCGGAGCCTTTTGCACTTTCATATTTCTTATCTCCGGCCAGATTGGTTATGTATGACAATACGCCTTCCTGTCCCAGTGTAACGGTCGCAAGCTGAGTGGGAACCGCTGCTGCCGGTATGTTCAGATAAAGCGAACGGTCATAACCTTGATTGGGTGTGATGGCGCCGGTCGTGTCGGCAAAGTCGCCGGTATCCTCCACCCAAACGCGTATATCTGACAGACGGTAGACACCGGGAGTGCTCGCATAAACAGAATCATCCGCGGGATAACTGCCTTTGTCTTCGTAAGTTTTCCATGTATTCTTCAACTGATCGGGAACATCGCCGAATGCAGGGTTGCGGTGGAGCGCATTTCTTTCCTTTTGCGAACCCGCGAAACGGTAGCAAGTGTAAACAGTATTTTTTACCTGATCCGGAAGGTCTGAAGGATGGACTTCCGATGCATTAACGCCCGTTATGGGAACGAATTGCAGCACTGTGGAGAAATTGAACCGGTAAACCCAGCCGTCCGCCCAAGCGTCTTCGGCGTTTGAGTATTCTGTTTTTCCGTCTAAGCTATGGGCAGGATATGATCCGGAGTCATCGCTTTTTACGCCGACACCATCCTTATCGGATGCGCCAACAGCCGTTTCCGGGTCGTCTCCGTAATACCATCCCATAGGGAAGGCTGCGGTACCTACATTAAGACCATGCTTCTGCATATATTTATCGTTCCACTGCCAATCGTAAACGCCTGCGCGTACAAGGCCGTGCATTTTACCGAATACGAGCAGGGACATATCATAAGTTCCGGGCTTTTCACTGCCTTCGTCCTCGTCCTTGTGTGTCATTGTTTCGATAGCCTGATTTTTGATCTCCATGTATTCGCCGAGCGGATCCTGATAAGTGATCGAATCGCCCACGCCGGCAGCATTTTCACCGGAAATGGGGATGAACAACGGCTCTGTTATGGCGTCTATGATCAACTGAAATTTGCCTGCAAGCTCATCTGCCGCGCCGCCTGATGTGGAAGCATAGTATGAATAGCTGTTATAGCCGATGTTGTCAAGGACGTCCTGTTTGGTGACGTTTTCAGCGTTGTCGGGGTCGATCTGCGGCCACAAAACGGACTTTTTCTCTTCCAGCAGATAACCGTTGCTGTGACTGTATGGGTTTGTTGCAGCAGATGCCCAGTTGCTTTTACCGAATATTCCGGTATTTTCCTGCCAACCTTGATATTTCGTCGTAAAAGAATCGGTTTTGTTTTTATCCGCCCACATATTCAAATAATGTCCTGCTTTGACAATGCCCTGAATGACCATTTCACCGACGGAATAGTCGGGGTATGCGGTATTCTCTAAGATTAAGCTCGGATCTTTAATTGCTTCTGCCATATCAACGTTCTTGTCAACGTAGCCACGATCCTTTAGCCATTCAAGATCGACTTTGCCGTCCTTATAAAAGAATTCCGAAGGATTCATGGTCGGGGCGTTGCTGGTGATGTTATATTCCCATTTTGACGGCAGCTCGCTCTTAAGTTTCTTAGCTTCATCGGCAGGTTCCATTGCATCGATCGCTGCATCATGGGGAACTTCACCCATATCTACCATATCGACGGAAAGTGAAAAAATATCCCAGCTTTCGTCATCGGCAATACCGTAGGCTCTTCTGACCGCCGCCTTATAGTAGGCATTCGTCATCAGTGTGCCCAGCAGCATAGACGCCACGGAATCGCTATAGGTATCCGCAACCTCTTTCATGGCATCAAGTCCGGCACCGGTGGGTTTTGCGGTAGCGTCGTCTGTAATAGGTGTGTATTGATCGCTTCCCACAACCGATTTGTATTTTCCTTTATCTGTTCCTTCTTCGATCATTTCGACGAACATATCCCAAAAGTTAGGCATGTCTTTCGGTTTGTAATCCTTTCCATTATCTTTTCCGACACAGTCATACCCTACAAACGAGCGTAGTTTGTTGGTCGTATCATTGACAAAATCCATGTTTGTAGGATATCCGTTTTTTTCATTGATATCAGGTGTGATAAAATCGCCGCTCAGCTTGTCGGTGGCTGCACCGTCGGTCAGCATAACGAGGGAAGGAACGCACTGGTATGTTTCCGAACCCACCCTTACCGTCTTGTCGGCGTTGAGTAATTCCTGCATTCCGACATAATATCCTGCCTGAATGTTGGTGGTGCCGTTCTTGTAGCCGGTGTATGCATAGTCGTTGCAATCATTGAACCCGGTGTCGTTCCAATCTTCGCCATCACCGTCGCCTTTGTTAAGCCCGCACAGATCATTATTTACGAATACCCAGCCTCCGCCGATCGAGCCGGATTTGCCGTCTGTGCCTGTACCCTCATGACGAGGTTTGCTCCCGTTAAAATATATTGTTCTGTCGCCACTATCCCAACCTCCCGTGAGATACGGCGTGTACATATCTTCACCCGTTCCTGCGGTTTTACTCGGAGTATAATGCTTCATGGGAAGTATAGTGACTGCCGTATTGTTGCCGATATACGGATAGGTGCTGTTCGCTGCGTTTACTCCGTTGTTCGGACCGTCGCCAAAGAGAACGACCGCCACTTCGTTGTATACGCTTGCTTCCATCAGGATGTCGATGGCGCGGTTGATAGCCTCGATCGTGATGGCAATCCTCTGCTGCTGCCATAATTTTTCTCCGGAAGAAGCGGCAACATTTGAACTGTTATACATCGACGCAGAATTATCGAACACTATCACAGTGCGCACGGGCGGAACACCTGCCAGCTCCTGCGATGAGCCGAGGGTGGAAAACACATGGAGAAAATCCGCGCTTGAACTCACGTTGCCGTCATAGCCGTCAGTGGCCATATCCAAGAGCAGCTGTTTGCCGTCCCAATTCACTCCGGATTGACCGTATGCAAACACGCTCTTGTCCGTCCATATGCGGCCCGCATACCGGGAGCCCCACTCCATAGACAAAAGCTGCATGAGATAATCGTCCATCGTATTCGGGTCCGATATACGGTCTGTAATATATTCAGAATCCGTCGGCTGAGCCACGGACGACAGCACCGTCCCGCCGAAATTCCACATCATGGACACTATCATGCACATGCACAGCATCATTGAAAGCGACCTGCGTCCGAGCCTCCCGGATGCTTTATGTCTATGCCTTGCAATCCTCTCTTTTTCCGCACCGTGTAATGCTTTCATTGTTTTCAGTTACCTCCTTAGAGATCCGCGCCTGCCCGCGCAGGCAGTCATCCGTCGCCGTTTTACCGTAAAACGTTCATCTTTTATATGACCGTCGATAAAATGTTTTAATAACAATCGTGAGCAAGGGAACACAGTCCGTCAGGTCTGCGGTCCCCCGTAGTTCCGTTTTCTTTTATGATTCCGTTCAATCAAAATCTGTATCATTCGCTGCTTCCTTCTTCCGTACACAAACAAGACATTAAAACGGACGTTCGTTTGTTTTCGCAGAGTTCACAACTATACGTGCGTTATTTTAGCATGCACAAATATGTTTTTCAATGGGTTCCGCAGAAAATTCAGCTATTTTAGCGATGTGTTTTTCTTACATTATACTTTGATTTATGTCAAACGAGTGTTATTTATAACTTAAATTTCATAAAATTGCGGGATTTGCAGGACGGTCGTCCGTTAGGATCGCCGTCAAAATTTCCGTCGGGATTTTACCGGAACGGATATTTACGCAAAAGCCGCCGTGGAGCGGACAAAAAAGTCTCTTGTGTAAGACATGTGTTTTTTTGAGTAGAAAAGTTCTGAAATCCGTTTTATAATGAATCACCCTTTATTTTATTGAGCTGCGAACAATAACTGAAGAACAATTAAATAGGGTTGCGGAGACTGAGCGAAAAGGAGTTTAGTTTATGGATAGTTTTGAACCGAAAAAACTGGCGCTGATAAGGATATGGCAGATCCTTAAAGAATACAGCGACTATAATCACCCTATGACACAGGATGATATTTCACGTCACCTTGAAAACGACTATGGCATTGTTATCGAGCGCAAGGCTGTCAGTCGAAATATATCTCTGCTTAAAGAGGCCGGAATTGATATTGAGTCGCGTAGAGCCGGAAGTTATCTGGCAAGCCGCGATTTTGAAGATTCTGAGCTTCGTTTGTTGATCGACAGTGTTCTATGCAGTAAGCATATCACCGCCAAATACTCTTCTGATTTGATCGAACGTCTTTGTAGGCTGTCAAACAAATATTTCAAACCCGGCGTCAGGCATATCCGTTCCGTAAATGATTGGAACAAGACCGATAATCGGGCGGTGTTCTATAACATCGGGCTCATCGATACTGCCATCGAAGAAGGGTTTCAGATCCATTATGATTACAATAAATACGGTACAGACAAAAAACTGCACAAGACTTCTCAACAATATGTCAGCCCATATCAGATGTTACTCCATAATCAGAGATATTACCTCATGGCTTATAGTGAGTATTGGGGCAACATGGTCTTTCATCGATTGGATCACATAACTAATATTACTGTAACCGATAAGAAGGCTACTCCGCTGAAAACAGTGAAAGGATATGAGAATGGCATTAACTATAAAGAACTTGCTTCCAATATGCCATACATGTACACGGATCAGCAGAAGCAGATTGTTTTTATCGCGGATGCCTGTATCATCGACCAGATCGTTGACTGGTTCGGCACTGATATTCGCATCATGAAGACCGATGATGCGGACAAAGTCATGGTCAGCATAAAAGCAAGCCCGAATGCTATGGAACACTGGGCAATGCAGTACATGAACCATGTAGAGATAATTTCACCGGAGTCACTCAGGGCTCGCGTGAAAGAAGTCCTTGAAAACGGAATGAAAAAGTATAAATGATATGCTAATCCGTCAGTTACGACCGACGGATATTTTGTGTACCAAATAGCGTGCATTACATTTGATATCATCATACCGTAAAGAAGATTACTTGGAGGTACAAGTTATGCAGTTTTATAAATTTGAAGGCTTTACGGTTGATGCCAAGTGGTCCGAAGAAAATGATAACCGCAGAGTAATGCGCGAGAATATCAGAAAGATTTTTATGAAGTCCGGCTCCTTTAATCAGCATCAGCAGCAAAAGGCTTATCTGTTTGTTACTGATGCGTCGGAGGATACTGTAACAATCGGTATCATTGTAAAAAAGCACTGTAATGTATCGGAGCTTGCCTCCGAGTATCTCAAGTCCATTGAGATAGATTTAAAAGATACTTACCTGGAAGAAATAACTCTTAATACTCTTCGCAACATGCTTGGCTGTTCGAATAGAAACGGCTATATCGATGACGATGACAAAGTTCTTGAACAGTTTGATTTAGATAAGTTGAACGGAAGATTCAGCAGGAACGTCGAATACGGCGAGAACATTTTTGAAGAATGTGATAAGAAGTCTGTGTATGAAGAGGCAGAAAGATTCCTTGCGAGGGATACGTTTATTCCCGAACTTGATCGTATCTATGCCGGATGCGCAAAAAACACAGTCGCCGGTCATCCTGTTCATTATATGATACAGACGGATGACCAAAAAACTCGAAACAGTATGTACAAGCTTTTGCTCCAAGCTCTATATGCCAATAAGAGGATTCACAGTAAGCGTTATGCCTTTCTTGATTTCAGACCCGGAGAAAACTTCTCAGTCTCTGTATATGATTGCCTATATAAAAGCAGTATGGGCGGCGCGGTGATCGTCAGATATCTTGCAGATGATGATACTGAGGACGACCATGCAAACTGCGGCAGAGATACGATTGAAAATCTCTGCAAAGTAATGAAAAAATACCGCAATCAAGTTCTCACGGTATTCTGCCTGCCTCGTGAATGTACTTTGTCAAAGGACATTTTTTACGAGAATCTCGGAAGCACCTGCATTGTCGAACTGAAGGAAGAATTTGTTTCCGGGGAGCGGGCAGAACGTTTTCTTAAATTGCTTGCCAAAGAAAACGGCGTCCGCACTGACAAAAAGCTCTTTGCTAAACTCGAGGAGGATAAAGGTTATCTTGCTCCGGACCTTCATGATCTGTTTGATGACTGGTATAACAATAAGCTGAAGACGTATGCCTATCCTCAGTACAAGGATATTGTTGCCGCAAAGCGCGAGGTCATCAAAGCAGCTCCCAAAGGAACGGCCTACGATGAGCTGAATCAGATGATCGGCCTTGACGAAGCCAAGAAGGTCATCAACCAAGCACTGAATTATTATAAAGCACAGAAGCTCTTTGCCGATAAGGGTATGAAAAGCGATCACCCTGCCATGCACATGGTATTTACCGGCAATCCCGGAACGGCAAAAACTTCTGTCGCAAGGCTTTTTGCCGGAATCATGAAGGAAAACAATCTTCTCTCCAAAGGTAATCTTATTGAGGTCGGCCGCGGTGATCTTGTCGGTAAATACGTCGGCTGGACTGCTCCTAAAATTCAGAGAAAGTTTCAGGAAGCAAAGGGCAGCGTCTTATTTATTGATGAGGCATACAGCCTTGTAGACGACAGAGACGGTTCATTCGGCGACGAGGCCATTAATACTATCGTTCAGGAAATGGAAAATCATAGGGACGATGTTGTAGTGATCTTCGCCGGATACCCTGACAAAATGGAAAAATTCCTTCAGAAGAATCCCGGCCTGAGATCCAGAATTGCTTATCATGTTCCCTTTCCCGATTATGATACGAAGGATCTTTGTGAAATCGCAAAGCTTATCGCAAAGCAGAAAGGTCTGAATCTCACTGAAGAAGCCTGCGATAAGTTGATCGGCATCTTTGATGATGCCAGAAAAGAAAGTGACTTCGGCAACGGCAGATATGTAAGAAATGTTATAGAAAAAGCCAAAATGGCGCAGGCCACAAGGCTTATTGCTATGGATTTTGATGCAATCGGAAGTAAAGATATCATGACCATACTCCCTGAGGATATCGAACAGCCTGTCATCAGTCCTAAGAACACAAAGAAACGCATCGGATTCTGCGCATGACGTATAGTAATTACATGATAATGAAGAAGTATAAGTGCAATAGCGATTCAACGCCGAAGTACGGTTATAGGCTATCGCATCCTGAAAATCATTTTGCTGCTCTTACGAGTTCTGCCCACACCTTAACCATTGCGTATGTATCGAGTTCACAGTATTTTAAGAGATTATGTCTGGCAGATTCCTTTTCGGCCGGTTCCATAAACTGAATTTTCGGAAAGACAGACATAGCTTCGCTGCCGTTATGTACGCCTTCAAGGTTGTGGTAGTCGAGACTCGGATCATTTGGGAAAATGGCCGGCAGCACGCTCTTGATAGAGAAGGAACCACCCATTTCACGATTGTAATAATAGCCTGCCTGAAATGGCACGAGAAGATCTACAATGTTATCTCTGATATTCAGCAAATGCTCAGCTAAATCAGGATAGGTTTCAGCCAGCTCTTTGATTCTTGTACATTCGAATGCTTTGTTATACGCAGTAACACAGACATTCATTGGAATATCCGCGCATAACCTTTCGGCAAGTGCTCTTCTCGGATCAGTTCCTGACTCTGCAAGAAATTCTTTATGTTTAAGTTCTCCTCCCTCGTTCTCAATATAGTGCAGAGAATACTGGAAAGGTATCTGGGTATAGGGCTTAGTTCCTACAAATACGGGAATGGCCGGCTGCATAGTTTCAAAATCAAGAAAATAGAGCGGATAAGAAAGGGTCTCGAGAAAATCGCGGATGTTGTCCTTCTCAATATATGTTCCTTTGTCCTGAAGTGCAAATTCCATCTGACGGAGTTGTTTATCGTTTGTTATTTTTTGGCTGTACAGTAAGTCCTCATAATTGATGAGTCCCTGTCTGTAATATTTTATCTTTTGGCTGAATCTCATTCGATAGAGATTGAACACCGACTGCTCCGGAATATGCTTCGAGCAATATTTCCAAAAACCGCAAAGGTAGGGATTCTTGCAATTGACTGACAAATCAATGTCCGGTTCAACAGATGAGTTAAGCAATTTTTCCGCAATAAAAAGGTTTGCTTCTATGTTCTTTTCTTCTGTTGCAACAGCTTCGGCAGTATCGGAAACGGTAAAAAGTTTGTTGATATCCAAAGTGCCGTCAAAAATGTAGTCTCCATTGATACAAACAAGATAGGTTCCGGTCGGTTTTACACCGCAGTGCTCCAACACATACTTTTGATAAGCTATATCAGCGATATACACCGGCTTATCATCTTGCCGGTCTGCATGCTTTGTAGAACTCTTGACCTCGTAAATAGCCCAGCCGTCATTTTCCTTTTTGAGAATATCAACGGCACAATAAAGTCCGTTATAGTCAAATGATGCCTCGCATATTACATTAGTTCCTTTATTCATTTCGTACTGTGTGTTTTCAATCATTTTGTGGAGATCGAGTTTGTCACCATCGTAGGCCGTGACTTCAACATAATCACCGAAAAGCCCCATAGCCAGATCACCGACTTCGTTACCGACCTCCATGCGCGAGAGACACCCATAATCAAGATTCAGTTCTTTTGGCTTATATTTTCTCAGCCAAGCAATTTTGGGGCACTGCCAAAGACTGCAATATTTTGACTTTGATAAATAAACCATAAAGATTACCTCCGAACCGAACATTCCGGCTTGCTGTCTACACAAGCTGCTTTACCTTGGCCTCTATTTCTTTCAGTTCTTCGGGAGACAAAGCATGGACATATTTAGCTATCTTTTCTGTAGGAATGCCGTCTTTCAGCATTTC
>CANQOI010000010.1 GCA_947625435.1 uncultured Clostridia bacterium | reverse complement strand
ACATCTTCCCAAGAGAGCGAGACTGTATCAGTCTCATATAGATATAAATCAGCTGCAAAAGGGAGACGAGTTTTCAAAGCTGAGGCCGAGCTATATAATATTCATATGCAAATTCGACCCGTTCGGCAAGGGATTTTACAGATATTCGTTTGAGAACATATGCAGGGAGAACAAAAATATCTTACTTAACGATGAGGCCTACAAGATATTTTTCAATACAACGGGGTACATAGGAGATATAAGCCGCGATCAGCGGGAACTCCTGAGATATATGAACAACACGTCGGCATACGACGCACGGAATACAGACGTGGAGCTTATCAAGGAGATAGACAAGGCTGTTGAAATGACCAAGAGGTCGGAATGGAGGCACGACGATATGCTGCTGGCACTTAAATACAAATTGGATATGAGCGAAGCGAAGGAAGAGGGCCGAAGCGAGGGCATGAGCGAAGGCATAAATATAGGGCTCTCCAAAGGCCGAATGAGCATTGCCCTCAAGATGCTAAGACGAGGTAAAAGTGTCGAAGAGATATCGGAGCTCACAGAGCTTTCAGCCTGCGAGATCAATAAATTGAAAGAGCAGGAGGCACATAAGACACTGTAGCTCCGATAACGTGGCACATATATCTAACCTATGGAATCCGTTCTGTAAATGAATTTCACCCGGCCGTCCATACCGTCGCCGATGCCGGCAAAATTATTATAGCGGAGCGACACGTCCCTTGTCGCGCGAAGTCTTGTTAAAAGTCCGGCAATATCACCGTCTACCGCATTCACAAGCTTTTGAATAGCTTCATTGTTGAATTCCCGAAGTCCTTCGGAAAGCTGCATGGCGCCGTCACGAAGCTGTGTGATCCCGTCCGTAAGAGCCGGCGTTCCGTTTTTAAGTGTAAGTATTCCGTCATAAAGCTCAGAGGCTCCTTCATAAAGCTCAGAGGTACCGGCCTTAAGGGCATCAGTCCCGCTTTTCAGCGTACCAGCTCCCGCTGCGGCGTCGGCCACACCGGCCGTATAGCTCTGCAGACCGAGATAGAATACATTATAGCTGTCAAGGGAGGTTTTTAGTGCGATCACCGATCCTGCGCCCTCCGCAGCGGCGGCAAGCTGTGCCTGTACATCGTCTGACGCCATTTGTTCCGATATTATTTTCTTAATCTGCAGCTCTGTCTGCTCCGTGATCGTCTGTTTTACGGCGGCGCTTTGCATCTGCGCATCCGCATTTGCGGCAATCGTATCCTGAATAGGCTTGGTCGCCATTTGCCTGTCTGTTTCCGCCTGAATCTGCCCGCGGATCTGCTCTGACTGCATCTGTCGATCGATCGCCGCCTCGATCATTTCCTGCGTCTCTTTATTTATCTGACCGGCGCGTACGGCGGCATCATAAGACGCTTTATCCATATGCAGAGAAGCCTCTATGACCTGCTGCGCCACGGTATTCCGGACAACCTCGGTCACCTGCGCCGTAACCTCCTCCCGGACTGCGGCTGTGACCTTTGCGGTCACTTCGTCCCGAACAGCCGCAGTGACCTGCTCTCTTATCATGTCTCTCTGCGCTTCCACGGCTGCCGTTACCTCAGACAGCGCCTTCTCATAAACTGCGTTTTCGTCCAGCGACGCTATAACGCTGTTCAGGACCTCTGCATAGTTTTCTACAGTTAAGGCAGGAACGTCAAGTCCCGCCGCTGCAAGCTGTGTATCCGCCGTGGATAGCAGCGTATCAAATACCTGCTTTGCTCCTCCGTTTAAAGTGTCATTATTGGCCGCAAGGGTGTTCAGTCCTTCGCAGAGCGCGGTCGCTCCGGCTTGAAGCTCGGCTGCTCCTGAGTCCAGACTGCCGGCTCCGCTTTTGAGGCTCTCCGCTCCTGCGGCAAGCTTATCGATACCGTCAACCAATTCGTCCGATCTCTCGAGCAGTGTGGCAAGTCCGTCATAAAGCTGCGATGAGCCGTCCAGAAGCTGATCCATGGCGCCTGTGAGCTGATCCATGGAGACGATGAGCTCATCCATAGAGGCGCTTAGCTCAGAGACGGAATTTGATCCGTCAGGATCGATCCGGCTGAATATCTCATTTGTCGCCAGCGTCACAGTCATGTCAAGCCGGAAGCTGTCGGTATCCGCGCTGATCTCCACATAGTCCGGGAATACCTGTTTGTCTTTTGAAATGGCCAGATTTTCCTGCAGACCGGGGAATGCGATACCGATGACGGCGGTGCGGCTGCCGTCATTTATCATTTTACCGTTGGTGACATCCACATTTCTGAAAACGTCGTCACTCAGCAGAACACCGGTGAGCATTGCGAACGGAACATATATCTTTTCCTGCCTGCCGTCGATCTCCACGTTTTCATACTGCCTGTTGTCATAGTCAAAACGTATAGTCACACGGCCGCTCTTTCCGGCCAGATCCTCTGCCGATATGGGCTTCCCGTCCAGCTTATAGGAGACGGAAAGTCCTACCGGGAGCTCCTTTTCGATGTTTCCCTGACAGTATATATCATTGCCCTCGGCGTCCCATACACGCATATTGTCGCCGCTTACGGTGTAGGCTTCATCACCCTTGACATTTTCTACATCCGTAAGTTCGGATATGTCGTTTACCGTATCGCTGCCCGGCGAGTTCCTGATCCAATCGCTGACGATTATCTTCTGAACTGACCCGTCCGCACCCGCAAGTACATATACGGTCTCATCCTTGAAAATACCCGTATTTTCTGAACCGTCGGTGTTCTCATCTTTGTTTTTTTCCTGAAGAGCCTCCTCATCGACGCCGTTATTGCTGCCGCTGCTGATAATACTATTGTTATTTATTGCAAGGGCAGCCCCGCCTATCCCTCCTATCGCGAGAAGGACGCAAAGGCATATGGCAGTGATCTTTGTCACAGAATCTTTCATTTCAAAATTACCTCCTGTTCGGTCATATTTTTATTATTTCTTTTCATTCCGAGTGTGGTCGCGCATATCACTCTGTCCAAAAGGAGCAGGAGCGCCGGCAGTATCAAGATGACGCAGAGCATACTGACGATAGCGCCACGGGCAAGCAGCATGCATATAGAGCTTATCATATCGATTTCGGAATACAGCGCCACGCCGAATGTGGCTGCGAACAATCCGAATCCCGAAACAAGTACGGACGGTACAGAGGCGGTAAGCGCCGTCCTCACGGCCTCCTTTTTGTCCGCCCCGCGCATCCTTTCCGATTTATACCGCGTTGTCAGTAAAATCGCATAGTCCACGGTCGCTCCGAGCTGTATCGTGCTTATGCAGATCGGCGCTATAAAAGGAAGACTCTGCCCGAGGTAATGCGGAATACCGAGATTTATGAATATCGCCAGCTCGATCACCGATATCAATATAAACGGCAGTGAAATACTGCGTTCCACCAGGGCTATTATGATAAATATCGCCGCAATGGAAATGATATTTACAACCTCGAAATCGTGGGACGTGACGTCTATCATATCCTTCATGCAGGGCGCTTCTCCTATGAGCATACCGGTCGGATCATATTTCTTCAGAATGGTATTCAGGGCCTCGATCTGAGCTCCGACTTCGTCGCCGGCCACGGGATATTCCGAGTTGATGAGCAAAAGCTCCCATTTGTCGCTCTTTAAAAGACCGGTGACGGAATCAGGCAGTACCTCCTCCGGTACTCGCGGGCCGATCAGTGATTCGAGTCCCAGCACATATTTGACGCCGTCCACATCTTCCATTTCATTCATCATTTCACGCACGGACACCGGTGAAATGTTCTTATCTACGAGCAGCATATGTGTGGATGCTATGTCAAATTCCTCCGACAGCTTGCTGTTTGCTGTCACATATTCCATATCATCCGGCAGGGACTTTGCCAGATTGTAATATGTCTCATTGTTCGTTGCGTTATATCCGTAAAGGGCGGGCGGTATGAGCAGCACAAAAATGCACAGGAAAACAGGGAATACCTTTACGGTGCCGACCGCGAAGCGGCGCATATTCGGAATCAGGGACCTGTGCTTTGCTTTTTGCAGCGGCTTATCAAGTACTAATATAAGGGCAGGCAGCACTGTAACGCAGCCTATCACACCTAAAATAACGCCTTTTGCCATCACGATCCCGAGATCGCGGCCGAGTGTAAAGGACATAAAGCAAAGGGCGATAAATCCGGCGACTGTGGTGATCGAGCTGCCGACTATAGAGGCCAGCGTCTCACGTATGGCGCTTGCCATTGCCTCCCTGCGGTCGTCGCATTTTGTCAGCTGCTCATTGTAGCTGTGCCAGAGGAATATGGAATAATCCATTGTCACGGCCAACTGTAAAACGGCGGAAAGCGCCTTAGTTATATAGGATATTTCACCGAGAAAATAATTGCTGCCGAGGTTTATGAGTATCATCATGCCTATGCTCACAAGAAACACAAACGGCGTCAGGAAATTATCCAAGAGCAGCAGCATAGCGGCAAGAGCCAACGCCACGGCGATACCCACATATATGGGTTCTTCATGCTCACACAGGTCCTTCAGATCGACTACCATGGCCGTAAGACCGGAAAGAAAACACTGTTTTCCCGCGATACCGCGAATCTCGCGCACTGCGTCCATGGTCACGTCGGAGGAGGTGGAGCTGTCGAAGAAAATGGCCATCATTGTGGCATTTTCAGTGTTGAATTCGTTATAGATTTTATCGGGCAGCAGCTCCATGGGTATCGACAGATCGGCTACAGAATCGTACCACAGCACGGTGTCCACGTGATCGACCTGCCCGATCTGCTCCCTCAGCGCCGCCACATCCTTGCTCGGCATATCCTCCACAATGAGGAATGCAAAGGCGCCTTTGCCGAAGTCCTCCATAAGCTCGTTCTGCCCGATGACGGTTTCCATGTCCTCCGGCAGATATGTGAGCATGTCATAATTGATGCGTGTTCCTATGATCCCCAAAACGGAAGGGATCATGAGAACGAGCGTTATGATCAGTATCGGCACCCTGTATTTTACGACTGCTTTTGAAAAATGCACGGCTGTCACCTTTCCTTTCCGTCAACTTCAAATGCATCTGCTTCAATGACATCCGGAAATTGATTTTTAACGATCATGACGGTGCTGATCACGGTATACAGATTCACAGCGCCCTCCGAGAGGAGCGTCAGCCCGAGTAATACAGACAGTGCTCTCGCTCCGATGACCGAATCATATATCAGGAACACTCCAAACACACCTGTGACGACGGCAAGTATTAAGATCAGCCACCAGCTTTTGATACCAAACCGCTTCGAATCCATGGCGATACGGATCTTGAACAGCCCGTCAAGTAAAATGGAAATGCCGAGTAAGGCGCAAATAAACACCATCAGATTACCGGGATTAAAAAGGACGATCACGCCGAGTATGATCATCAGGATCCCGAATTCCAGATCAAACTGGAATGCCAGACGGAACAGGTCCTTTGAAAAATACCCTATCAGTCTGACAATGCCAAAGAGTATCATCGCGACACCGATGCAAATGCCTATAACAGACACTGAAAGCTCCGGCGCGGCAATAAACAGAATGCCTGCGGCGCAAAACAGGACAGACATGACGATGTAACCGATCTTCGCTATCCGCATTGGCATTACTGAGCGCATCTTCATAAAGCAAGCCTCCTTTGCTCGTTTGTCCCTATTGTATGCTTACCGTTTTGTTATGCCTACAGACAAAAAAAGTTCCGTGTCCGATTATCAGACACGGAACGTAAAATGACCGATTTTCGTACAAACGGGACCGTTTGTCTGCAAACGATCGTATTTGTCAGAATCTACGCGTCGACACAGCAAAGTATCATATCTTCTATCATTCCTTTTTTGATCTCCGCGAGGCGTGCGAGCATGCCCCGTACATCATCGTTCATATCGTTTTTAAGCCATCTGGAAACGATGCCGAAGGCAAGGCCGGACAGATACTCTTTGACTATGGCAAGGTCGCCGCTCCTGACACTTTTGCCCCGCAGAACAGATGCGACATACGTGTTTACCGTGTGATCGCATACCTTCCAAAGGTACATCTCATATATTTCACGGTTTGCCGAGTGATAGATATGTAATACCGCGCGCTTTTTAGTTAGCGCAAGCGTGATCGCCGCGTCCAGACAGTCCTCGAATTTTTCTATGGTGGGGTAGGACCTGATCATCTTTTCGGCGTCATCCTCCACTATACTTTCTATGAGCTTGGGCATATCCTCAAAATAGTAGTAAAATGTGTTGCGGTTTATGCCGCAATCCGCCACTATATCTTTAACCGTGATCTTAGACAGAGGCCGCTCCTCGAGTAATTTCAAAAATGAATCCTGAATCGCTTTCTTTGTAAAATTGGCCAAATATTTCACCACCCGCTTTATTTTTTGCGCCGTACGGTTTGTGTTGCAGATAAATTTTTCAATAAATATTATGCCGCGGGACCGGAAAAGTCAATAATGTTTTAATGTCGCAGATGTTTTATGTTGCATTATTTCCGGGGCGTTTTACGCAGAAAATCTGCTCACTTGAAAGCCTACTGAATATATGTTATTATTCGGTCATCAACAGTCGGAGGGGGACAAAAACATGAAAATCTCCACAAAAGGCCGTTATGCGCTTCGCATGTTATTGGATCTGGCGGAACACCGCGCAGAAGGGTATATTGCCCTTAAGGATATTGCAAAGCGTCAGGATATTTCAAAAAAATATCTGGAACAGATAGTTCCGGTCCTCAATAAATCCGAAATTCTTAAGACAAATCGCGGGTACCAGGGCGGGTATATGCTTGCAAAAGATCCCGCGCAATATAGGGTAGGGGACATTTTACGACTGACTGAGGGCAGTCTCGCGCCGGTCGCCTGCGCCGGGGAAAAACCTGTCGACTGTCCCAGAAGCGCCGATTGCCCGACGCTTCCGGTATGGCAGGGACTTTACAGAGTCATATGCGAATATCTTGACGCGATCACGCTGCAGGACATTTTGGACAGTCACATTAAGCAGGGCGCAGATAACTATGTGATATAGCGCCTTTGATCTACTCTGAAAACATAGGTGTCGATAGATAGCGCTCGCCGGTATCAGGGAGGAGAGCTACGATCGTTTTACCTTTATTTTCGGGACGCTTTGCAAGCTCAGTTGCCGCAAATACTGCCGCGCCCGATGAAATGCCGACTAAGAGGCCTTCTTTGCGTGCCAATGCGCGTCCTGTTTCGAATGCATCGTCATTTTCCACGGCTATGATCTCGTCGTATACGGCCGTGTTCAGCGTATCGGGCACGAAGCCCGCGCCTATTCCTTGTATTTTATGCGGCCCTGCCGTTCCTTTTGAAAGGACAGGAGAGCCGGCCGGCTCCACGGCGACAATTTTTACATCCGGATTTCTTGATCTGAGATATTCTCCTACGCCGGTTATCGTTCCGCCCGTGCCTACGCCCGCGACAAATATGTCTACTTTCCCGTCGGTATCTTCCCAGATTTCAGGGCCTGTAGTTTTACGGTGGATCTCGGGGTTCGCCGGATTTGTAAACTGGCCGGGTATAAAACTGTGCGGCGTAGCTTCCGCCAGCTCCTGTGCCTTGGCGATAGCGCCCTTCATACCTTGCGCGCCGTCGGTCAGAACAAGCTCCGCGCCGTATGCCTTCAGTAAATTCCGACGCTCCACACTCATCGTTTCAGGCATTGTGAGTATTATTTTGTAACCTCTTGCCGCCGCAACAGCTGAAAGTCCTATGCCTGTATTGCCGCTGGTGGGTTCAATTATGACAGAATCCGGTTTCAGAAGCCCCTTCGCCTCTGCATCGTCTATCATGGCTTTTGCAATTCTGTCCTTTACGCTGCCTGCGGGATTGAAATATTCAAGCTTGCCGTAGATCGCAGCGCCCAGATTTTTGTCTTTGATATAGTTTGTAAGCTTCAAAAGAGGTGTTTTGCCTATCAAATCGGTAATTTTTTCGTATGCTTTCATGTTGAGATACTCCTTACGATTATTATTCATTAAACCTATCGGTTATATAGGCATTATAGCGCGCGGCTTGCCGTTTGTCAACTCCTATTTGCAGTGCGAGCCGTTCTGAGTCCCGGTCAGCCTGTTGTAGGCGGCGCGCCGTGTCCCTTTTGCATTTCACCGTACTCAGAACCGGGCTCTGAGATCCGAGCCCCGAAATCCGAGCCCCGGGATCCGAGTCCCGGAGAATTTTTCTGCAAAGACAAATGTTTATTGCAGAAAAAACAACCGTTACAAACAGTGACAAAGCTGCGAGCAGGGAATCCGGATTTTTAGAGCCGAGTCCCGAAGAATTTTTCTGCAAAAACAAAAATTTATTGCAGAAAAAAACAACCGTGACAAACGGTGACAAAGCTGCGAGCAGGGAATCCGTGCTTTGAGAGCCGAGCCCCGAAGAATTTTTCTGCAAAAACAAAAATTTATTGCAGAAAAAACAACGGGGACAAACGATGACAAAGCTGCGAGCAGGGAATCCGGGTTTTGAGAGCCGAGTCCCGAAAAATTTTTCTGCAAAACAAAAGCTTATTGCAGAAAAAAACAACCGTGACAAACGGTGACAAAGCTGCGAGCAGGGAATCCGGACATTAAGAGCCGAGCCCCGAAGAATTTTTCTGCACAAACAAAAGTTTATTGCAGAAAAAACAACCGTTACAAACAGTGACAAAGCTGCGAGCAGGGAATCCGGACATTAAGAGCCGAGTCCCGAAAAATTTTTCTGCAAAGACAAAAACTTATTGCAGAAAAAATATTTGTGACAAACAGTGACAAAGCTGCGAGCAGGGAATCCGGGTTTTGAGAGCCGAGTCCCAAAAAATTTTTCTGCAGAAACAAAAGCTTATTGCAGAAAAAAACAACCGTGACAAACGGTGACAAAGCTGCGAGCAGGGAATCCGGGTTTTTAGAGCCGAGTCCCGAAGAATTTTTCTGCAAAAAATTTTTGCTTACAAAAAATTTTTGCATACAAGAAATGTGTGTTGACTGAGCATATATTTCATGCTATCATGTTTAGTATGATTGGTAATACCAAAATCGAAGGCACAAGACCAATAACCAATAACCAATAAACAATAACGATAACACATGACGAGCAAAGCAATGAATAACAAGCAAGGAATAACGAGTAACAAACGACAAGTAACAAACGACAAACAACAAGTAATGTGCGACAATCAACAAACAACAAGAAAATAACATAAAACACAGAAAATAAAAACATTCGGAGGCAAATCATGAAAAGCGAAATCAACAAATATGTAGACCACACAAATCTGAAACCGTTCGCACGTAAAATGGACATTGAAAGGCTCTGCACTGAAGCGGCAAGATATAAATTTGCGTCAGTTTGCGTAAATCCGTACAATGTTCCGCTGGCAAAGGCCCTTCTTAAGGGCACTGACGTAAAAGTATGCACGGTAATAGGTTTTCCTCTCGGAGCCAATACAACAAAAATAAAAGTTGCGGAGGCGGAGGAAGCGTATGACAACGGCTGCGATGAATTTGACATGGTGATAAACGTAGGCGCTTTGAAGGACGGACTTTACGATTATGTAAAGAATGAGATCAAGGCAGTTGTAGATGCAGTCAAGGGCAAAACGGTAAAAGTCATAATCGAAACGGGACTCATATCAGATGACGAAAAAGTGACAGCCACAAAGCTCGCTTGCGAGGCGGGAGCTCATTTCGTAAAAACATGCACAGGCGTGTCACAGGGCGTGGCAACTCCAGAGGACGTAAAACTCATGTATGAAACCATAACCGATCACAGTAAAACTCATGTAAAAGCATCATCGGGCATAAGGACATATGCCGACGCTGCGGCATTGATAGAAGCCGGCGCAGATAGACTCGGAACCTCATCGGGAATAAACATAATAGAGGGTGCGCCTGAAAATGTATATAACAAATACAGAGTATAAAAACAAACAGGGGATACATATCGTAACGGACAATATGAAGTGCATCATATTACCGGACGGCGGTAAAATGGTGTCCCTTAAGCTGCGCTCGCCCGGCGGCGAGCGTGAAATGCTCGCGCAGGCGCCGGGAAAAGGATACATAGATCTTACACCCGGCGGCAGCTACGTAGACAGCGAATGCTCCGCATTTGACGATATGTTTCCCACGATCGATCCGTGGGAGAGCCCGGAACGCCCGTATCCGGACCACGGCGAAGTATGCAGGATGCAGCATACATACGAAATAACAAACGGCCCGGACGGCTTGGCGCTCTGCACAAAAGCCGAGTCACCGTACGGAGATTATATATTCAGAAAAAAATATACAGAGTACAGGGAATACGGGAATGCAGCAAAGGTACCCGCAGACAGGCGTGCAAACGGGATCCGGATCGAATACGAAGTAAAAAACACATCGTCAAAACCTCTTAAAGCCATATGGGCGTCTCACATGATGTTAAGAGCTGAGATATACGAAAGAGTAAAGCTTGACGAAGGCATTTACACAGGCGAGCTCATGTTCTTTGACCGCGGCACGGACTCCTATGAGGACAATGGCGAGTGCATCGCCGGGAGCATTGCTGATAGCATTGCGGGTAGCATGGAAAAAGGCACCGGCCTGATCATACAGAACGGCAGCCGGCTGCTCATGAGCGGCCGCGAGCGCAACGCATATAAATTTTACATAAAAGAGCCGTACCGGGGATATTTCACGTACGGGGACATAAGCGTAAAATGCGAGGGCACCGACTATCTCGGCATATGGATGAACAACGGAGCGTTCAAGAATATGTACAACGTGGCCGCCGAGTTCTGTACGGGCGCATATGACACGCCGGGAAACGCAGAAAAAAGAGGCGCCGACGTCACCGTGCCGGCCGGAGAAACAAAAAAATGGAAAATGATCATATTGCGGAGAAATTCGGAAAGGAATGACTGATATGGCGCAAAAAAAAGGCAAAATCGTAGTAATGGGATCATTTATAACAGACATAGCCGTAATGACACCTCATTTTCCGGCTGACGGAGAAACAGTGCTGGGAAACAGCATAAAATTCGGTCCGGGCGGCAAGGGCTCAAATCAGGCGACCGCCGCAAAGCGCGCCGGCGCGGAAGTGATAATGATAACAAAGCTCGGCGAGGATTTCATGAGCCGTATAGCCGTTTCACATTACGAGAAGGAAGGCATGTCGCAGAAATACGTATACACACAGAAAAACGGGCAGACGGGCTCGGCCATAATAGAAATAAACGCAGAAACCGCCGAGAACAGGATAATAGTGCTGACTGCCGCAAACAGGTCTATAACGAGAGAAGAAGTCGACAGGGCCGAGGAAGAAATAAAAACGTGCGACGTAGTGCTGACGCAGCTCGAAACGAGCGACGAGCCGCTGGAGGAGGCGGTACTTCTCGCAAAAAAATACGGTAAAATAAATGTGCTGAACCCCGCCCCCGCAGGGGACGTGAGCGAAACGGTCCTGAAAAACACGGATTACATAATACCGAATGAAACAGAAGCCGAATATTATACGGGAGTGCATATAACGGATGAGAGCAGCGCGGAGCTGGCGGCAGATAAGCTGCTCGCAATGGGAGTAAAGAACGTTATCATAACCCTCGGAAAGGCGGGAGTATACGCAAAAACCGCGGATTACAGGGGAATGATACCCGGATTCAGAGTAAAGGCCGTCGACACGACGGGAGCGGGAGACGCATTCTGCGGAGGCTTTTCTGCCGCGATAGCAGAGGGCAAGGGCACAGAGGAAGCCGCAAGATTCGCCTGCGCGCTTGCGGCGATATCAGTAACAAGACACGGCACATCGCCCGTGATGCCCTACAGAAACGAAATAGAAGAGCTTCTCGCAAAAAATACAGATGAGTGAAGAGGTGGCAGCCGATATATGAACAGAACAATGAAAGCGATAACAGTATACGGCCCGAACGATATGAGGCTTGAAAGAGTCGCGATGCGCCCGTTAAAAGATGATGAGGTGCTCGTAAAGGTAGAATGGACGGGTATATGCGCAACGGATATAGCGATATATACGGGAAACAGCAGCTTCGTAAAGAGCGGAGAGATAAAATATCCGTGCCGCATAGGGCACGAATGGTCCGGAACAGTGGAGGAGACGGGGAGCGCCGTAAAGAATTTTAAAAAGGGCGACCGCGTTATAACGGACAACGGAGTATCGTGCGGAGAGTGTGAAATGTGCAGGAGCGGGCGCCGTTTTGAATGCACCGATATAAGATCGGTGGGAACGATCAATTGCTGGGACGGCTGCTACGCGGAATATATGTATATGCCCGAGTGCCATACATATCATATTTCGGACAACGTGAGCCTTGAGCACGCGGCGCTTGCCGAGCCTCTTTCAATAGCACTGGGAGCGGTCAAAAAGTATGATATAACAGAAAATTCAACAGTAGCGGTCATAGGCACCGGAGCGATAGCGCTGGGAGCCGCGGCTCTGGCCGGCATAAAGCGCGCGCGGAACGTAATAGTGATAGGAAGAAAGGATTTTAAGCTTAATGCCGCGCTGCAGTGCGGCGCTACGCACGTAATAAATTCAACAAAAGAGGATGCGGTGCGCAGAGTGCGTGAGATAACAGGCTCGCGGGGCGCCGATCTCGTAATAGAATCCTCGGGCGGCGCGGACACAGTAAACGAAGCCATGAACATAGCCGCAAAGCGCGGCACAGTGGCGATGCCTGCATTTTACGAGAGAACGCTTGACGGATTCGCCGTGGATACGCTCGTGTCCAAAGAGCTCACGGTAAAGGGAGTCATGGGTGAATTCGGGCTCGTTCCCGAGGCGGCTTCATATCTTGCGAAGGGTCTTCCCGTTGACGGTATGATAACGCAGAGGATAGAGCTTGAGGATGTGCCGGAATTTTTTGCGCACGCACATGAGACCGGCGGCACGAGGATCAAAGCGATGGTGAGGATAAATAAGTGAGTATCAGAGAGACCATGGCTGAGAGCACGGCCTCCTCAGTTATAAAAATGATAAATGAAAACGGCTACGTGGACGGGGACAAACTGCCGCCCGAGAGGGATCTTGCGGTATTGCTCGGCGTTTCACGCACAACGGTCAGAGAGGCTCTCAAAAGACTTTCTGCATGGGGTTTCGTGCGCTCCGTTCAGGGAGGCGGAAATTACGTGAGTCTCGTGAGCAGCAGGACGCACCTGGAATTTCTGGACGTAAGGCGCGTCATAGAATGTGAAACGGCCCGCCTTGCGGCGGAAAACAGCGGCGCGCTGAAGGAAGAGAACATGCGCGCGATATATTCATCCATCCGTAAAATGAAGGATGAGCTCGGATCCGGCGAATACGGAGTGAGCGGCGACGAGGCATTCCACCTTGCTGTTGCGAAAGCGGCGGGCAACGGGGCGATGTGTACGATACTGGAGCAGTGCTGCGACATACTCAATTCCGGAATGTATGCCACCCTGTCGATAAGCGGACAGGGTGAAAAGACCGTTGCGGATCACGAGAAGATAGCCGCCGCCATAGAAGCAGGAGACGCCGAAAGAGCGGCGGAAGAAATGAAAGACCATATTGAAAAAGCCAAAATAAATATTTTAAAGAAGGAAGGATCGTTATAATGGAAACTGTTTCCGATCTTATAAGCAGGGCAAGAGCCGCACAGGCGGAATTTGAACGCACCGCGACGCAGGAAAGCGTAGACAGGATAGTAAGGGCTATCGCAAAAGCCGTGTACGACAATGCGGAAGATCTTGCAAAGATGGCGGCCGAGGAGTCGGGCATGGGAGTGTACGAGGACAAGGTCAACAAAAATAAAGGAAAAGCGAGAATAATCTGGAATTACCTGAAGGACAAAAAGTCCGTGGGTATCATAAGCAGAGACAGTGAAACGTGTATTACCGAGGTGGCGCGCCCCATGGGAGTCGTGGCCGCCATAACTCCCTGCACAAATCCGATAGTTACGCCTATGTGCAATGCGATGTACGCTATAAAAGGGAGAAACGCCGTCATAATAGCGCCGCATCCGAGAGCGAAGAAATGCGGCAGAGTAGTGACGGATATGTTCAGGGCGGAAATAGAGAAGCTGGGGGCTCCCGCGGATCTCGTACAGATCATAGACGAGCCCACATCGGCGCTCTCCGCTGAGCTCATGAGCGCCTGCGACGTAGTCGTGGCAACAGGCGGCATGGGAATGGTAAAGGCCGCATATTCGTCCGGGAAGCCCGCATACGGCGTGGGCGCCGGAAACGTGCAGTGCATAATAGACAGGGGCGTAGACTACAGCGAAGCAGCTCCTAAAATAATAGAGGGCAGACGCTTCGATAACGGTATAATATGCTCCGGAGAGCAGACGATAATACTGCCCGAGGAGGATTACGACAGAATAATAGATATTTTTGTACAAAACGGCTGTGCGTATCTGGACGCGCCCGAGGACGTTTCAAAGCTCAGGAACACACTGTTTACGAAAAATGACAAGGGCGCTTTCGTAATGAACAAGGATCTTGTGGGACAGAGCGCTCTCAAGGTGGCGGAGAAGGCAGGAATAAGCGTGCCGAACGATACAAAGGTCATACTCGTAAAGGCCGATGCCTGCGGCAGGGAGGACGCTCTTTCAAAGGAGAAGATGTGCCCTGTCATTTCAACGTATTCATACAAAACATGGGAGGATGCCGTAAGCATAGCACAGCAGAACCTGAATGTGGAGGGCCGCGGACATTCCGTTTCAATACACTCAAACAGCCGCGAGCATATAGAATATGCCGCAGAACATATAACCGTATGCCGTGTGCTCATAAATCAGATATGCTCCACGATGAACGGCGGCAGCTTCTTCAACAGCCTTACACCCACAACGACGCTGGGATGCGGTTCATGGGGCAACAATTCAATCTCGGAGAATTTCAGCTACAAGCATCTCCTCAACATAACGCGTATAGCCTACAGCATACCGAGAGCAAAGGCTCCCTCCGACGATGAGATATTTGCGGCAGAAGGAGATATTTTGTAAATGGATCTGATGGAATACAAAGCAAAAGAGCTTTTCGAAAGCGGCGGGGTGCCTGTACAGAGCTTCGTACATATAACAGCCCGGGAGCTGGAGGAAAAAGGAGACGGCATACTTATCGAAGCCGCCCGCAGGATCGGCTATCCGGCAGTTGTCAAGGCTCAGGTCATGACAGGCGGAAGAGGCAAGGCGGGAGGCATACGCTTCGCCGAAAATGACGGCGAGCTCGTAAAATGTGCGCATGATATAATTGGCATGGACATTAAAGGACACAAGGTGCGCAGCATCATGATAGTGGGCAAGGCCGAAGTGATGAGAGAATTTTACCTTTCCGTGATGCTCGACCGCATAACAAAGTGTCCAATGATAATATTTTCACCGTCGGGCGGCGTGGATATAGAAGAAACCGCAAAAAGTACGCCCGAAAATATATTAAAAACGCCCGTCATGCCGCTTTCCGCCGATATGAAGGGGGGCGTTGCCCCGTATCATACGTCATATATCGCGGGTAAAATATCTGAAAGATATCCTGATATCCCGAAAACATTCCAAAAGGAATTGGGGGATATACTGAATGCACTGTACGGACTTTTTATTAAGAATGACTGCATGCTGTGCGAGATAAACCCTCTCGCTCTCTGTAAGGACGAAAGCGCTGAGAACGGTATGCGTCTCATAGCGCTTGACGGAAAGGTGAGCATAGACGATTCCGCGGTTAAACGCCAGGCGTGGCTTGCGGATTACGCATCTTCTATGCCCAGGCACCCTCTTACAAAGGAGGCCGAGCTGTTTAACTTTTTATATATTCCCTGTGACGGCAACGGAGACATAGCCGTAATGTCAAACGGCTCCGGAATGCTCATGAGCTGCATAGATATGATCACACGGGAGCATATCTATGTGCGCGCCGTTCTCGATCTGGGCGGCGGCGCTACCGCGGAGCGTATTAAAGAGGCAGTGCGCATCATATTGAGCGACGAAGATACGCATTTTCTCTTTATCAATATATTCGGCGGCATAACGAGATGCGACGAGGTGGCAGGCGGCATAAAGCTGGCCTATGAAAGCGGGCGCCTCACAAAACCGGTGATAATACGTTTTGAGGGCACTAATAAGGCAAAAGGCCTTGATATCATATCGGGCATACCGGGAGTCGCATACGCAGACGGACTGATCGAAGGAGTCGCAAAGCTTAAAGAGGAGGCGGCATCATATGAGCATATTGATCGATAAGAACACACGCCTCATAGTACAGGGTATAACCGGAAGAGAGGGCACATTTCACACCGAGCAGATGCTTGAATACGGAACGCATGTCGTGGCGGGCGTAACGCCCGGAAAGGGCGGCATGGAGGTGCTCGGAGTACCGGTGTTCAATACAGTGCGCGAGGCCGCGGAAAAGACAGGCGCAAATGCCTCTGTCATATTCGTGCCTGCGGCGCACATGATGAGCGGCGCCCTTGAGTCTATAGATGCGGGCATTCCGCTCGTGATCACGATAGCGGAACACGTACCGGTTCACGACATGATGCGCGTGTACCATTACGCGCGCCTTAAAAACACGCGGGTGATAGGCCCTAATTCATTCGGTATCATTTCACCGGGCAAGTCAAAGGCAGGATTCATGGCTCACAGGATATTTATGCCGGGCAGCGTCGGGCTCATGTCGCGCTCGGCCACAAACTGCTATGAAACCGTATTCATGCTCACAAATGCCGGTATAGGTCAGTCCACATGCGTGGGCATAGGCGGGGATATGATAGCGGGAAGCTCATTTTCGGACATTTTACCTCTGTTTGAAGAGGACGATGAAACGAAAGTGATCGTAATGATAGGTGAAATAGGCGGCAATGAGGAGGAACTGGCGGCGGTGCTCATAAAAAAACGCATAACAAAGCCGGTCATCGCTCTTATTGCCGGTAAAAATGCTCCAAAGGGACGTTCCATGGGGCATGCCGGCGCCATAGTATCGGCGGACGGTACGGGAAGCGCCGATTCAAAGATCAGAGCGCTGTCGGAAGCCGGTGTCATTATAGCAGACAGCACGGCAGATATTGTTTCGTGCGTTAAGAAGCAGCTCTTATCGGAGTGAGGCTTACGGAAGGAGAAGATTCAAAATGGCAGGTACTAAAGGAGTGAGGCTTGACAGGGACAAAGCCTTACAGATATATGAGACCATGAATGATATAAGATGCTTTGAAGAAAAGGCTCTCAGCCTTTTTGAGGCAAACAAGCTGCGCGGTTCCGTACACCTCTGCATAGGCGAGGAGGCTATACCGGCAACGGTATGCTCTTTTCTGGATGACAGCGATTATATAGCGTCAACGCACAGAGGACACGGTCACTGCATAGCTAAAGGCGCAGGCCTTGACAGGGCCATGGCAGAGCTCATGGGTAAAGCTACGGGCTATTGCAAGGGAAAAGGCGGCAGCATGCACATAGCGGATCTCGAACGGGGAAATCTGGGTGCAAATGCGATAGTGGGCGGAGGCGTGCCCATAGCCGTGGGAGCTGCGCTGGCTTCCAAAATGATGCACGCGGATCTTGCCGAGCAGGGTAAAATGCCGGTGGCCGTATCGTTTTTCGGAGACGGGGCCTCAAATCAGGGCGTGGTGCACGAATCCATGAATCTGGCTTCTGTCTGGAAGCTTCCCGTGATATTCGTATGTGAGAACAACGGCTACGGTATCTCGGTGCCCCAGTGGCAGTCCACGTCGGTAAAGGATATTTCGGTAAGGGGCGCTGCCTATGATATGCCGCATGCTACTGCGGACGGAAACAAGGTGCCCGATATTTTCAAGGCGGTGTCAAAGGCCGTTGACAGGGCAAGACACGGAGAGGGGCCTACGCTCCTCGAATTCAAGACATACCGCTGGCTCGGACACTGGACGGGCGATCCCTGCGTTTACAGAACGCGCGAAGAGGTAGAGGAATGGAAAAAGCGCTGTCCTATAAAGTTTATGAGAAGCTATATGACAGAGAAGGGCTTTGCATCGGATAAAGAGCTTGATGAAATAGAGGCGAGGGCCGCGGCCGCCGCCGATCACGCCGCTGAATTCGCACTGTCAAGTCCCGAACCTGACCCGGCGCTCGTTCTTGAAGACGTTTTTAACTGAATGGGGGATGCATATTTATGAGTATTAAGACTTACGCGCAGGCTATAAAGGATGTAATAGCTGAGGAAATGAGGCGCGATGACAGGGTGTTCATAATGGGTGAGGACATAGCGGAGCAGGGAGGGATATTCGGCTGTACGAGAGGGCTCATAGACGAATTCGGACCTGACCGCGTGAGAAATACTCCCATTTCGGAGTCCGCATTCTGCGGAGCGGGTCTCGGCGCCGCATGCGCCGGTATGAGACCTATAGTAGAGCTCATGTATATGGATTTTACGCTGGTGGCTATGGATCAGATAATAAATCAGATCGCCAAAACGCGGTATATTTTCGGAGGTAAAGCCGTGATACCTCTCGTTATACGCGGACAGCAGGGCGTGGGACGCGGAAATGCCGCCACGCACTCGCAGTCCATGGAGGCGATCTTCATGCATTTTCCGGGGCTTAAGGTGGCAATGCCGTCCGACGCCTCCGATGCGGCGGGACTTCTCAGAACTGCAATAAGGGACGATAATCCCGTTATGTTCTTCGAGCACAAGGCGCTTTACACATCAAAATGCGAAGTGGACGATTCGCCCGATTTTACGGTGCCCTTCGGAAAAGCGCGTATTTTACGCGAAGGAAAGGACATAACCTTGATAGCGACGCATACATACGTGCAGAAATCCCTGAATGTCGCGGATAAGCTTGCGGCTGAAGGTATCTCTGCCGAGGTCATAGATCCGCGCACGCTCGTGCCCATGGACTGGGACACGATGACATCTTCGGTCGCTAAAACGGGACGCGCGGTGGTGGTGCACGAGGCTCACCGTACGGCAGGCGCGGGAGCAGAGATAGCGGCGGAGCTTTCGGAGAGGGCTTTTAAATATCTGGACAGCCCCATTCTGCGGCTCGAGCAAAGGCGTGCCCGCTTCCTTTCAATCTCGGTCTTGAAAATGCCGTGGTACCTCAGGAATCGGATATCTACAACGCCTGCAAAAAAGCTCTTTACAGAGCGTGATGCCGCAGTGCTCGCGGAGGTGAATCAGATTGATACATGAGATCATACTGCCCAAGCAGGGGCTTCAGATGACGGAAGGCTTTATAACAAGATGGATATGCAAAGAAGGAGACACGGTAACTCAGGGAGAGCCTCTTTTTGAAATGGAGACGGATAAGCTCGTCATAACGATAGACGCCTCCTGCTCGGGGCGGCTTCTTAAGATCGTATGCCCGGAGGGCTCTACCGTGCCTGTTGCGTCCGTAATAGCGTATGTGGGCGATGAGGACGGCGATACCGCTGACGATATAGACATCGGTGCGGGTAAAATGTCCGAAAGCCCGGAAGATAAACCCGCGGCGACGCCTGATATCACCGCGGCTGCGGCGGCGCCTGCCGTTCCCGCTGCGGCGCAAGATATCACGCCAAGCGTCACACAAAGCGTCACACAAAGCGTAACGCCGAGCGTTGCGGGCGCGCGCATATTTTCAACGCCCAGGGCCCGCATGCGCGCGGAGGAACGCGGCATTAAGCTTTCGGATATCACGCCCACGGGCCCCGAGGAACTCATAATAGAGCGCGATGTGCTTTCATACAGGGAAAAGAGCGGCACTGTATACATGTTCAGCGGCACGGTTGATATATTTACTTCAGGCTCTGACAGCACGTCTGTTTCCTGCGCGGAGCAGACGCTGAGGAATGCGTTCCGAAAGGCGGTCTGTTATGCGGGCGCCGTGCCTTGCGATATTTCGGTCCATATAATTGAGAGCAGGTATATCTCGTCGGGCTCATGCAATGATGCTGCGTGTGCCGATATCACGCTGTGCGGCGGCAATATGACAATGACAGTGCCGGGCGCATGTGCGGAGAATGATGATATCGCGGCGAAGATCTTTGAGCTTACATGCATATTTGCCGAAAAGCCGTGGCTCGCCGCCGTAAAATAAGTAAAATAATATTTGCAGTCATATGTACGGTGCGGAGCATGCTTTTTTGCTCCGCATTCTGATTTTATTCCCAATATTCCGAGGGATCGAGCGGAATACTGTTTTCAGTAAGTTCAAAGTGCAGATGAGCCCCCTGGGCCTTTTCGCAGAAAATATCCTCCCCGAGAGTGCCTATCACGTCTCCGGCCTTTACATCGCTTCCGGCTTTTATGCCGCCCGCCGTCTTGTCAAGACCGCAGTATATAGTCGTAAAGGCTCTGTTATTTATATCGTGATCTATCACTACGGTAAGACCGTAGCGAGGGTCGGATTTGACAGCGGATATTTTACCGTTTGCTGCGGCTTTTATCTCGGTTCCTGCCGCGGCTTCTATATCTACGCCCGCATGCGTGCGCCATTCCTGCATAGTCTTGTTGTATACGAGCTTGTTCGCCGCAAATTCTGTCTGGATGTTGCCGTTTAAGGGCCTTATTATCGATATCTTTGACGTGTCGCCCGCATTTTCACCGCCGTCACCGCCGCCGTTTCCGCTTCCGGTGTCGTCTATGGGCTTGGAGGCCGCAGTGGACTTGGGCTGAGTAGGCATTGGCTTCGATGTCTGCGACGGCGTATCCGTTTTACCGTTTCCCGGCGTCTTATAAGCAACGACGGGCACGTCCGGCTTGCTGCCGTCAGAATTGATGAGAGACACACCGGCGGCGACGACTGCCGCAAGGCATATGAGCGCAATGAAAATATAGCCTTTTGATCTGATGAACTCAAGTATTTTTTCTTTCATGTATAAGCTTCCTTTCACAGTAAATTTATTTACGGCTATTATTTCCTGTTTTTGCGTAAAATATTCGTGACGCACAGCTTTCGCGCCACAGATTGCTTAAGATCGAAAAAATGGTATAATTACCCCGCAATGAACGCACACGGAAGGATCTGCCGATGCATAAATCAAAAAAAATAAAGAGGCTTATAAAATATATTCTCATAACAGCGGTGCCCGCGCTCATATGCGTACTGCTCGCGTGCTCCGTTTCACGCGGATATATTCACATAAACGGCTTCTCAGCTTCAAAATACGCTATAAAAGGCGTGGACGTGTCCCATTATCAGGGGGAGATAGATTGGAGCGAGATACGGGAGCAGGGCATAGGATTTGCGTATATCAAGGCGACCGAGGGCAGCTCCCACGTGGATGACAGATTTGCATATAATTATGAAAACGCAAAAAATGCCGGCATACGCGCCGGGGCGTACCACTTCTTCAGCTTCGACAGCCCCGGCAAGACGCAGGCCGAGAATTTTATAAATAATGTGGGAGAATACAGTGAAATGCTGCCGCCTGCGGCAGACGTGGAATTTTACGGGGATAAGAGAACGAACAGGCCCGACGCCGAAAGCGTAAGAAAAGAGCTGAAGGATTTCCTCGGGGCGTTGGAAGAAAGATACAAAACAAAGCCCGTGATATACGTAACGGAAGACATATACGATCTTTATATCGACGGATACTTCCGCGGATATCCTCTGTGGGTAAGGAGCATATGGGGCACTCCTCCCAAGGGCATAGAATGGACATTCTGGCAGTACACGGACAAGGGCCGCCTTGAAGGATTCGCGGGAGACGAGACATATATCGACCTTAATGTTTTTTCGGGCACGAAGGAGGAATGGGAAGTCTTTAGGTAGGATACCGCAGTATCAGGAGCCCGAGCATACGGGACATTCCGGATCGGCCGAAGGCATTTCCGTTACGCGCATTTCCATTGTAAGCCCGTTGAAATTCAGTATCCTGCCTGTAAGGAGCCTGCCGGCGCCCGTTATGTATTTGACGGCCTCAAGCGCCTGTATGCTGCCTATGACGCCTACTGCCGCACCCATCACGCCCACCTGAGAACATGTGGGAGAATCCTCGGTGGACGGTACGTCGCCGAGGAGGCACCTTAAGCAAGGGCCTTTTCCGGGCACATATGTCATGGCCTGGCCTTCGAAGCGCACGACGCCTGCATGGGAGTAGGGCTTCCGCATGGCAACGCAGGCGTCGTTTATGAGAAATTTTGTCTCAAATCTGTCCGTGCAGTCCAAAACGAAGTCGTAATCATTGATAATATCCCTTATATTGCTTTCGTATACCCTGCATATGTGCGTGCGCACGTTTACGTCTGGGTTGCGCACGCGCACGGCCCTTGCCGCAGAGTCGGCTTTGTATGTATCTATGGATTCTTCCGTATGTATTATCTGACGCTGCATATTCGAGAGCTCTACCTTGTCAAGATCAGCTATACCCAGGGTGCCCACGCCGGCGGAGGCAAGATACAAAACGGCGGCTGAGCCGAGTCCGCCGGCGCCTATCACGAGTACGCGCGAAGCCAACAGCCGCTTTTGTCCTTCGACGCCTATCTCACGGAGCAGAAAATGTCTCGAATATCTTTCACGCTGTTCATTTGTAAGAGCCATATGGATCGCATCCTTTCATTCTTGCCTTTTCACGTCGCCTCTTGACGTGACTACTCTGTATCCCGCAGAGCTCACGCGCGCCTTGAGACACGAAATGCACTGCGCGGCCTCTTCTCCCGTACATATCTTATTCTCATAAAGCTCATAAAGCTTCCTGAATCTGACAGGTGAAAGATTCGGCATGACAACGTTGGCGCCGGCCTTGAGGCCCAGCTCGCGGCCGCTCGGATGTATCGTACCGAGGGCGGTAGTGGCGGGTATGAGCGCATAAGGGAACATGAGCCTTAAAACGGCTATCATGCGCAGAGTGAGTTCAAGACTGCCGCTGCTGAAATCCTTAAAAGGCGTACACGGATGTGTGATATACGGCCCTATACCTATCATATCGGGCCTCAGCTCCTGCAGAAATCTCAGATCGCAGAGCAGATTTGCAGGTGTCTGATAAGGAGAGCCCACCATAAAGCCGGATCCCACCTGATAGCCTATTTCTTTAAGATCGAAAAGGCACCTTTTCCTGTTGTCCGGGTCCATGTCCGCCGGGTGAAGCCTCCGGTAATGCTCATTGTCCGCTGTCTCGTGGCGCAAAAGGTACCTGTTCGCGCCGGCCTTATAATATCTTTCATAGCTTTTGCGGCTTTTTTCGCCTACGGAGAGCGTGATAGCGCAGTCCGGGTACAGATCCCGTATGCCGGATATTATGCGGCACATGATGTCGTCGGTGTAATACGGGTCCTCTCCTCCCTGTAAAACGAATGTGCGGAACCCGAGTGCGTATCCTTCCTTGCAGCACGAAAGTATTTCATCGCGATCCAGACGGTAGCGCCGGGCATTCTTATTGCCCCTCCTTATGCCGCAGTACAGGCAGTCGTTCTTACAGTGATTCGTAAATTCTATAAGACCGCGTATATATACGTCCTTTCCGTACATTTTACGCCTCACGGCGTCGGCATGAGAGAACAGGAGGGCGTCCGATGTACCGTCCGATCCCTCAATGAGATATATGAGCTCGCTGTCGGAAGCGTCTTTATTTTCAGCAAGAGATAAAATTATATTCTCAACACTCTTTGTCACATCAGATACGAGTGAGTGCGCCATTTCAAACATCACCTACCGTTTTGATATACATTATACAAATACATGCCGGCCTTGTCAAGTGCGCGGGATTTGTGTAGAATGTAAATGAAAAACAAAAGCAAGCGGTGTATGTTATGTTTGGTATAAAGCTCAGAATAAAGGCCGCCGCGCTCATTACGGCAGCGGCTGCCGCGGCGGCAGTATTTTACGGGTGCGGCGTATTTACCCCTACGGGCGACGGCACGAAAAACAGACCCGGCGAAGCGGAGCTGTCCGAAAGCTTAAAGCCCGTTTTTTCGGACTTGGGCGGTTTTTATACAGGTAAAATGTCGGTCACGATCTCAATACCCAAGGCGCTCGAAGGCGCTTCGTGCATAAGGATCACATACGACGGGAGCGAACCGGACAAGGACAGCAGAGAATATAAAGGCGAGGATATAATACTGCCCGATGCCTCTCATACCGATACCGATTTTGACGACGGCACGCGTAATGTGTCCGTGAGCGTCATAAGAGCGGCCTGCTTCGACGGCAGCGGCAATATGGCAGGTCAGATAGCCACGGCGACATATATAAGAGTTGAGGATGAGGACAGATTCGCTATGCCCGTCATTTCACTCGTAACGGATGACAGAAATCTGAACGACACGTATTCGGGCATATTTTCAAACCCGGACGGGACCGGCAGTAAGTGGGAAAGGCCGGTCAACATAACATTTTACGAAAAGGACGGAACACTCGGCTTCACGCAGGATGCGGGAATACGCCTCTTCGGAGGCAGCTCGCGCAATCTCGCCCAGAGATCGTTCAGGATAACCGCCAGAAAGTCGTCATACTTTGATACGGAGGTTTACGACGGGAAGGGTAAGTTCAGATACGTCCTTTTCCCGGGCAGATACGACTCCGAGGGGGCCCTCTTGTCCGAATATGACAGCATAGTGCTGAGGAACGGCGGAAACGATTCGGTGCTGCTGGCGGAGGACAGTTCGAGGATCACATTCATGAGAGACGGACTCGCCGCCGTGATCGCCGCAAAAGCCGCGCCTTCCGTGGATTCTATGGCATACAGACCCGTAACGGTATTTTTAAACGGCGAATATTACGGGATAATGAACATGCGGGAGCATATGAATGAAAATTATATACGGAACGTGTACGGTATTGAGGATGTTGACAACATAACGGTAATATCAAATGAAATGGATATCACAAGAGGCGGACGGTACGACGGGACATGGTTCTACTATGAACAGAAAAACGGGCCTGAGGGAGAGCCGGAGAGCTTTACGGATATGCTTGACGGCATCGTAAACCGGGGCGCATACACTTATGAAGAGGCCGCGCAGCTTATAGATATGGACAATTTCATGAAATACTGCGCTCTCAATCTGTTCTTGTGCAACACCGACTGGCCCCACAATAACGTGCGCGTGTGGCGGTACGCCGGGCAGACATCGGATGATACGGGAAAATGGCATTTTATGTTAAAGGACGCGGATCTGGGCATGGGACGCTATGTGTGCGGAATATCGGGAGGCTATCCGGCGGAGCTTTATACAAAGGCTGACAGCAGGAACATACGCTTCATGCTCAGACAATATGCGGAATTTGAAGATACATCGGGATATCCCGCGTATGACGGCCCGTATTATCCCGACGGACTGTATATACAGGGACTTTTTTATTTCTGCATGAAGGACAGCGGTTTCAGAAACGGTTTTACGGAATTCTGCCGCCGTCTCGCCTGTGATATATGGCCGTATGAGGAGCTGGAAAAGGCGATAAACGACGCCTTTTCGGCCATAGAGAGCGAAATGCCGGAATTCTTAAACAAAGATTTCGGCAGATACAGCTGGAAGGCCACAACGGATCTCCGGGGCTGGAAGGACGCGGTGACCGGAAACCGCGATTCTCTCATGACGTGGGCGCGTGAAAGAAGCGGCGAAAACGGCGAATTCCTGAAACAGGTCAATGAAGCTGCGGCGCTCTTCAGCTCTCAGCGCTGATATCGTCGGCGACTATACCCGGAAGAGTCCTGCTCTCACGTAAGATATCTGTGCTCTCGACCTGCAGGGGCTTTATCGTAAACGAATAACAGAACTGACTGTCATTCAGCGCATATTTTGACAGCAGCTCCGGGCCGCAGCTGTTGGAGCCTATGCCGGCCTGCTTGTAGTCGAGCCTCACGACCGTTTCCTTTCTCGGCTTAAGATCCCGCGCCATGGCGGCTTTGTCAAGATCCGAGGCCGTATAGTGGAGCGCGCTGAATTCAAACTCGGGCATTCCCTTGAACATGAGCCCTTTGCCCTCCGCATCGTGTACGACCGCCCATTCGGTGCCGTAATGATTGCCCGTCTCCTGCGGGAATATGTACGGAGTGAATTCATCCGTTACAGTTGAAATATAAATGCCGCGCCTGCAATAGTTGTGCATATCTGAATAAGAGGCCCCCGGGCCGTAGCCCTGATAGCGCATGTATTCGAAACCCGCCGGCATTGAAAATTCAAGCCCGAACCTGGGAAGCGAGCCCGCGCCGGGCCTTACGTCCGCAGTTACGGACACGCCTATCTCACCGCTGCCGTATATAGCCCAAAGTACGGAATATTTTACAAATGGCATGTATGAAGGCGCCGCAAGGGAGTATGACGCAAGAAGCGTCACGTATCTGTCAGAAATATCCATGACGCGGCAGGAATAGGGACGCTGCTCCGAAAGCTGCATGAGCTGGCCGTTCCATCTGCCCCTTATGTTCCTGTCATTGTCGGTGGGCGCCCTGTAGAGCGTAAAGCACGGAGGCGACGCCAGCATTTCACAACCCGCGAATTCAATGCGCGTAAAATATCCCGCGTCCGTATCGAATCCATATGTGAAATTTTCTCCCGATACCGTGAGTATGCCTTTATCCCCATCACGTGAAAATGATGCCTTCAGGGGCGGCATGTGAGACGAAAGCTCCGTTTCGGGTACAGTCTGCTGCACGCACGGGAGCTCGAGCTGCGTAAAGCCGAGCAAATGTCCGGCATCTGCCCACAGGCAGGGCTTCTTTGTCCTGTATTCAAATTCTATGTAGAATTTTTCAAACGAAAATTCGGGAAGCGCCGTACCGAGTAAGAATCTCACATCGGAATGGGGCGGGCAGCAGACCTGCGCTTCTCCGATTTCGAAAACAGTCGAAGGCGTTCTCACCGTATAAGTTATGCGTATCTCGTTGAGATCTGTAAAGTCGAATCTGTTTGTGAGCATAAATGAAGGCCTGCCGTCAGTATCGTCTGCGGCGCGTGCCTGAACGGGGGATATGACATTCTTAAGCTCCGAAAGACCGGTGCTCGGCACTCTGTCCGGATCCACCAGCCCGTCGACACAGAAATTCGCATCGTTGGGGACGTCTCCGAACCATCCTCCGTATGAGAAGAACGGCTCCGACTCGAGGCTGTCTCTGTTTTTGCCGTACTGCGGCATCGAATCTCCGTACCATACGCGCTTTTCGCCGCCCGCTTCTACGCTCCTTACGGCATGATCGGCCCATTCCCATACGCATCCGCCGGCGGACTTGGGATATCTGTAGAAAAGCTCCCAGTAATCCTTGGGATCTCCCGGCCCGTTACCCATGGCGTGTGAATATTCGCAAAGGAACAGCGGCTTTTTGTTATCTTCATTCCCGCAGTAATCCTCTATGAATTTAAGAGGGGGATACATCCTGCTGTAAACATCAATGGCGCCGTCCGAGGCGTCCGCGCACGCTTCGTAATGCACGAGCCTGGAGCTGTCGCGCTTTTTGACAAATTCCGACATGGCCCTGTGATTAGCCCCGTAAAATGCCTCGTTTCCCAGCGATATCATTATGACGGCGGGCGAGTTCTTGTCGCGTTCGAACATGCGCTCTATCCTGTCGATATACGCACCCCGCCAATCCGGATCGTCAGTGAGCATAAGGCTCTGATCCTTGCCGTATTCGTTCCCGCCGAGCACTGTGCCGTGCGTTTCCAGGTCCGTTTCATCCACGACATACAGCCCTATCTCCTCGCACATGCGAAGGAATGCCGGCGTGTTCGGATAATGCGAGGTCCTTATGCAATTTATATTGTGCTTTTTCATGAGCACCAGCTCATTTAATATTTTACCGAGAGATTTATAGTGGCCCGTGTCGGGATCTGTGTCGTGGCGGTTCACGCCTTTCAGCTTGACAGGCGCGCCGTTTACGAGGAATCGTCCGTCATCGCTCACCGAGACTGTGCGGAGCCCTGTGTGAAACGGTATGACCTCCCCGAATGCATGCACGAGTACAGTATAAAGATAAGGCGTCTCCGCCGTCCATGTGTGGGGATCGTCGGGCGTGAAATCTATCTGTGCCTCATGACCGCGTAAAACTGCGGTCTTGCTCTCTATCATGACATTGTCTTCTCCGTAGAGCTCCGCCGTCACTGCGCCCGCATCCGGAACGGATGATATCTTAACGGAAATATCCCGGAGAGTAGTCTTTATCTCAACGTCACGCACGTGGTTTACGGGTCTTGCAAGGAGATAAACGTCTCTGAATATTCCCGAAAGCCTGTAAAAGTCCTGATCCTCGAGATAGGTAGACCATGCCCATTTGAAAACGAGCACCGTCAGCTTATTTTTGCCCTCTTTAAGGAGGGGCGTTATGTTGAATTCGGAAGGAAGGTGCGCTCCCTGGCTCGCTCCCGCAAATCTGTTGTTCACATAAACATAAAAATATGTGTCCGCGCCTTCGAAATTGAGATATATCTCAAATCCCTTCCACCTTGACGGAAGCGTAATATCTCTCATATAAATGCCTGCCGGGTCTTCAAAGGGCACATGGGGCGGGTCGAGAGGTATGGGATAGAGTGCGTTTACATACTGCGCTCTGTCATAGCCGAACATCTGCCAGTTGGAAGGCACTTTTATCTTATCTGTACTGCCGCATACGGCAGCGTCCTCTCCGCAGGAGAGTATTTTATCCATGGCGGACACGGCTTCCGATCTGTCATTACAGTATATGAAATCCCAGTCGCCGTTAAGCAGCATGTAGCGGCCGTTCTTTTCGGCTATTATATTTGCCTGTGCGGCTCCGCAGGCGTTTCCGTTTATGATGCGTGCGCCCGCGAGCGCGTTGCACCTGCATGTATAGGGTATGTACCACGCTCTTGAAGGTTCTTTGTTCACATTCAGTATCTTCGGGTTTTCAAGAAGCGATAAATCCGGGCTGTTCATATCAAAACTCCTTTGCGTTCATATTTTTCTGCGAGTTCATTCAAGTAAGATTATATCAACATGACGGAAAATTGCAAGCTGCAAGTATGGGCTGTGACAGCGGCCGCAGCCTGCATATGCCGTTGCAGCTTGCGGTCGCATGTGCTACAATATCCGGACACTGAATGTGACTGGAAAGGAATGTTTGTGATATGGTCAGTTTCGGAACATGGAAAATGCCTGCCGCAGAGCTCGGCGGAGAAAGCAGCCTGCCGCTTCTGAGCAGCTTTTTTGAAGGCGTGCATAAGCCTGAAACAAGGCTCGGAGACGACGATGAGCTATTTGTGGGATACGGGCTCGTAAATTCGGCATTCCCTTACAGAAGCCTGGACTGCTACACGAGAGAGCTGCATACCGAGGATATTCCGTGTGCCGTATTGGAAAACGAGAATCTGAAGGCAGTGTTCCTCACAGGTCTCGGAGGAAGGCTCTGGTCCCTCACGGACAAGAAAACGGGACGGGATCTGCTCTTTACGAATCCTGTGCTGCGTTTCGGATATCTCGCAACGAGAAACGCCTGGTTTTCGGGCGGCGTGGAATGGAACTGCGGCGTGTGGGGTCATCACGCGCTCACATGCGAGCCTCTTTTCACCGCCGTTTTAAAGGACGGATCGGGAGATGATGTGCTCCGCATGTACGAATATGAGAGGATACGCTCTGTCGTGTACCAGATGGACTTTTCTCTTCCCGCAGGCGCGAAATTCCTGCAATGCCGCATGAGGATAGAAAATTTCGACACTGAAACAAAACCGATCTACTGGTGGAGCAATACGGCGGTCCCGGAAATACGGGGCGCGCGCATAGTCGTGCCGGCGGACGAAACGTATGCCATGGACTGCGGAGTCCTTACAAAGCTGCCCCTTCCGTACAGAGACGGAAAGGATATCACATATCCGGAGAATCATATCAACTCAAATGACAATTTCTGGAAAACAAAGCGGGACCGCCGCAGATACATATGCTGCCTTGACAGTGACGGCTACGGCCTTGCTCAGATGTCGACGTCGCGTCTTAAAGGGCGCAAGCTGTTTGTCTGGGGGCAGAGGAAAGGCGGCGCAAGATGGCAGGAGTATCTGAGCGGAGCCGGCTGCGGCGGACGCTACTGCGAGATACAGGCAGGACTTGCCGCCACTCAGCATGAAAGTCTTCCCATGCCGCCCAAAACGGCCTGGGAATGGATGGAATTTTACGGACCGATACAGGCTTCGGCAGATAAAATACACGGAACGTGGCAGGAAGCGCAGGAGGAGGCGGAGTACTGCCTTGACGCTGTTTTCCCGGCGGAGGAGCAGGAAAGGCTTCTTTCCGAGACTAAAAAGACCGCCCTGACACGCGCGGACAGAGTCATTTCAACGGGCAGCGGATGGGGCGCTCTTGAGAAAGAAAGAAGGCTCAGGGCGGGGCAGAAGGGCTTTCCGGAGCATCTGGATTTCACAGTGCCGGAAACGCAGTGCGGAGCGACATCGCCGCAAAAGCAGTGGTACCGCCTTATGAACGAAGGGCGTTTTCCGCACATGGAGCCTTCGGATGTGCCGCCTTCGTGGATGCTTCAGGATGAGTGGATACGCATGATGGAAGAAGCAGCGGCCGGTGGCGGCGGGGAGGATGACTGGTATCTATACCTTCAGCTGGGTGTTTCGTACTGCGCCGGGCACAGATATGAAGAAGCATATAAAGCGCTCACGCGATCGACAGCCCTTCGCAGATCGCCCTGGGGACTTTATGCCCTCGGTGAGACATGCAGGATGCAGGGAGACAGCGAGCGGTATGTTGAGCTTTTGAAGGAGGCCGCTTCGGAATCGGGAAGCTGCGGCAGATGGGACGCGTCGCTTGCAAAAATGGCGGCTGCCGCCATGTATCGCAACAAAAGATATGACATGTTATACGAATTTACGGATATGCTGCCGGAGTATATACGCGGTCTTCCCAGGATAATGCTGTACCGCGCATTCGCCGCCGTAAATACGGGGCGTTATGAGGAGGCGGAGTCGCTGCTCACGGCTGACGGCGGCCTTACGGTGCCCGACATCAAGGAGGGCGAGGTCAGTATGAGCGAGCTCTGGTTTTTGATCCGGGAAGCGAAAGCGGCGGAAAAAGGCGTCCCGTTTGACCGCGCGAGCGCCGAAGTACCCGAGCAGTTTGATTTCAGGATGCACTGACGCACGCAGACGAAGACCGACGCACTTTATTTTTCGGTAAAAATGAGTATAATATAGACAAAACAGCACATAACAGGAGGAGAAGCATGATGATATACGCCGATAACGCTGCAACAACGAAAATGACGAAGACAGCTATAAACGCGATGCTGCCGTATATGGACATAACATACGGAAATCCGTCCAGCCTTCACAGCGCGGGTCAGAGGGCGGCCGAAGCTCTTGCGGATGCGAGACAGACGGTCGCGGATATACTCGGATGCGCCGCGCGTGAGATATATTTTACATCCGGAGGAAGCGAGTCCGACAATCAGGCTATATTATCCGCCGCGGAAGCGGGAGCAAAGAAAAATAAAAGACATATAATATCGACTTCCATAGAACACCACGCGGTGCTCCATACGCTCAATAAGCTTGAAAAGCAGGGCTTTGAGATAACGCTCCTTGACGCTCACGAAAATGGGATCGTAAGACCCGACGAGCTTGAAAAGGCCATAAGGCCCGACACTGCTCTTGTGACTGTCATGTATGCCAACAACGAGATAGGGACGGTTCAGCCTGTCAGAGAGCTGGGACGCATATGCAGGGAGCACGGCGTGATATTCCATACGGACGCCGTACAGGCGGTGGGTCACATCAAAATAAATGTGGCCGATGAAAATATAGATATGCTCTCGCTCTCGGCGCACAAATTCGGCGGGCCTAAGGGCATAGGAGCTTTATATGTGAAACGCGGTATAACGCTCACGAGCATCATAGAAGGCGGCGCACAGGAGCGCGGAAAACGCGCGGGCACCGAAAATGTGCCGGCGATCATGGGAATGGCCGCGGCTCTTAAGGAATCATATGACATGATAGACGAGGCATGCTCGAAACTGATACCCATGAGAGACAGGCTCATAGAAGGAATACTTAAGATACCGCATTCCATATTAAACGGAGACAGATACGAAAGACTTCCGGGAAACGTAAATGTATGCTTTGAAGGCATAGAGGGCGAGTCGCTCCTCCTCATACTTGACAGTAAGGGAATATGCGCATCTTCCGGCTCGGCATGTACATCGGGCTCACTCGATCCGAGTCATGTACTCCTTGCCATAGGACGCCCGCATGAGGTCGCTCACGGTTCTCTGAGGCTTTCGCTCTCGCACGAAAACACAGAAGAGGAAATAGAATATATGATAGAAAACATAGCGTGGACTGTGTCTTATCTCAGAAGCATGTCACCGGTATGGAGAGATCTTGAGGAGGGAAGGAAAGAACATGTTATACAGTGAGAAGGTCATGGATCATTTTATGCATCCGAGAAATGTAGGAGTCATTGACGATGCCGACGGAGTCGGAGAGGTCGGGAACGCAAAATGCGGAGACATAATGAAGATATATCTTAAGATCGACAATGACATCATAACCGACGTTAAATTCAATACATTCGGATGCGGCAGCGCGATAGCGTCAAGCTCTATGGCAACGGAAATGATAAAAGGAAAGCCGCTGTCGGAAGCTCTCAAGCTTACTAATAAGGCCGTTGCCGAGGCGCTCGAGGGACTTCCCGCACACAAGCTCCACTGCTCTGTGCTGGCTGAAGAGGCTGTAAAGGCTGCGGTAAAGGATTATTACGATAAAAACGGAATAGAATACGACAGATCGGAATTTCCCGACTGCGCTACATGCGCACACTGCGAAGGCGGCTCGTGCTGATATGAACGAAAAAGCGATCATTGCGATGAGCGGCGGCGTTGACTCTGCCGTAGCCGCGCTCATAATGAAGGAGCGCGGCTATGATTGTATAGGAGTCACCATGAAGCTTTTCGAAGGCAGCGACAGTAAATGCTGCTCCTTAGACGATGTGGAAGACGCTAAGAGCGTGGCGCGTTATCTGGGCATTCCTCATTATGTTTTTAATTTCAAGCCGAGATTTAAAGAAGCGGTCATAGACAGATTCGTATATGCGTATGAGAACGGCATGACGCCCAATCCGTGTATAGACTGCAACCGTTTCCTGAAGTTTGACGAGCTTTACAGGCGCGCGAGAGAGCTCGGATGCGGGTATGTAGTCACCGGCCATTACGCGGTGACGGATCGTGACCGTGAAACAGGCAGATACATCCTTAAGAAGGCGGCGTATGCCGACAAGGATCAGAGTTATGTGCTCTATTCTATGACTCAGGAACAGCTGGCGCATACGCTTTTCCCGCTGGGCGGCATGTCCAAGCCCGACGTGAGAAGGCTCGCCGAGGAAAACGGTTTTATTAACGCGCGTAAGCGCGACAGCCAGGATATATGCTTTGTGCCTGACGGCAGATATGCCGATTTTATAGAGTCATATACGGGTAAAATGTATCCGGAAGGAGATTTTACCGATATTGAAGGAAATGTGATAGGTCGGCACAAGGGAATAATACGCTACACTGTGGGACAGAGAAAAGGGCTGGGACTTGCCATGAAGGAGCCTGTTTATGTCAGGAGTGTGGACCCGGAAAGCAATACCGTGACTGTCGCCCGCGACTCGGAGCTTTATTCGAAGAGGCTTGAGGCGAAAGATATAAACATCATCACATCCGAACGCATTGAAGGTACGAAACGACTTAAGGCCAGGATAAGATACAGACATAAGGAGCAATGGGCGAGCGTGACACAGACAGACGGAGATACGCTGCTCGTTGAATTTGACGAGCCTCAGAGAGCGATCACAAAAGGGCAGTCCGTTGTCCTGTACGACGGCGATATTGTTGTCGGCGGCGGCACGATCTTCTCTGCTCAGTGACCGGCGTAAGTCATGGAATTTTTTACAAAGCGACAGAGTATTTTTTTGTAAAGGGGGATTGACATATGTGTTAGTATGTGCTAACATAACAATCGGTTAGAGATATCTAACCGATTTATTTTGTATGCGAGTTAGACAAGACTTACTTGGCCGGTATTGATATTAAATACAAAATATCAGGATCGTAAAACAGACGGAAGAGGCGAGGCCGTGATGATGCCTTTGACATTAGCATCAGTTGGTGAAGAAAATATGATACTCAAGATAGGCGGGAACCCCGAGGTCAGATCACATCTTGAAAATTTGGGATTTGTTGCGGGAGGCAGCGTGACCGTTGTTTCTACGATCGGCGGCAATCTGATCGTGAATGTTAAGAATTCGAGGATCGCGATAAGCAGGGAGCTGGCGGGCAAAATAATGATATAGATATTGACGGTACATTTTACATAATTCATATGCACGGATAATAAATATACTTATATAATACATATGATCAATTGTGAGGAGGACGGATATATGAAAACATTACGGGAGACCGGCATAGGCGACACGGTGTCTGTCGTGAAGCTTCACGGAGAGGGTGCGGTGAAGCGCAGGATAATGGATATGGGCATAACTAAGGGCGTGAGCATACATGTCAGAAAGGTTGCGCCTTTGGGCGACCCTATAGAGGTGACTGTGCGCGGCTATGAGCTTTCTATAAGAAAAGCCGATGCCGAAATGATAGAGGTAGAGTAGACCGAAGGCACTGCCGGTATTTTACCGCGGCGCCGTGTTAGTCATAACTAATATAATGAGCTGCGCCGCATGGAATATATTTCACGTGCGGTCATCGGGAGATATTTATGGTACAGGAAGAATTCGGTATATCAGGAGCATTATAAAAAGGAAGGGAAGTTGAGAAAAATGAGTATCAGGATTGCACTTGCGGGAAATCCGAACAGCGGTAAGACGACGCTTTTTAACGCGCTGACAGGCTCCAATCAGTTTGTCGGAAACTGGCCGGGTGTTACCGTGGAGAAGAAGGAAGGAAAGCTTAAGAAGCACAGCGATGTTGTCATAGTGGATCTCCCCGGTATTTATTCGCTTTCGCCGTATACTTTGGAGGAGGTCGTTGCGCGTAACTTTCTGGTGGGAGAGAGGCCTGACGCGATTTTAAATATTGTGGACGGTACTAATCTCGAGAGAAATCTTTACCTTACCACACAGCTTACAGAGCTCGGCATACCTGTTGTGGTTGCAGTAAATATGATGGATGTCGTAACGAAAAGCGGCGATAAGATCAACATAGAGGAGCTTTCACGTGAACTCGGCTGTACTGTAGTTGAAATATCCGCCCTCAAGGGAAGCGGTATCACAGAGGCCGCTGAGGCGGCAGTCAAGGCTGCGGGAGGTCCGAAAACAGTGCCGCAGCACAGCTTCAGCGGAGCTGTAGAGCACGCGATCGCTCACATAGAGGAAGCGGCTGTTCACAATATGCCTGCAGAGCAGCAACGCTGGTATGCTATTAAGATATTTGAACGTGACGACAAGGTCCTCCGGCAGCTGAACCTCGATCCGGCTGTGCTCAAGCATATTGAAGATGATATCAAGAGCGCCGAAAAAGAGCTGGATGATGATGCAGAATCTATCATAACAAATGAGCGTTATGTCTACATAGCCACTGTGATCAAAGGCTGTATTCATAAAAAAAGCGGCGAGAAGCTCACTACTTCCGATAAGATCGATAAAATAGTTACGAACAGGTGGGCTGCACTGCCTATTTTTGCAGTCGTTATGTTCATTGTTTATTTCATATCGGTGACGACGGTAGGCACATGGGCCACCGATTGGGCAAATGACGGCGTTTTCGGAGACGGCTGGCATCTTTTCGGCATAGGCACTTCGGATTATGAAGACGCGATGGCAGACTACGCCGAGAAGAATATCTGGACGGACGAGGTCCGCACAACGGTGAAGGCTGCTGCCGATGCCGGCGTTATAGGCAGTGATGAGATCGCAGCGGCCATAGACGACGGGGACTTCGGAGCGTTTGACGAGGCGTACGGCACGTACGCGGAGGGCCTTGCCGATGCGGGATATGATATTTCTGAGACAGTGGACGCTGCTCTTGAATCTGACGGCGTGCCGGATAATGCCGACTTCGGCGTCTGGGTTCCCGGCATACCTGTTCTCGCGGAAAAGGGTCTCAACGCTCTTAACTGCCCAGAATGGCTCAGCAGCCTCATACTTGACGGTATCATAGGAGGCGTGGGCGCTGTGCTCGGTTTTGTGCCTCAGATGTTTGTTTTGTTCATATTCCTTGCTTTCCTTGAGGCTTGCGGTTACATGGCCCGTATAGCATTTGTCATGGACCGTATTTTCAGAAAATTCGGCCTTTCGGGCAAATCGTTCATTCCTATGCTCATAGGCTCGGGCTGCGGCGTTCCGGGCATCATGGCTTCACGTACGATCGAGAATGACCGCGACCGTAAGATGACGATCATGACGACTACCTTCATTCCCTGCGGCGCAAAGCTCCCCATAATCGGACTTATTGCTTCCGCGCTGTTCGGAAACGCCTGGTGGGTGGCGCCGAGCGCTTATTTTCTCGGTGTTGCCGCGATAGTCATTTCCGGTATCATGCTTAAGAAGACTAAGATGTTTGCGGGCGATCCTGCGCCGTTTGTAATGGAGCTGCCTGCATATCACTGGCCGACCGTCGGGAATATTTTACGCAGCATGTGGGAGCGCGGAAGCTCCTTCATAAGAAAAGCAGGCACTATCATACTCCTTTCGTCTATCATCATATGGGCGGGCTCTATGTTCGGCTTTACGGAAAGCGGTTTCGGATTCAGCGCCGATATGGAGCTTGAGGCGAGTATACTCGGTAAGATAGGCAATGTCATAAGATGGATATTCATGCCCATAGGCTTCGGAAGCATTAAAGCTTCGATAGCTACTATTATGGGTCTTGTTGCCAAGGAAGAGGTCGTGGGCGTGTTCGGAGTGCTCGATTTTGAGGGCATGACGAGGCTCGCGGCATACAGCTTCCTGATATTTAACCTGCTTTGCGCTCCTTGCTTTGCGGCAATAGGCGCTATCAAGAGAGAAATGAACAGCGCTAAGTGGACCTGGTTCGCGATCGGCTATCAATGCGTTTTTGCCTATGTGATCTCATTCATCGTATACAGAATAGGCTCGCTCATTATGGGTATTGCCGGCGCGGCAGACATTATAGGCGCTGTCATCGCTCTGGCCTTAATCGCCGGCATAATCTACATGCTCGTTCGCCCGTACAAGGAAAGCAATACGCTGAAGTCCGATCATATCAGGTGATACACCACCTACGGACGCCCGGCAACACCTGTTGATACCTGCTTAACTGCATACCTGATGACGATCGGCAATGCAGAGAGGAATGATAAATATGTTTGATTTTATTTCTGAATATTGGGGAACTGCTCTTGTCATAGTCATACTTTGCATCGCAGTGGCATTTGCCCTGAGATCTTTGATCAAAAACAGAAAAGGGGGCTGTTCGTCCTGCGGCGGTTCCTGTGGTTCATGCTCAATGTGCGGTTCCTGCTGCTCCTGTGCCACCTCAGCATCCTGTGACTCCGGGGGATATTGTGCCTCCTGCAACCCCGATGCTTCAAGAGGCCAAAACAATCTAAAAGATCAGAAAAATTGCACAGCCGCAGTACCAAACGGCGGTGCGTCACAGATCCGCAAAGATTCTACGAGCAAAAATTAAAAAGGCGCCGGATGCTTCTGAAATCGGAAACACCCGGCGTGATTTTTTTCTTAATAACGTCTTGTCCCTGAAATTTTCTGCACAAAATATGTGCTGTGCAGAAAAAAGTCAGGGCTTAGGGCAAAAGAACACCGGAAAGCGGCCGGAAGCCTGAAATCTGCGCAATCTACACCTTTATCCATTTATCGATAAGTTTAACCTTTAAATTTTTCTGCACAAAAGCTGTTGAATGCAGAAAATCATCCGGATTTGCAGAATCATTGTGTGCATGTGATAATAGAAACATGAGAATGCGATTAGCTATAAAATTCGAATAAAAATAAAATCAAAATAAATAAAAATCTATAAAAATGAAATAATATGAAATTTGCAAAAATAACAATGCTATACATTTATTATAGTCAAAATAAAAATACAAATAAAGATAATGCAACGAAACATATCGAATACAAACATACATATATATAATACATCAAGGTATTAAGCTTAAAAATCAGAACATATATTCATTAGTTTGAAAATATATTGCATACAAAATATTACTCACAAAATATAGCAGACTTATAATAGCAAAACATGATATTTTGCGGTGCTAAAGACATATTTGTGCATAAGAGAAGCATAACCGACTTCTCGGATCATATATCCGCCGGCGTGCGCCGAACTGCGGCAGGCGGCGCTGCCGGGTAAGGTTTGATGATCTCACCGTCACACTTGATATTACCGAGGCTTATGTCGAGAAAAATGCGCTTGAGCATGACAAAATTTAGCTTGGTACGGCTTTTGCCGGATTCATCACTGTAGTCCGTCATATCGATAATCACAAAAGGAAGCCCGTTCAGCTTTGCAAGACGCCTCTTTTCAAGCAGATCACGGCGATATTTATCCTCGTTCATCATGCCGGCGATTTCAACGTAAATTTTACGCTCGGAAACAGTAATACCGAAATCGGCCCTGCATCTTGAAACGCCCGGATACGGCGGCTCGACCTCATACGAAATTCCGGAGGATTTTAACGCACAAGCAGCGATCAATTCATTTTTTGAACGGTATCTTTCATGCGGATTGAGGTATATTTCATTAATATAGCTGTTCTCTTTGGCAAAATTTCCCTTACCCGTCAGCGCGTCAGCGGAGCCGCGGGCAAGCTCGGAGTCGACGCGGGCTATCGCCTCGGCATATTGGGCCGTGCCTTTAAAGGCTTCATACTCCTGCTCAAGCAGCGAATCCAGATCGATGTGGGGAGCGCGCCTAGGTCGGGTAGCATTATACATATCGCATGAACTTTTGGCTGCTTTCCTGTATATTTTTGTAAAATGTGTGATCTCATTCCGCATTCTTATCCGGCTCAGTCTGACAACAGTGGCAAGAGGCGTATTCTTTTTGGGCACGTACTCCTTGCTGCCATCGAGCATTATGTATAAATTTGTATATCTTTTAATGCTGAAACCGTTGTTTTTGCATATATCGTCATTTCTCTTTTTCTTGCATTTGTAAACCTTAGTATAGCTGCTGGTAGCGACGGTGCCCCGTGCCGCACCGAGAAGATCAAGATGCTCCGATTTGGCGCGGCACTCCAGCAGCACAGGTATGTACGCACGAAAGGCAGAGTAGCTGTCGTCGGACAGCATATTAAAACGAGATCTTTCATTTTTCAACATATCACATCCCCGTAAGATCATTTAATATATTTTACCAACCCCCGGCGACGAAAAATGACGAAATATGCCTGAAATAAAAAAATTTACGGCGTGTAGTGAAATATCGGTATAATCGGTATATTATTGTGTAAGGACCTTACTACTGCACAAAAAGGACGTAGAGGCATGGACGATGAACAGATAATAGAGCTGTATATGGAACGATCTGAAAATGCCATATCTGAAACCGCACAAAAGTACGGGATATATTGCAAATATATAGCAGGAAATATACTGCAAAACGAAGAGGACTCGGAAGAGTGCGTGAATGACGCGCTGCTCAGGGCGTGGAATTCCATACCGCCGAACAGGCCGGCATGCCTTAGAACATACCTCGGTAAAATAACCAGAAACCTCGCAATAAATAAATCAGAGCAAAAAAAAGCTAAAAAACGCGGCGGCGATGCAAAAATTGAATTTTACGAGGAAAACGGCGCGGGCTGCGCGGCGGAGGATATCACGGAGGAACAGATCACGGAGAGCCTGACCGTAAGCGACGCGGTCAACAGATTTTTGGAAGGGCTCGCTCCGGTGCAGCGTAAAATATTCGTAAGGCGGTATTGGTACATGAGCCCTGTGAGTGAAATCGCAAGAGAGTACGGCATAAATGAAAGCAAGGTCACGGTGAGCCTTTTCCGCATGAGAAAAAAGCTCAGAGCTGCTCTTGAAAAGGAGGGCATTACAATATGAATGACAGAAATAATAAGCTGCTTAAAGCAATCGGCGACATAGACGATAAATATATAGAGGAGGCTGCCCCTGCGGAAGGATTTTACAATCCGGGCAATAGAAAACAGGGAAAGATGAGGCGCAGCACAGTGAAATGGGCCGCCGCGGCTTGCTTTACGGGGCTCTTGATCGCGGCGGCGGCGCTGATCTTGACCCGCGTCGTAAAAACACCGGACACCGCGATATGCGGGACTGAGATAACGAGAAATTATAAAAATGTCCATATCAGGCTGGCGGAGTCAGCGGTCAATTGGCCGTGGGAGTACAAGACCGCTGACGAAAAATATCCTGTCCTGACGTTTGACGGCAGAGAATATTCGGTAAGGAGCCTCCCTACGGGCGGCATCAGCCGGGAGCTCACAGAGTCCGAAATAGGAAAATGCGCGGCGGAAAACGGCGGGACGTTCACCGCTTATTCAATAAAAGGCATAGATCAAAAACGCATGATAGCGGCCGATCCCGAGGGCGGAGGCGGCGAATATTATGTCTATGCGAGCATAGAAAACATTCCCGATTCGCTCGGCGCGTTTCTTAACGAGTGTGACATACCCTCATTGATCGAACTTAAGCATTTCACCGTACATTATGAAAACGGCACGGAGCGTGAAATGATCCTTAAAGATGATACCGAGATCCTGAAAATGCTTACGGAGTGTGCCGCAGCAGAAAGATCAGGCGCAGACGGAGGCGGCGCAACAAGCGAGAAGTCATGGGACGCCGCCGTCAGAGGGAAACATATTTCATTTACGGTCACGTCGGAGGCCATGGGCATATACAGGCGCGTAATGACAATCTCAGAAAACGGGTATTTTTTGACAAATATATATGATGTTGCCCTTGTTTTTGATATCGGACGCGATACAGCAGGCAGGATCATCGATCATGTCCTGACTCACGCTGACCGTGCCGATGAAACGGAATATGAGCAGAAATACGGCCCCGAATACGGATATAATGTGGTCGGTACCGTTGTTTCGGTAGAAGATGGGTATTTTCTTGTTGACGATGCCGTGCTCTGCATAGATCCGGCGGAACATATGGTATTTAAGGTGATCACGAATAACTTAAGAATAAGCAGATATTTTGATCACAATATCATAAAAGAGGGCGACACGGTTTATGTTCAGTATTCCGGCGATATAAATACCGATTCCGAAAACGAGATCGACAGTGCGGTGCTCATAGCAAGAGCGATAATAAACGGCGACGGCTTTGCGGTGCCCGAGTAAGGATGCCGCGCGCAAAAGCTTGTGCCGGAGCTTGACGCCGCGCTGAAGCTTTTTGCATACCTCATTAATATAATATTTAGTATACAAGGCCGTATAACGTGATTTAATGAGGTGTCCTGATGTTTGAAGAGCAAGAAGAGCAAGAAGCACGTGAAGAGCAAGAAGCACATGAAGCGCTTGAAGCGCATGATCGGAATAAATTTATAAGTCTTAATAGATTGGAGCCCGGTCGTACAGCCGTTGTGCATGAAATATCGTCTGAAGGAAGCATGCGAAGAAGGCTCCTGGATATAGGTCTTATAAGAGGCACCGAGGTGAAATGCGTCGGAAGGAGCCCTGCGGGGGACCCTTCCGCGTATATGATACGCGGAAGCATAATAGCACTGCGCGCCGCGGATGCAGAAAAAATAATCGTAGACCTGACCGCGGCGCTGCCCGGCATTGCAGCGGAGGCTGCCTCCGCGCCTGAAGCCGCGCCCGGGGAGCGCGGGCCGGTGATCGCGGTCGCGGGCAACCCGAATGTGGGCAAAAGCACACTGTTCAACAGCCTCACGGGCATGAGGCAGCATACAGGCAACTGGACAGGCAAAACAGTGGCAACCGCCCGCGGGCACTGCACATTCGGTGAAATCTCATACACATTCGTCGACATACCGGGCACATATTCGCTCATGGCCCACTCGCCCGAGGAGGAGGTGGCAAGAGACTTCATATGCTTCGGAGGCGCAGACGCCGTTCTGTTGGTATGCGACGCCACATGCCTTGAACGCAATATGAATCTCGTGCTGCAGACACTGGAAATAACAAAAAACGTCCTCATATGCGTAAATCTGATGGATGAAGCAAAACGCAGAAAAATATATGTGGATATTTCACTCATAGCCCGCAGGCTCGGCGTGCCCGTCATAGGGATCACGGCACGCGAAAAATCCTCGCGTAAGATCGTGCTCGGCGCCTTGGACAAAATGTTCCGTATCAGCACGACGCCGCGCTCCGGAGAAACAGAAAAGGAAAATGCTGCGGGGCAAGGCAATGAAGAGGCGGCCGAGGCGGCAGGCGCAGGGGATATTTCACGGGTGAAATATCCTTCGGATATCGAGCGCGCACTGAGCGCGCTCGAACCCGCCGTAAGGCGGTGCGGCACGCGGCTTGACCCGAGATGGGTCAGCCTGCGCCTGTTATGTGATGACAGAGCACTTGTAAGAGCAATAAAAGAATATGAGCAAAAAGACATTTTACAATACGAAAATGTGCGCGCGGCGCTTGCAGACAGCAGGATCACGGCCGCGCGTGCAACAGACAGCGTGTGCGAAGCCATCGTTTCACGGGCGGAGGAGATATGCCGCGGAGCAGTCGTATACGACAGCAGGGATTACAGGGCAGCAGAAAGAAAAGCCGACAGCGTGCTCACCGGGAAAAGGCTGGGCTACCCCATAATGACGGCGATGCTGGCAGTCATACTCTGGCTCACGGTCGCGGGCGCAAATTATCCTTCGGAGCTGCTCTCATCGGGCCTGTTTTGGCTTCAGGATAAGCTCACGGCCGCGTTTGAATACGTAGGAGCGCCCTCCTGGCTTCACGGGGCGTTGGTGCTGGGCGTTTACCGCGTGCTGGCGTGGGTGGTGTCCGTGATGCTGCCGCCAATGGCGATATTTTTCCCGCTGTTCACACTCATGGAGGACGCGGGATATCTGCCGAGGGTAGCATACAATCTGGACAGACCCTTCAGGTGCTGCCGCGCCTGCGGAAAACAGGCGCTCACCATGTGCATGGGACTCGGCTGCAACGCGGTGGGCGTGACGGGCTGCCGCATAATCGATTCGCCCCGGGAGCGGCTCATAGCGATACTCACAAATAATTTCATTCCCTGCAACGGCCGTTTTCCGGCATTTTCGGAGGGGTAAGATCTTTTATGATATCGGAAAATATTTTCTTACCGGGCGCGCGTTTTATATCCTTGTGAAATATAATCGGCATTTCTGCGGGCACTCGCGCCGGCCGCCCTGCGGGCTTATTTATTTTACTCATATCGGTACGATCCGTTCTGCGCAGGATATGCATAACATTTCACGCATAATATATTGCGGGGCTGCGTAAATAATGATCATAATGAGTATCAGAACAAGACGGAAATCACAGTGAAATGAGTGAAATATGAAATTCTACATATACGGAAGAAAATCGGTATATACAGGCAAGGGGGAGAGCATAGCAAGTCAGATAAGCATGTGCAGGAGCTATATAGAAGCCAGATTCGGCGGCGGGCACGAAATATTCACATATGAGGACGAGGGCTTTTCCGGAAGCAGCACCAAAAGACCCATGTTCCGCAAAATGATGAGCGACGTCATGACAGAAAGGCCGGACTGCATAGTATGCTACAGGCTCGACAGGATAAGCAGGAGCGTGAGCGATTTCTCCGCACTCATAGAATATCTCAATAAGCGTGAAATTTCCTTCATATGCATTAAAGAAGAATTTGACACGTCAAGACCCATGGGCAAGGCCATGATGTATATAGCATCCGTATTCGCACAGCTTGAGCGTGAAACGATAGCCGAGCGTGTGCGCGACAACATGCTCATGCTGGCAAGGAGCGGCAGGTGGCTCGGAGGCACTCCGCCCACGGGATACAGATCGCGCAAAACAGAATGTGAAACGAAGGACGGAAGGAAGATATTCTGCTGCATACTCGAGGAGCAGCCCTCAGAGGCGGAAGATGTCAGATTCATTTACTCTGAGTACATAAAGACGAGGAGCATAAGCTGTGTGCGCGCGGCGCTGAAGGCACGGGGCTCAAGGCCGCGCGCCGGCGGCGAATACTCTGCGGCGGCGCTCAGACAGATAATATTGAATCCCGTTTACTGCGCCGCCGATCGCCGCGCATATGAATATTTCACCGGGAGGGGCTGCGAGGTATGCTTCGGCGAGGAGGAATTAAACAAAGGGCGGGGGATCATCGCATATAACAAGCGGAATTATAACAATAACGGGATCCCCTACAAGCATGAGTCGGAGTGGATAATAGCGCTGGGAGCGCACGCGGGCCTTATAAGCGGTGATATGTGGACTTCTGCCGTAAATATAATGAATTTTAAGGCTTCAAAGCATATTCAGACACCGCGTAGCAGGTATTCGCTTCTTTCCGGCCTGATATACTGCGCAAAATGCGGCGCGCCCATGTATCCCAAGGCGCGGAATTTCCCTGCGGGCAATTCCGCCGCATCTGCACTTACCTGCGGCGCGCCGGAGTTCGATTACATCTGCAGCACCAAGCTCAAAAAAGGGCGCGCCGCGTGCGCGTGCCGCAATCTGAGCGGCAAAACGGCCGACGCTTCGCTTATGAAAGCAATTTCACGCGAGCTTTGTGTATGCCGTGACGGTGATACGCCCCCGGGAGCTGGCTCTCAGGAGCCGGAGCAGCCGGGCCCGCCGGGCAATGCTTATATTACAAGCACTGCCGAGCTGAGAAATGCAGTGAGAGGGCTCATAGACCGTGCGGAGTGGGACGGAAATGCGCTGCATATTTATTGATGCCGCGGAGCCGGGTAACTGAAGAGCCGGGTAACTGATCGGTATCACTCCGTCAGGCGAGAATATAATTTCAAATTTCCCCTTGACACCTCCGTATATACTGTATATAATGCACATATACAGTATATACGGAGGTGAGCTTGTGAATATACTGATAGACAACAGAAGCGGCGTGCCCATATACGACCAGATATTTACTCAGATCAAAGATCAGATCATAAACGGAACTCTTGAAGAAGATGAAATGCTGCCGTCCATACGCGGCCTTGCAAAGGACCTCGGTATAAGCTTTATCACCACAAAACGCGCATATGACGAGCTTGAAAGGGAAGGCTTCATATATACGCTGCCCGCAAAGGGCTGCTATGTGGCACACAAAAATACAGAGCTCATACGTGAGGCAAATCTGAAGAAAATAGAAGAGCACATTGAAGAAATACTGAAGCTTGCCGCTTCATGCAGCCTTTCCAAAGAGGATATCATAGGCATGATAGATTTCTGCGCCGACGAGTAAAGCTGCACGAACAGGTAAAATCGTACAAACGCATAACAAGATTGCAGTAGGAGGATCGAATTCAAAAATGAACGCACTCGAGATCAAAAATCTGACCAAAACATTTAAAGACTTCAAACTGAGCAACATAAATCTCACGCTGCCGAGCGGCTGCATATTGGGCCTCGTAGGCGAGAACGGCGCCGGCAAGAGCACCACCGTAAAGCTCATACTCGACATGCTCCGCGCAGACAGCGGGAGCATAACGGTGCTGGGCAGGGACAGCCGCAGGGACTCACTCTACATAAAAGAAAACGTAGGAGTCGTATTCGACGATATAGGTATATCCACGCGCCTGAGTGCCGCCGAGGTGGGGAAGGTCATGAAGAATATATATTCTAACTGGGACAGCAGCGAATATATGCGTCTTATCGATAAATTTTCACTTCCCATGAATAAGCCGTTCAAGGACTTCTCCCGCGGAATGAAAATGAAGCTCGGCATAGCGATAGCCATGTCCCACAGAGCCCGGCTCCTCCTTCTTGACGAGGCCACGAGCGGACTTGACCCCGTAATGCGCGACGAAATAGTGTCCATGCTGAACGATTATACACGAGACGAGACCCATTCCGTGCTCATATCGTCCCATATAGTCAGCGATCTCGAAAAGCTGTGCGATTACATAGCCTTCATTCATAAGGGTGAAATCCTCCTTTGCGAAGAAAAGGACATTTTACTCTCGGAATACGGCATAATGCGGGGAAGCGAGAGCGAGATAAATAATATGAGCGATATAAACCCGGATGCGGTGCTCCATAAGAAGATAACACCCTACGGCGCCGAAGCAATAGTAAAGAAGAACTGCCTGCCTGCCGGGGCGCGCCTCGGCGCGGTGGGCATAGAGGAGCTTTTCGTATTCATGATAAAAGGAGAGAATGTAAAATGAAAGGACTTATCCTCAACGATCTGTACTTAATTATAAAGAATTTCAAAGCATATGTGTTCATATTCGCTGTATTTGCCGCAATAACGCTGACAGGGAACGGAAATATATTCATGGTATTCTATATGATATTTTTCGTCGCAGTCATACCGACTACCCTTTTTGGGCTGGACGAAAACAGCAGGTGGAATGTATATTGCTGCGCGCTCCCCTGTACGAGAAAGCACATAGTGATGTCCAAATATATAATAGGCCTTGCCTCCGAGCTGACGGCTGTAACAGCCTCCGGCATATGCTATGCAGTCGGAATGATACGGTCCGGCGGCTTTGATCCCGGCTTGTTCAGCGCGGTGATGAGCGCAGGCTTTTTAGTGGAGGTGTTTTATATATCCGCATCTCTTCCGTTCCTGTTCAGATTCGGCGCCATAAAGGGGCGCGTATTCATGATGGTAATGGTATGCGTCGTGTGCATCGTGTTCTCGGGTGTGGGAATAATGGCCGCAAACGGCGCGGAGGCAGGCATTATGTCGGAAGTATATACAAAAATACAAAGTATATGGGTCGCTCCGGCAGCGTTGGCCGCAGGACTTGCGATATATACGCTGTCCTTCTGTATCTCATGCGCGATCTATTCCAAACGTGAAATATCCTGATGCTCCGCATAAGCTCCGCCCGGCCCTTTCATTATCCTGTAAAGGACCGCTACGGCGGCGGCAGAGAGCACCAGCTCCGCCGAAAACTGAGCATACGCGAGGCCGTACAGCGGGAAAAACGTATTTAATATATACAGCGCAGGAATCTCAAGGATTATCTTACGGAGAACAGCGAATATGAGCGCATTCCTGCCGAGTCCGCAGGATTGGAAAACGCCCACTCCGAGGAAATCAATACAGAGAAAGGGCATTGCAAGACAGAAGCCGCGAAGGAATCTCGTGCCGTAACCTACAACGATCTCATTCTTCATGAACACGGACGATATGACTCCGGCTCCGGCATAGTACAGTACAGTCACGCATGTCATGAATATGACTATTATCTTACCCGCAAATAAAACAGTCTTCTTCATGCGCTCCCTGTCGCCGGAGGCGTAATTGTAGCCCACGAGGGGCATTATGCCCTGCGAGAATCCGAGCGCTATCTGAACGGGCACCATATTGACCTTCTGCGCGATACCTATTGCCGCAACAGCCTCCGCGTTATATTCCGAAGTAAAATTATTCAGCACCGTCATACCCGTCACATTGAGCAGATTCTGTATGGCGGCGGGTATGCCCACGGCGCATATGCCGATGGCTGTCGCCCTGTCGAATCTGAATTTTGAAGGACTGATGCACACGAACGTTTTACCGCGTTTTACATATAGCAGAACGAAGAAATAAATGCATGCGCAGCAGTTCGATATGAATGTGGCAAGCCCCGCACCCGCGGCGCCCATATCAAGTCCCCAAGGCAGTATGAAAACGGGATCGAGTACTATATTAAGGAGGCATCCGCTCATAGTGCCCAGGCTTGCGTGGAGCGACGAGCCCTCCGAACGCACAAAATAGGCCAGCACCACATTTAAGATTGACGGCACGGCTCCGAAGGTGACGGTCCATCTGAGATAATCTG